>JACUUN010000065.1 GCA_014859265.1 Coriobacteriia bacterium
GGATCGAGGCTAGGATGGCGAGTAGTCGAGTCGGGCGGGACCTGCGTGCGTGGTGACAGGCTCACGTCAGCAGCACACACTGGAGGCATGGGGAGTCAAGCCGTGAGGCGGCAGGCATTTCCCCAGTGGGAGCCGGACTGTTTGGGGGGGCGCGCATATGTGCAACAGGTGGAGGCGATTGCGCCGCGTTCTTATGGCGTTGTGCGTGGTGCTTTCGATGTCTCTACACGGGACTACTGCACTTGCTGAGAATGATACCTACACTCCCAAGTATAGCGTTCTCTACACGCGCTCCATCGGGGACGACTCGGACGCCAGAGCTTTCGACCTTGCATTTGGCGAATCGGGTTGGATTCGTGAACAGTTCAAGAACTGTACGAGCACCAACTCTGCCAATCACGTGAGATGGTATAATTTCTGTGATGGCGCAAACTCGAGCATGGTACAAGCCGCAGATGATTCGGACATCCTGTATGTGTCGGGTCATGGTCTGCCATATGCGCTTCTGCCAATCTACTTCTATCCAAACAACGAGTACCCATTGAACGGGTTCGATGATTCTATCTCGCCGGACACCGCGTGTGCCAACGCCTCTCCGAATGAAGTAGGTTTTGCCTGGACGACCGGTGTGGGCGTCAATGAGTCAGCTTGGGATACAGATCTTGAATGGGTTGTCTTTGCTGCCTGCAGTCAACTCGATGTCTACCCGCGCAATACCTATCGAGACAACTCAAACGCCAAGTGCTGGGCTCGTACCCTGCTGGGCAGCCCTAATCGTGCACACGCAATAATGGGCTACGCAGGTACCGCACCCGGATTCACCGACACAGCCATTGCGTGGGAGTTTGCCAAGTGCGCGTTCACGGAGCAACGTTCTGTTCTTGACTCCTGGCGAACAGCCAATAGCCGAAAGGACAGTAGTGTCAACTGGGCTTATGTTGCCCACTACGCCAATAGGTCAGACAGGCTTCATCGAGTTGGGGCAGGGCCGACTGCTGATACCGCTGCAAACAGCACCTATCGAATCGACTACCTGAGTAAGCAAGAAGGCAGCTGGAAGTGTATCCTGTCGAGCTACCAGCCCGAGGTAATAGGGCAGTCGAAGTCTGTGGGCGTAGGGCTATTTGCATGGCTAAGCAGCATGATCGGAGAGAGGTTCGCATTCGCTTCAGACACCCCATTGCCCGACAAGGTCCGCAAGGGAGACGTACAGTTCAGGACTGGGTCCGCCCTCATCGGAAGGAAGCGGACTCTGCCTCAGAAGACGGCGCGACTCAGCGGTGGCAATCTTCGGAGCTTCATGACGGGTAGTGAGCGTCAGAGTCTTGAGACGACAGACGGACTTCGGGCAATCCGAAGCGAGAGGTACGGACTGAACGGATTCGAGTCGTGCTCGTCCATGCCGAATGGCGTGCAAGAGTACTGCAGCGAGCGCGGGCTCGGGCTCACCCCTCTCGACTTCGATGAATCCGGTGCCGTCAAACGGGCAAGGGCCTACTTGGAGGAGCGGGGCGAACTGCCTGCTGATGCTGTCCTAGCTCAGGTCAACAAGGTGGTAACCACTCGCTTCGACTTCGAGTCAGACGCGCCCGAGGTCTTCGAGCCGGTGGAGTACGAGGTGAGATTCCTTCAGCAGGTAGGCGATGCAGTTATCGACGGGAATGATGCGGGCCTGACGGTGTATCTCGACAACGCGGGCGTCAGGGAGGTGCGGAAGAAGTGGTTCGAGGTCACGGAGACACATCAGGCTGCTGGCGAGCCAATCTCTCACGCCGCGGCTCTTGATTCTGCGCTCGACGCGGCTGTCTGGTCTCTCGATCTCCCTCCTGACGTCGCGGTGGAAGTGATGGATCTTGTCTACTACCCGCATTCCTCAAGTGATGGCTCACTCCACTTGTTGCCTGCCTGGAGGATGGGGTTCGAGAATGGCGGGGCGGTTCACGTCGATGCTGTCAGGAACGTTCCGATTCGCGAAGGCAGGACTGGTAGGACGAATGGCTAGGCGCCTTCTGCTCGCGCTGGCGGTTCTTGCGTTCGCTGCGGCTTCTGGCTGCAGCCGCGTGACTCCTCAGCCCGATGGCGACGAGGCCACCAACGAGACGAGCGCGTCCTATGTCCCGGGTTGGCTTGCGAAGGCGAAGGAGCCGCCCGAAGGAGAGCGCTGGGCGGACATCACGGGCGTTGCCGCGTTCACTCTCGACGAAGCCAAAGCGCGACCCGATCGATTCCAGGGAATCGAGTTGCAGGGCGCCACGGAGGACGACGTTCGCGGCTATCTCGTGTCAGTGTCAGGCCGTGCCCTCGACCCTGAGGAGACGTCATCGGTTGAGCCTGCAGTCATTACCTGCGACGGCGGGTTGATGACGGGCCAGCATACGGTGGTGGATCTTGACCGAGGAGGCCGGTTCTCGATCGGCTTCGAGTTCTCTCGTCAACGAACGCCCCTGGACAGCCCCTTCGATCTCGCTGTGCTGAACCGACAGTACGTCTTCGTTGACTTGGTGCGGGGCGTGTGGGCCGAGACTGATGGTGGAGAGTTGCATCCGATAGAGAACTGGGAACGCGTGAGTTCAGTTCGTGACTCCCCGATCTTTCGAGAAGACCAGGGGATTGACTCGTAGATAGACGACGGTGACCTTCTGGGCTGGGATAATGGGAGTTGCCAAGGCTCCTGATCCCGACTCTCGGATCAGGTGGTAGAGATCGAGCGCGTAGACCGCGTTGGGAAACACGTTGCGCGCCGCGCCTGATCCAGCGGGCACCGTCGCCAATCACGATCGTCCTCCCGCACGACAGCATCCCGGATTCGGTCGCGAGCGTGCTCATGCGCCTGCCGAACGTCTCGGCGTCCTCGATGCCGCCGTAAGCGAGGCGGTCGAAAAGCCAGACGCGGCCCTTGGAGACCTCGGCCCACGCGCCCCACACCATACCCACCTTGGCCTCGAAGTCCCCGCGGGTGGCGGTCGGGCACGTAGCCTCCGTCCATCGCGAGCACGAGCGTGTCGTCTTCGCTGCGAGCCTAAGAAGCGCGGGCGCATCTGGTTGCCAAGCGGTGCGGCTCGCACGGCTCGCGTGCTCGCGGCCCGAATCTCAGAGCGCCCGCTTTCCCTCGGGACGTGGCAAGGGTGGCACAAGCGCCCATTTGCCCTACACGTCGCAAGCCGGCGTGCGGTTGACCGTGCGGGCGGCGTTGGGGAAAACTAGGGGTATCCCCTCCTTCTTCGCCGGTCCACCGCGCAAGGAGACCCCCGATGGACGAGCCCGCCGACCCCGCGTCCCTCGCGGACGCTCCCGCCGACCCCGCGCCTCGCGCGGACGCTGCCGCTCGCCCCTCCTCGGGCGCGAAGGTCGCGCTCGTCCTCGGCGGGCTCGCGCTGCTCGCGCTCATGGGCGCGTGCGGCCTGTGCGCGCTCGCCTTCTTCGCCGGCGACGGCCTGGGCGGGCGCGCGGACGCCGTAGCGCTGATCCACCTGGACGGCGTGATAGCCGGCACGGGCGGTGGCACCGACACCAGCACGCCCGAGGAGATCATCTCAGCCCTGAAGGACGCCGAGGACGACCCGCGCGTGAAGGCGATCCTGCTGCGCATCGACTCGCCCGGCGGCACCGTCGCCGCCTCCCAGGAGATCGCCACCGCGGTGGCCGCTGTCGAGAAGCCGGTCGTGGCCAGCATCGGCGACGTGGGGGCTTCAGGGGCGTACATGGTCGCGTCGCAGTGCGACGAGATCGTCGCCTCGCCCACCTCGTCCGTGGGCAGCATCGGCGTGGTCATGCAGGTCCCGAACCTCGAGGGGCTGATGGAGAAGGTGGGAGTGGACGTCGTCGTACTGACCAAAGGCGAGCTCAAGGACGTCGGCAGCCCCTTCCGGGAGCTCTCCGACGAAGAGCGCGAGCTCATCGACGAGCAGATGGGGATCGCGTACGACCAGTTCATCGCGCTGGTGGCCGAGGGGCGCGATCTGCCTGTGGCGAGGGTGCGCGAGATGGCGACGGGGTGGGTGTGGATGGGCGTGGAGGCGGAGAGGATGGGACTCGTCGACACGCTCGGCAACTACACCGTCGCTGTCGAGCGCGCCGCCGAGCTGGGAGGGATCGAGGGCGAGCCGGACGTGCTCGACTTCGACGCCCCTCAGCTGCCCGCGCTCCTGCGCGCGCTGCTGGAGGCCGGCGGGCGCCTTCCCGACCTCAAGGCGGCGGTCCCGGACCTCGCCGATCCGCTCGGGCGGTCGAGAGCGGTACCCCGGTGAACGGGCAGGTGCCTTCCCCGGGTGAGCGCGGCGGTCCCATCCTGGTCGCGCAGATCTCCGACCTGCACTGCGGGTCGACCTATCACATCCCGAGCCTTGCGACGCGGGTCGTGGACGAGCTCAACGAGCTGGCGCCCGACGCGGTCGTGGTGACGGGGGACCTCACCGACATGGGGTTCAGGCAGGAGTTCAAGTCCGCGAACCGCCTGGTGAGCCGGATCGAATGCCCGAACAAGCTCGTGCTGCTGGGCAACCACGACGCCCGCAACGTCGGGGAGGAGCATTTCGAGGAGTTCTTCGGCGCGCGCACCTCGGAGCTGAGGGTGGACGGCGTGCGGCTGCTGGGCATCGACTCGAGCGAGCCTGACCTCGACTCGGGCCGCATCGGGCGCGAACGCTACCGCTGGGTCGAGGAGCGGTTCAGCGAGCCCGAGGAGTTCAAGGTCCTGTGCATGCATCACCACCTCGTGCCGGTGCCGGGGACCGGACGGGAGCGCAACATCGTCTACGATGCCGGCGACGTGCTTCGCGTGCTGCAGGGCTCCGGGTGCGACCTGGTGCTGTGCGGCCACAAGCACGTGCCCAACGTGTGGCGGCTGGAGGACATGCTCATCGTCAACGCCGGCACGGCGTGCTCACACCGCTTGCGCGGCAAGGTCCGGCCCTCCTACAACCTGCTGGAGATCGACCCGACGGGTCGCGTCCGCGTCTGGTTGAAGCAGCCCTTCGGCGACGCGGAGCCCGTGGCGGACCTGCGCGACGCCAACAGGCGGAGCTGCGCGTGGCGCGCGAGCGCCGATCTCGACAGGCAGGAGGAGGTCGAGGCGTGAGGGTGTTGGCGCTGATCGACGGCGAGCACTATCCGCCGGTCGTGAGGTTCGCGCTCGAGGAGTTGCGCCGCGGGCACGACGTGGTAGGGGCGGCGTTCCTCGGCGGGACGGAGAAGGTCGAGGCCGAGGCTCACGAGGAGGTCTACGGCGTCCCCGTGGTGACGGCCCCCGATGCCCTCTCCGCGCTCACCCGCGCGCTGGAGCGCTTCTCGCCCGAGGTGGTGGTGGACCTCTCGGACGAGCCGGTCGTCTCGGCGGCCGACCGCTTCGTGCTGGCGACGGCCGCGCTGCGCTCCGGAGCACGGTACGTGGGCGCGGACTTCGCGTTCGACCCGCCCAGGACGCTGGTGAGGCCCGTCACGCCGACGCTGGGCATCCTCGGCACCGGCAAGCGGGTGGGCAAGACGGCGATCTCGGCGTACGCGGCGAGGCGCCTGAAGGCCGGCGGCACCGACCTCGTGGTGCTCGCGATGGGCCGAGGGGGACCCGAGGAGCCCGAGCTCATCCGCGGGGACGAGGTCCGGCTCACCACGCCGGACCTGCTCCGGCTCGCACGCCAGGGCAAGCACGCCTCCTCGGACAACTACGAGGACGCGGTGATGAGCCGCGTGACCACCGTGGGCTGTCGGCGGTGCGGCGGGGGGATGGCCGGGGAGACCTTCTTCTCGAACGTGCCGGCCGGCGCGCGGCTCGCCGACTCGCTGGGCAAGGAGTTGCTCATAGCCGAAGGCTCGGGCGCCGCGATCCCGCCGGTGGCCTTCGACGCCGCGATGCTCGTGGTCGGCGCCGGACGGGGCCTGACCTACCTGCGCGACCACTTCGGGCCGTTCAGGCTGGCGCTCGCGGACCTCGTCGTGCTGGCCACGGCCGAGGAGCCCAATGCGAGCGCCGAGGAGGTCGCCGCTCTCAAGGCGTTCGCGGCCGAGGCGCGGCCGGGCATCCCGTGCGTGGCCACCACCTTCCGCCCCAAGCCGATCGAATCCGTGGAAGGCAGGCGCGTCTTCTTCGCCTCCACGGCGCCGCCCGAGGTGCTGCCGGTGCTCGTCGGCCACCTGCGGGAGCGTTTCGGTTGCGAGGTGACCGGGAGCAGTCCCCACCTGTCGGACCGCGCGAGGCTGCGCGAGGACATGGCCGTGGCGCGCGGCAGCTTCGACGTGCTGCTGACCGAGCTCAAGGCGGCGGCCATCGATGTCGTCGCCGCCGCCGGGGAGGACGCCGGCGTGCCGACCGTGCTCTGCGACAACGTCCCCGTCGCGGTGGACGGTCAGGACCTCGGGGCGCTGGTGGAGGAGGCCGCGGCCGCGGCGGTGGAGCGGGGACGGGGGAGGGCCGCATGAGGGTTCCCCACGCCAAGACGATCTTCCTGAGCGACAAGATCCACGACCTGCCGTTCTCCAAGGGTCTGCTCGCCAAGTCGTTCACGGCGGTCGGCCTCTCGCCGGCCAAGGCGTTCGTGATCGCCCAGCAGATCCAGGACGAGCTTCGCTCCCGCGACGAGACGATGATCACCCTCGGGAGGCTGCGAGAGATCGCGGTGGACGCGCTGGAGCGCCATGCCGGCGGCGAGTACGCGCGGCGCTACCGCAAGATGGAGGAGCTCGCGCGCCTGGACAAACCCCTCATCGTGATGATCGGCGGCACCACCGGCGTGGGCAAGTCCACGATCGCCACCGAGATCGCGCACCGCCTCGGCATCACGAGGATCGTCTCGACGGATTCCATTCGGGAGGTCATGCGTGGTATCTTCTCCAAGGAGCTCATGCCCGCGGTCTACGAGAGCGCTTTCAACGCGTGGCGCGGGCTGAGGGTCCCGGTCCCCCAGGGCGCGAACCCCGTCATCGTCGGATTCCGCGAGCAGACGGCCGTCGTGGCGACCGGAGTGAAATCCCTCATCGACCGTTCGGTTCTCGAAGGTGAGAGCCTGGTCCTCGAGGGAATCCATCTCGTACCCGGCTACATCAAGCCGTCGCAGTTCGCGGGCGCGTTCGTCGTTCAGATCGTGATCGTGGTCGATGACGAGGACGCGCACCGGAGCCATTTCTACATCCGTGAGATCCAGACCGACGGCACGCGGCCGTTCGAGCGGTACAGGGCCAACTTCGGCAACATACGGCTGCTTGGGCGCTACATAGAGGACCTCGCGAATGAGCAGGGGACACCGGTGCTGCACAGCCACGAGCTCGACCGCACCGTGGCGGACGTGATCGAGCACATCGTGGACGCGGTGATCGGTGAGGGATAGGGACGGGAGAAGGAGAGAGTTCAAGTGAAGTTCTTCCTGGACACGGCGAACATCGCCGAGATCGAGGAGGCCGCGGGGTGGGGCGTGCTCTCCGGCGTGACGACCAACCCCACGCTGTACTCTCGAGAAGGCGGTCGTCTCGCGGACTTCCACGACCACGTGATCCGCATCTGCGCGCTGGTGGACGGCCCGGTATCGGCCGAGGTCGTCGGCCTGGAGCGCGGCGAGATGGTGAGCGAGGGCGCGGAGCTGGCCGCCCTCGCCCCGAACGTGATCGTCAAGGTCCCCACGACGTCGGAGGGTCTGGCGGCCACGCGCGAGTTGGCGGCCCGCGGCGTGAAGGTGAACATGACGCTGTGCTTCACCGTCCCGCAGGCGCTGATGGCGGCAAGGGCCGGCGCCTCGTTCGTCAGCCCCTTCATCGGCAGGTTCGACGACATCTCCGAGGACGGCGTCGAGCACCTCGCCAACATCGTCGGGGCCCTGCGCAACTACGACTTCGGGCATAAGGTAGAGGTCATCGCCGCTTCGGTGCGGCACCCCCAGCACGTCGTGGCCGCCGCGCTGCTCGGCGCCGACATCGCGACCGTGCCGTTCGCGGTGCTCAAGAAGTGTCTGCAGCACCCGCTGACCGAGAAGGGCTTGGCAGCGTTCCTAGCCGACTGGGAGAAGGTCAAGAACTCATGAGCGCACGACCCCGCAAGAGAGGCCGCCGCGGCGGCGCCGGAGGCGCGTACGTCGAACCGCAGCCGTCCGTCACGCGCGAGCAGCTCACGGAGATGAAGGTCGCCGACTTGAGGGCGATGGCCGACGAGCTCGGTCTCGACGGGAAGCTCAAGAAGAAGGACGAGCTCGTCGAGGCCGTCTTCCAGGCCAAGATCAAGGCCGAGGGCTTCATCGACATCGTGGGCGTGCTCGACATCCTGCCGGAGGGCTACGGCTTCATCCGCACGAGCGGCTACCTGCCCGGCGACAACGACGTCTACGCGTCGATGTCGCAGATCCGGCGGTTCGAGCTGCGCCGTGGGGACATGGTCCGCGGCCAGGTCCGGCCGCCGAAGGACAACGAGAAGTACCCCGCGCTGCTGAAGGTGTCCTCGGTCAACGGCAAGGATCCCGAGGAGATCCGCGGCCGCAAGGACTTCCGCGACCTGACCCCGGTCTACCCCGACCAGAAGTTCGGCCTGGAGCGCTCGGATCCCATGGCGATCACGGCGCGCATCATCGACCTCGTCTCGCCCATCGGCAAGGGGCAGCGCGGGCTGATCGTCTCGCCGCCCAAGGCCGGCAAGACCACGATCCTGAAGGACATCGCAGCCTCGATCGCGGAGAACAACGCGGAGACCTACCTGCTGTGCCTGCTCGTGGACGAGCGTCCCGAGGAGGTCACGGACATGGAGCGCTCCATCCGCGGTGAGGTCATCTCCTCGACCTTCGACATGCCCGCCGAGAACCACATCGCCGTCGCGGAGCTCGTCATGGAGCGCGCCAAGCGCCTCGTGGAGAGCGGCTTCGACGTGGTGATCCTGCTCGACTCCATCACGCGCCTGGCGCGGGCGTACAACCTGGCCACCCCTGCTTCGGGCCGCATCCTCTCCGGTGGCGTGGACTCCACGGCGCTCTACCCGCCGAAGCGGTTCTTCGGCGCGGCGCGGAACATCGAGCACGGCGGCTCGCTGTCCATCCTGGCCACCGCGCTGGTGGAGACCGGATCCAAGATGGACGAGGTCATCTTCGAGGAGTTCAAGGGCACCGGGAACGCCGAGCTGCGGCTCGACCGCAGGCTCGCCAACCGCCGCATCTTCCCGGCCATCGACGTCATCTCCTCGGGCACGCGCAAGGAGGAGCTGCTGCTCGACCCGGTCGAGGCGCCGTTCATCTGGCGCCTGCGCCGTGTCCTGCACAGCCTCGAGCCCGGTCCCGCCGTCGAGCTGCTGATCGACAAGCTCAAGCAGACGAAGAGCAACCGCGAGTTCCTCGCCGCCATCGCCAAGACCAAGGGCAACGGCGGGTAGGGGG
>JACUUN010000066.1 GCA_014859265.1 Coriobacteriia bacterium
ATTCCGGGAACATCGAGCAGCTCGGAGCGTGTATACGACAGTGCCTCGGCGACGGTCGTCACACCTGCCTCGGCGAACTTGGTAACCCACCTGGTGGAGAGACCGAGCTCGCCCAGCGGCATCGAGCCGACGTCGCCCGGCGCGGCCGCGTTCGGCACGGCCTCGTCGAACGATATGCCGGACTCGTCCTCGGCCTTCGCAATCTCCGGCTCGAAGACGGTTCCGCCGAAGCGGGCGACGTCGATCTCGGCAGCGTCCGCTGCGCCCGACTCCAGGTCGGCGAAGAACGCAGCCGCGTCGTCGGCGGACATGCCTTCCTCGACCGCTGGACCCGGCAGTAGGGACTCGAGCTCCTTGAGCTCCTCGGGCGCGAACTCGGGCAGCGGGCCTTCCTCGACACGCTCCCACTCGGCAGACTGTCCCTTGTAGGTGAGCTTCACAGCGCGGTATCGCTTCATGCCGGTGGCCGCCGGGATGAGCTTGCCGATGATGACGTTCTCCTTCAGGCCGAGGAGCTGGTCGACCTTGCCCGCGATCGCTGCGTCGGTGAGTACGCGCGTAGTCTCCTGGAACGATGCCGCTGACAGGTAGCTCTCGGTAGCAAGCGAGGCCTTCGTGATGCCCAGGAGCACCGGTGTGCCTACACCCGGCTCCGCGCCGTCGGCCATAAGCTGCTCGTTCGTCTGCTCGAACACGAGACGGTCGACGAGCTGGCCGGGCAGGAAGTCGGTGTCACCAGGCTCGAGCACTGTGACCTTGCGAAGCATCTGACGCGAGATGACCTCGATGTGCTTGTCGTTGATATCCACACCCTGGCTGCGGTAGACGTCCTGAACCTGGGCGACGATGTAGAGGAGGACGTCGCTCGGGCCTTTGAGGTGCAGCAGGTCGTGCGGGTTGACCGAACCCTCGGTAAGCTGCTGGCCGAGGACGACCAGCGCGCCGTCCGCCGCACCGGGGCGCAGGCGCGCGCGCCGGGAGACCGGGTATGCCTTCTCGTGCCCCTCCTCGTCGGTGACGAGGAGGCTGCGCGACTTCTCGCCATCTTCGATCCTGAGCGTACCCGAGACCTCGGCAAGAATCGCCTGACCCTTCGGCTTGCGGGCCTCGAAAAGCTCGGTGACACGCGGCAGACCGTGAGTGATGTCCTCACCCGCGACACCACCGGTGTGGAAGGTGCGCATCGTGAGCTGGGTGCCCGGCTCGCCGATGGACTGGGCCGCAATGATGCCGACTGCCGTGCCGATGTCGACCGGCAGGCGCGAGGCGAGGTCCCAGCCGTAGCAGGCCTGGCAGATGCCATGCCTGGCGTGGCACGTCATGACGGTGCGCGCTACGACCGTCTCGACGCCCACATCGAGCAGCGCGAAGAGGTCGGCCTCGTCGGTGAGGTACTCCCCTGCCTTCTTGATGACCTTGCCGGTCTTCGGGTGCTTGACCGGCTCGAGCAGGCAGCGGCCTACGAGGTTCTGGTCGACTGGGGCCGGACTGTTCTCCGGCACGATGGTGAAGGTCGCGCCCTCATCGGTGCCACAGTCGCTCTCGCGAACGATGACATCCTGGGCCACGTCGACCAGACGGCGGGTAAGGTATCCCGAGTCGGCGGTACGAAGCGCCGTGTCGGCCAGACCCTTGCGGGCGCCGTGCGTCGACACGAAGTACTCGAGGACCGAGAGCCCCTCCCGGAAGTTCGCCTTGATGGGACGGTCTAGGATGTCACCCTTCGGGTTCGCCATCAGGCCGCGCATGCCGGCGAGCTGGCGGATCTGCTTGATGTTACCGCGCGCTCCGGAGTTCGCCATCATGTAGATGGGGTTGAACTTGTCGAAGTTGGCGGCCATCGCCTCGCCCACCTCATCGGTGGCCCGTGTCCACACATCGACGATCTGGCGATGCCGCTCGTCGAAGGTGATGAGACCGCGATCGTACTGCTCGTCAATCTTGTCGACGATACCCTGGGCGCTCTCGAGAATCGCATCCTTCTCGGTCGGGATGACCGCGTCGTAGACCGACACGGTAAGCCCAGCGCGCGTGGCGTAGTGGAAGCCGAGGCGTTTGAGTTCGTCGAGCGTGGCGGTCATCTCGTTGGTCGAGTAGCGCTTCGCGCACTCCTCGACGATGCGCGAGATACCCTTCTTGTCAATCTCACGGTTGACGAAGGCGTAATCGGACGGCAGTGACCTGTTGAAGGTGACGCGACCGATGGTGGTCTCGATGCGCGAGCCCGCGGCCAGGTCCTCGTAGACATCCGGACCGGTCTCGACGTGCAGGTCCTCGGCGAGACGCACCGAGATCTTGGCCTGCAGGTCAAGCCCGCTGCGGCTGTCGTAGGCCAGCATGGCCTCGTCGAAACTGTAGAACACGCGGCCCTCGCCGGGCATGCCCTCGCGCTCGGCCGTGAGGTAGTACAGACCGATGACCATATCCTGGGTCGGCGTGGTGAGCGGGCGGCCGTGCGCGGGCGACTTGATGTTGTTGGTCGAGAGCATGAGGATGCGCGCCTCGGCCTGCGCCTCGGAGGAGAGCGGTACGTGCACCGCCATCTGATCGCCGTCGAAGTCGGCGTTGAACGCCGTGCAGACGAGGGGGTGAATGCGGATGGCCTTGCCCTCAACAAGCACGGGCTCGAAGGCCTGGATACCGAGTCTGTGCAGGGTGGGCGCACGATTGAGCAGCACGGGGTGCTCGGTGATGACCTCTTCGAGCACGTCCCACACGACGCCCTTGCCGCGATCCACCATGCGCTTGGCGCTCTTGATGTTCTGCGCGTGGTCCAGATCGACCAGACGCTTCATGACGAACGGCTTGAAGAGCTCGAGCGCCATGGTCTTGGGCAGGCCGCACTGGTGGAGCTTGAGCTCGGGGCCGACCACGATGACCGAGCGGCCCGAGTAGTCGACACGCTTGCCGAGCAGGTTCTGGCGGAAGCGGCCCTGCTTGCCCTTGAGCATGTCCGAGATCGACTTGAGCGGGCGGTTGCCGGGACCTGTGACCGGGCGGCCACGCCTGCCGTTGTCGAAGAGCGCGTCGACGGCCTCCTGCAGCATGCGCTTCTCGTTATTCACGATGATCTCGGGCGCGCCGAGGTCGAGCAGGCGCTTCAGGCGGTTGTTGCGGTTGATGACCCGGCGGTACAGGTCGTTCAGGTCACTCGTGGCGAACCTGCCGCCATCGAGCTGCACCATCGGGCGGATATCCGGCGGGATCACGGGGATCGCGTCGAGAATCATCCACGCGGGGTTGTTCTGCGACCCCCGGAACGCCGCGACGACCTTGAGGCGCTTGACGGCCTTGGCTCGCTTCTGGCCCTTGCCCTCGCGAATCTGGGTGCGAAGCTCCTCGCCGAGCGCGTCGAGGTCGACCTGTTGGAGCAGGTCCTTGATGGCTTCGGCGCCCATGCCGCCGCGGAAGTACGTGCCGTAGCGGACCTTCATCTCGCGATAGAGCGTCTCGTCGTTGATGAGCATCTTGGGAGCGAGTTTCTGGAAGGTGTCGAACGCCTCGGTCAGGAGGTGCTTGCGCTCAGCGTACTCCTCCTCCAGATCGGAGAGGTCGCGCGTGGCCTCCTTCTCGAGCTTCTTCACGCGGTCGGCAACGGGCGTCTCGCCGTTGAGGACGTCGCCCTCCTCGGGCTCAAGTTCGCCCTTGGCGATTGCGACGAGCCGGTCGCGCTCCTCTGAGATTCCAGCGAGTTCCTCTGCCTTTTCGGCTTCGAGCCCGTCCAAATCGGCCGCGAGCTCCTCTTTGAGCATGGCGAGGTCGGCCTCACGGTCCTCATCGTTGACCGAGGTGATGATGGACGACGCAAAGTAGAGTACCTTCTCGAGATCCTTGGGCGCGATGTCGAGCAGATAGCCAAGCCGGCTCGGCACACCCTTGAAGTACCAGATGTGGCTGACCGGAGCGGCCAGCTCGATGTGGCCCATACGGTCGCGACGCACCTTGGCGCGCGTGACTTCAACACCACAGCGCTCGCACACGATGCCCTTGAAGCGGACACGCTTGTACTTGCCGCAGTAGCACTCCCAGTCCTTGGTCGGCCCGAAGATCTTCTCGCAGAACAGGCCATCCTTCTCGGGTTTGAGCGTGCGATAGTTGATGGTCTCGGGCTTCTTCACCTCGCCGCGGGACCACTGGCGGATCTGCTCGGATGACGCGAGGCCTATCCGGAGCCTATCGAAATTGTTCACATCGACGTCGAGCAAGGTCTACTCCTCCTCGTCCGTGCCGTCGGAATCAAGGCCATCGCCGAGATCCAGCGCGGAGATGTCGCTCTCGATCAGTTCCTCGAGCATGTCGGTGCTCTCCTTGTCCCCAGAGGGACCGCCGGAGCCACCCAGATCCAGGCCGAGCTCCTCGGCCGTCTTGAAGATGTCCTCATCCTCGTCCTTGAGCTCGATCTCGCCGCCGTCCTCGGTGAGGATCTCGACGTCGAGGCAGAGGGATTGCATCTCTTTGACGAGCACCTTGAACGACTCGGGGATACCCGGCTCGGGGATGTTTTCGCCCTTGACGATCGCCTCGTAGGCCTTCACGCGGCCGAGGACGTCATCGGACTTCGCAGTGAGGATCTCCTGGAGCACGTAGGCGGCACCGTATGCATAGAGCGCCCAGACCTCCATCTCTCCGAATCGCTGACCACCGAACTGCGCCTTACCGCCGAGCGGCTGCTGGGTGATGAGCGAGTACGGCCCGGTCGAACGGGCGTGGATCTTGTCGTCGACCAGGTGGAGTAGCTTGAGGATGTAGATGTGGCCCACGGTGACCGGCTCGCGGAACGGCTCACCGGTGCGGCCGTCGTAGAGTACGGTCTTGCCCTCGCGCGACAGGGTCGGAACGAGGTCTTCACGAGCCTTCTTGCCGAAGCGCCGGGTGGCCTTCAGGCGCATGTTCTCGTTGGAGCGCTCTATGACATCCGAGATCTCGGCCTCGCTCGCGCCGTCGAACACCGGCGTGGCCACGTGGATCGGCCCTTCGACTGGCTCCTTCTGCTTCGCCTCGTCACTCCAGCCCGTGCTCGCAGCCCACCCGAGGTGAGTCTCGAGCAGCTGGCCAACGTTCATTCGGCTCGGTACGCCGAGCGGGTTCAAGATGACATCGACGGATGTACCGTCGGCCATGAAGGGCATGTCTTCGACCGGGAGGATCTTGGCGATGACACCCTTGTTGCCGTGGCGGCCAGCGAGCTTGTCGCCCTCGGAGATCTTGCGCTTTTGCGCGACGTAGACCCGCACGAGCTCGTTCACGCCCGGCGACAGGTCGTCGCCCGCGTTACGGCTGAAGGTGCGGACCGAGATGACGCGCCCGGTCTCACCGTGCGGCACCTTGAGCGAGGTGTCGCGCACCTCGCGTGCCTTTTCACCGAAGATGGCGCGCAGGAGGCGCTCCTCAGCGGTGAGCTCGGTCTCGCCCTTCGGGGTGACCTTGCCCACGAGCACGTCGCCAGGGAAGACCTCGGCGCCGATGCGGATGATGCCGTCCTCGTCGAGGTTGGCAAGCACGTCCTCACCAACGTTGGGAATCTCCCGGGTGATCTCCTCCGGACCGAGCTTGGTGTCGCGCGCCTCGACCTCGTACTCCTCGATGTGGATCGAGGTGAGCACGTCATCTTTGACGAGCCGCTCGGAGAGGATGATTGCGTCCTCGTAGTTGTAGCCCTCCCAGGGCATGAACGCGACGAGCAGGTTCTGACCGAGGCCGAGCTCGCCCATCTCCGAGGAGGGGCCATCGGCAAGGACATCACCGACAGCAACGGTATCGCCCTCGACGACGATTGGCCGGTGGTTGATACACGTGCCCTGGTTGGAGCGCATGAACTTCGGCATGAAGTACTCGTCAATGCTGCCGTCGGCGGCGCGCACGATAATCTTCACGCTGTCGACGTACTCGACGGTGCCCGCACGCTTGCCAAGCAGAATCTCGCCGGTGTCGATTGAGGCGCGGTACTCCATACCGGTGCCGACGAGCGGCGCGGTCGGCCGCATGAGCGGGACCGCCTGACGCTGCATGTTCGAACCCATGAGCGCGCGATTCGCGTCGTCGTGCTCGAGAAACGGGATGAGCGCGGTGGCGACCGACACGATCTGGCGCGGGCTCACGTCCATGTAGTCGACAGCCGCAGGCTCGACGTCGATAGGCACGCCGCCCTTCTTGATGCACCCTACGCGGTCGTTTAGGAACTTGCGCGTCTTGGAATCGAACTGCTCGGTGGCCTGCGCGATGATGTAGCGCTCGTCGACATCGGCAGTGAGGTACTCGATCTCATCGGTGACCTTGCCCTTGACCACCTTGCGATAGGGCGTCTCGATGAAACCGTACTTGTTGATGCGCGCGAACGTCGCCAGCGAGCCGATCAGTCCGATGTTCGGGCCTTCAGGCGTCTCGATGGGGCACATGCGGCCGTAGTGGCTCGGGTGCACGTCGCGGACCTCGAAGCCGGCGCGCTCACGTGACAGACCACCCGGACCCAGTGCCGAGAGACGTCGCTTGTGGGTGAGTCCGGCGACCGGGTTGGTCTGGTCCATGAACTGCGACAGCTGCGAGGAACCGAAGAACTCCTTGATGCTCGCCACAATGGGGCGGATGTTGATGAGCGACTGCGGCGTGATCTCGTCAACGTCCTGCGTGGTCATGCGCTCGCGCACGACGCGCTCCATGCGGGCAAGGCCGATCCGGAACTGGTTCTGGATCAGCTCGCCAACGCTGCGGATGCGGCGGTTGCCGAAGTGGTCGATGTCATCGACCTCGTAGTCATCCGCGCTCTCCCAGAGCTTCACGAGGTAGCGCACAGCCGCGAGGATGTCCTCGTTGGTGAGCGTGGACTGCTCGTCGGGAAGGGAGAGCTCGAGCTTCTTGTTCACCTTGTAGCGGCCGACCTTGGCAAGGTCGTAGCGTTGCGGGTTGAAGAACAACCCCTCGAGCAGAGTGCGTGCCGACTCGACAGTCGGCGGCTCGCCCGGACGCAAGCGCTTGTAGATCTCGATGAGCGCCTCTTCGCGCGTCTCGGTGAAGTCGCGCTCTAGCGTGCGCTCGATACACTCCGCGTTGCCGAACAATTCGAGGATCTCCTCGCGGGTCTCGGCGATGCCGAGCGCCTTGAGCAGTACGGTGACCGGCTGCTTGCGCTTGCGGTCGACGCGCACACTCACGATGTCGCGGCGATCGGTCTCGAGCTCGAGCCACGCACCGCGAGCCGGGATGACCTTGGTCGTGTAGATGGCTTTGTCGGTGGTCTTGTCGAGCTCCTCGGCGTAGTACACACCGGGTGAGCGTACGAGCTGGGAGACCACGACGCGCTCGGTACCGTTGATGATGAAAGTGCCGCGGTCGGTCATGAGCGGAAAATCGCCCATGAAGACCTGCTGCTCCTTCATCTCACCGGTCTCCTTGTTGATGAACCGGACCTCGACGAAGAGCGGCGCCTGGTAGGACATGTCCTTTTCCTTGCACTCCTCGACGGAGTACTTGGGGTCGCCGAACTCGTGGCCACCGAACTCGACGGCCAGGTTGCCTGTGAAGTCCTCGATGGGTGAGATATCAGAGAACGTCTCATTGAGGCCCTCAGTGAGGAACCACCTGAAACTCTCTCTCTGAATGTCGATGAGATTGGGGACTTCGAGTATCTCGGGGATTTTCGCGAATGTACGGCGCTGGCGAATACCTGCGCTTACGGCGGGGGAACCTTGTCCGCGGGGCACCAGGCGATTCCTCCTTCATGCGTAGAAACGGCGTAGTATAGTCGCAAAGAACCAGAATACCCAGAAACCTCTTCAAGGTCAATCCTTGAAAACCTTGCGATGCGGCGCAGAAGGCCGGGCCGCCTCACGCAGTCCCGGCCATCCATCGCCAGAGTGCGGGGCGAGGCCCCGCCCACAACGGTGTGTGCATCTGCTACTTGAGCTCGACGGCAGCGCCAGCTTCCTCGAGCTTGGTCTTGGCCTCCTCGGCCTTCTCCTTGTTGACACCCTCGAGCACCGGCTTGGGAGCGCCATCGACCAGGTCCTTGGCCTCTTTGAGGCCGAGCGAGGTCAGCTCGCGCACGACCTTGATGACCTGGATCTTCTTGTCGCCAGCACCGGTGAGCACGACATCGAAGGAGTCCTTCTCCTCCTCGGCGGCCTCGACGGCACCGCCGGCTGGGGCTCCGGCGGCCACGGCCACCGGAGCGGCGGCGGACACGCCGAAGACCTCTTCGAGCTCCTTGACGAGCTCGGCAAGCTCGAGTGCGGGCGCTTGCTTGATATACTCCAGAACCTCGTCCTTGCTGATAGCCATCTCTCTCTGTTCTCCTTTTCAGGTGTGCGCCGGGTCTCTTCCCGGTCGCAGATCGGACGTGTGCGGCATCTGCGCGCTCTACGCGGCCACCGCCTCTTTCTGCTGTGCGACGGCGTTGATCGCCCGCGCGAGTGCACCAACGGGTGCGTTGAGGATCCGCACGGTGTTCGCCATGGGGTTGAGCATGGTACCGAGGAGCTTCGCGATGAGTTCTTCCCGCGAAGGCAGCGATGCGATCGCCTTCACCGCAGCGGCGTCAACAATGGTGTTCTGAACGAAGCCGCCCTTCACCTCAAGCGCCTTATGCTCCTTCGCGAAGCCCATGATCGCTTTGGCGGGCGCAACCGGATCCTCGCCCGCAAAGATGAAGGCGGTCGGGCCGTTGAGGAACTCGTCCATGCTCGGTAGGGCCAGCTCCCGGACGGCAATCTCGGTCAGCGTGTTCTTGTAGACCTTCACCTCGCCGCCGGACTCGCGCACCTTGGCGCGCAGCTCCTGCATCTCGCGCACGGAAAGGCCACGGTAGTCGGCCATGATCACGCCGGCACTCCCGGTGAGCTTTCCTTTGATCTCGGCGACCTTGCCGGTCTTTGCATTTGTCGGCATTCGCTTCCCTCCTTTCCTCCAGCACGACCCAATCGCGATACGGGGCATGACGCCGCCCCGCCGCGCGGGCCACCCCGGCGCATAGCGCCGGAACAAAACGTGGCCCCCGCCGATTGACGGCGGAGGCCACGAGCGGTTCGTTCTCGCTCGGTCGTGGGCCAGGCGGCCCGCAAGGGCACGACCTGACCGGCTTCCACCTCGGCTGGCGGGCCTGCGTGACTTCTGGCCCATCAAACCCGGATGCCCGGGCGCCTGCTGTCTTCGGCAGCGATCCTTCGTGCTGTTTGGTTGTCACATGCGCACGTCAGTATGCACGTGCCGCGGAGTGTGCGCAACCCCGGGCGCCGGAGCCGCGGGCATCAGGCCTCTTCGAGGAGATCTCGTGTCTTG
>JACUUN010000209.1 GCA_014859265.1 Coriobacteriia bacterium
GCGCGGCGGCAGGGGCAGGGCGATCGGTGAACGAACGCTTCACGGAATCTGAGGTCGATGAAGCTACCGGCCGGTATCTCATTCGGGTGCGCACCCCGACGACTGATGCGTGCAACCGCAGTCGCGGCGGCGCTTGATACCCGCAGACATCGAGGTAGTGCCCACCGATCCTCATGAGATCGCACGCCGAGGCGACATGCCCGGCGATGTGTTGCGGTCCGCACTGCGCGAGGGGAAGACCGTCTATGAGCGCACCACCTGAGGCGCGCGTCGCCGAGGCCGAGCGATGGCTGCAGTACGCCGTTGAGGACTTGCATGCCGCGGAGTACGCGGCGTGCGCGACTTCCCGGTGAAGTGCTAGGCCGGCGGGCCGCCTCCAGGCACAAGAGTGCGAGGCCGCTGCGTCCCTCGAACGAACCTTCACCTTGCGGCTGAGCCCATCCGAGTTCTTCAACGACCTCGCATGTATGATTATGCTCCGGCTCGCACGGAATGCAACGCGTCTCTGGACGAGATTCGCGGAGATTTGTGACGAACGGTCGCCTGCGGCCGACAACCGGTCTGACCTGCAGCGACTATCCACAGTATCCCCAGAATCCACAGGACGAGCGTCTTCTCGGACCGTCGAGCGTGGTTGCATGTCCACGTAGGACGTTTGTGGTGACGTCTACACGTCATGGGGACGTTCTCCTATTGAGCGCCACGTCCCGATTTCGGCAAGCGGATCTCCCCAGCGACCTCGATGTCTCAGGGTCACCCGCGGCGACCGTCGCGGGTGCGAGTATGCCGCATACGTCCCCGACCCCGTCGTCGGGCGCTCCTACTCGCTCGATGGTGAGGTCGCAGCCGATGTCGCCGACGCGGAGGCGGCCATCCTGCAGCTCAACACGGACGTGTCCGCGCTCGCCAACACCGAGGTCATCGCACGCCTCCTGCTGAGGGCCGAGGCCATGGCTTCATCGCGGATCGAGGGGCTGGATGGCGGAACCGTGGTGACCACGTCCATCCTCCGCGCGGATGCTCTCTCGCGGGCACCGCACCGTTGCTATAATCGTGGGCGCCGGTCATAATGACCGCATGAAACGATTGTAGAGGCGGTGACGACGTGGATTTCGGCGGCCGAGAAGCAATCGAAGATGCGCTGAAGGCGGTGGCAACGCAGCTTGAGATTCGCGGGCAGGGGCACTTCGAACTCGTGGTGATCGGTGGCGCTGCTCTGATCGTGCTCGGTCTGCTCGACCGGCCGACGCGAGATGTGGACGTGTTGGCTGTGGGCGAGGCAGATGACGACGGTGGTGTCGTGTTCGTGAAGAGCGACCCACTACCGGATGCTCTCTCGGATGCGGCAGCCGCAGCCGCGCGCGACTTCGGTCTCGAACCTAGCTGGCTCAACTCCGGTCCCGCGGACCTGCTCGACCACGGGCTGCCCCCTGGCTTCTTCGGCAGGATGACCTCGGTTCGCTACGGACCGAGACTTGTAGTCCATGTCCCTGCTCGTGAGGATCTCGTACCTCTCAAGGTGTATGCGGCGGCCGACTCCGGGGTTGGCCGCCACACGGGAGACCTGGCTGCGCTGGCAC
>JACUUN010000210.1 GCA_014859265.1 Coriobacteriia bacterium
AGCGATCAACGGGCCGAATCCCCGGCACGAGACCGAGCGCCCACACGACGGCCGCCGCGACGAGCACGCCGCCCACGACGGCACCGACGCCGGCGGCTACGACCACAGCCGCACTCGACCAGCGCTTTACGAGTGCAGGTTCTTCGCACGGCTCGTCGTCAGGTGACCCGGTGTACTCGCACACGGGAAGCGGGCCCTCGACCGTGACGTAGGCGGGCTCCTCGGACACACCTGGCTGTTTCGGCCCGGTGGTATCGGGGTACTCGTCGCTCATCTCATCCCTCGAAGTCACAGGCGAACTGCTGTGGACACGCAGTGAGTATACCCGCGGTCACGCGGGGGCCATGAGCGTCGCGCGCATCTTCATCACAAGCACATGCGGCGGATCAGTAGGGCCTGATAGCTATCCGAGCAGCGCCCCGAGGCCGCGGAGCAGCGGCGACGCCCCCACACCGATGAGGACCGTCGCGATGGCGAGCACCACGAGCGCCACGCTCGAAGCGAGTGGCGCCGCCGTGACCTCCACGATTTGCACCACCTCGCCGAAGAACATCTCGCGCACGACCCGGAAGTAGTAGCCGGCCGAAACGACGCTCGTCAGGATACCGAGCACCACCAGCGCGTAGAGCGAGGCGTCGACAGCGGATCCGAAGAGGTAGAGCTTGCCGAAGAAGCCCGCGAGTGGCGGGATGCCGATGAGGGAGAGCAACCACACGACCATCGACCACGCAAGCCAGGGACGTCTCGCCGCCAGCTGGGCCACGTCGGTGATCGCGGTCCCCTCCTCGGCGGCGACGAGCATCACGGCCATGGACGGCACGGCGTATGCCATGGCGTAGAAGACCGCGGCCGTATATCCCGTGTCCGTGCCCGGAGCAAGCGCCACGAGCACGTAGCCGGTGTGCGCCACGCCCGAGTACGCCATGAGGCGACGCAGGTCGCTCTGGGGCAGCGCGGCGAGGTTGCCGAGCACCATCGAGGCGACCGATGCCACCGCAACCAGCGCGACGAGTGTCGGCATCTCCGGCGCGACCGCAGCGAGCAGCCGCGCCATCACTGCGATGCCGGCCACTTTGGGCACGGTGGAGACGAACGCCACCGATGCGGGCGACGCGCCGGCGAAGGCATCTGGAGCCCAGTAGTGGAACGGCGCCGCGGACATCTTGGCGAGCAGACCGACGAGCGCGAGCAGCACCGCGATGAGTCCGAGCACGCCGGCTCCCTCGAGCGAGATCTCGGCGAACGCGGTCGAGCCCGAGACTCCATAGAGGAACGAGAGGCCGTAGAGCATCACGATGCTCGTGAGCATGGAGAGCAGGAAGTACTTCAGCGCGCCCTCCAGACCGGAGACATCGCGCTTGCGGTAACCCATGAGCACGTAAGCAGGCATCGTCGAGAGCTCGAGCGCGATGTACATCACGATGAGGTCCTCGGCCATCGAGAGGAGCATGCCTCCCGACGCGGCGAAGAGCGCGAGCGCGACCGCGTCGCGGCGTCGCTCGTCCGACATCCCGCGGCCCGCGACCCAGAGCGCCCACACCGCGGTGAGCCCTGCCACGCCCGCGCGGGCAAAG
>JACUUN010000211.1 GCA_014859265.1 Coriobacteriia bacterium
TCAGTATCACCAGGAGGGACCCGCCGAGGAGGGGCCGTACGAGCGCTACACGAACCTGGCGCTCGAGAAGTGCCGGGTCGACGGCGTGCCCGTCGGCGTGGTGCTGCCCTATGCACAGGACGGATGCCCTATCCTCTTCCTGGGAGGTGGCTGGTGGACCTCGATCTCATCAGATACGTGGACGACGTTCTGGCTGCGCCTGTCGGGAGCCTCACGGGCTTTGCCAGGAAGCGGCGGCTCGAGTCGATAGAAGAGGCCAAGGCCTGGCCATCGGGGCCGTCCGTGAAGCAGAAGCTGCGGGCGCCGCTCTACTCCCACCCCACCGGCTACCAGGTCTCACTGGCAAAGCCGGGAAAGGAAGCAGCCCCCGGCTACGAGCCGCTCAACGTGTGGGACATGACTCCCGTCGTGCACTACCGAGATGGGAAGCTGGATTATCTCCCCAGCTTCTCTGATCTCTTCGCCGCCATCCAGTCGGTATCGACTGCCGGGAAGGGCACGGATCGCGCGGTTGGACTGCTCGGCCACCTCTTCGCCAGGAACGCCTACATGCTGGATCATCACTGCGATGCCGGTGGCGGATGGCGGTACCGTCCGAACGAGCAGATACTCGCCCTCATCCAGTCCGATGCCCCTTTCATGGACGGACTGCCACTCGAGGTCTTCCTCCAGGTCGTCGAGGCAATCGCACTGAACGAGGACGTGAAGTATACCGAGCGGACCGGCACTTTGAGCACCGCCGGACGCGTCAACACGATGCTCACGTTCGCCCACCTGTGCGCCGTCTTTACTGATCGAGCCAGTCTCGCTGACTTCGCGGGTGCGTTCGCGCGTCCACCAATCGGCGTGTCCCCCCTCGCGCAGTTCGCACTCAGGTCGGTCTTCCCGCTGCTGGAACCGGACTCCGTTCGGTTCTCCGACCCGCCCCCAGCGCTCACCGCCGCCCAGCGGGCTCTCGAGAGGTTCATCGGGCTTCAGTACCGTGAGCTCTCCTCAATCGCGGGGGGTAGCCCCGTTTCGCCGACGAACAAGGGACGTCTTCGTCTCGTCGTCGACCGCCTACTTGGGGGTTCTCTCGGCGAGCGGACGCTCACGACATTCTCGTCCTGCAGTGTCCTGAAGGTCATTCGGGTGAAGCCTGGCCTACTCCCTGCCGAGGACGTGTCCTTCGCACCGTTCGACATCGCCGGACTCCTCTCCACGCCCTGGCCGAAGTCCGAGTTCAGGGCCGACGTCGTGCGGCCGATGCTCTTCGTCGTGTTCGCTGACCACCCGAAGGGCGACGAACAGCTCATCGCCATCTCCTCAATCGCGCTGCCACTTGAAGAGATTGAGACTAATGCCCGCTTGGTCTGGAAGAGGGCGGTCGAGGCACTGCGCGCGGCAAGGCGCGACTTGCTTCCAAAGAGCTCGGAGGGCAGCTTCTTCGTGCGCAACCATGCCGGCAAGAAGGTCGTCAACGAGGCCGGGCATACAGTCACGCCCCTCAGCTTCTGGCTGTCCCGCCATCTGGTTCAACAGCTCCTGCTCCGGGCAGGCTCGGAGAGGCCGTAGCGCAACA
>JACUUN010000067.1 GCA_014859265.1 Coriobacteriia bacterium
CTGGTCGTCCTCGTAGGCGCGCTTGTGATCCTGGGCGGGTGCCATCGGCAGCACGGTATGGCCGTCAGTGAACGCGAGGATCGAACACTCCGGCCCAGCAAGATACTCCTCGATGAGCACGGTCGATCCGGCATCGCCGAAGCGTCCGGCGAAGCACTCGCGCACCGCATCACGGGCGACCGAGAGGTCCATGGCCACCGTCACGCCCTTGCCCGCAGCGAGCCCGTCGGCCTTCACGACGACCGGAGCGCCGGTCTCCTCGAGGTAGGCGAGGGCCGGCTCGATCGCGGTGAACGCACGGGACTCGCCGGCGGGGAGGTGATGACGCCGCATGATCTCCTTGGCGAACTCCTTGGATCCCTCGAGGCGCGCGCCCTCTGCGCCGGGCCCGAACGCCGCGATTCCCACGGCACGCACGGCGTCGGCGACGCCTGCGACGAGGGGGACCTCCGGGCCGATGACCACCAGAGCTATTTCGTTCTCGCGTGCGAAGGCGGCGACCGCCTCGCCGTTCTCGATCGACAGCGAGACGTTCTCGGCAACCGCCGCCGTCCCGCCGTTGCCCGGAGCGACCAGGACGGCGGTGACGTGCGGGGAAGCGACGAGACTCGTCACGATAGCGTGTTCGCGGCCTCCGCCGCCGAGTACGAGGATGCGCATGCGATGACTCCTCCGTGTCCGCACGCCGCGACCCGTCAGGCGCGCTGCACTCGATTGTAACGGAGCAGGCAGGGCGCTGCAGGTGCTCGGTGGTGACGCCCGTGCCTGACGGGGAATCTACTGAACGAAACGTCCTCGATGCACGAACGGAGGCCGCCCGTGGGAGCGACCGAGAAGGTACTCAAGACGATGAACGAACTCAAGAAGACCGAGCGCATCGTGTCACCGAAGCGCTGCTATTGGGAGCCAAAGGCGTAGGGCGGTAGCCGGATGCCGGAGGTCCAGGGGTACGAGGGCGTCGCCCATGCGGCGCCTTCGGGGTTTGCGGCGAACTCGATGCGTCCCCGGTGCGTCATACCACATGAGACATGCGCTGCCGAGGAGGACCGATGGGCACCCGAACAGTCCTGATGCGTACGATCATCGTGGTGGCTGCGCTCGCGGCCGTGATTGCCCTTGCCGACTGCGACGCGCTCGGCAACCGGGCGTCGCTTGATGGCACAGCATGGCGGCTCACGGGGTGGGCGGTCAACTCGCTCGATCCGCAGGGCTTCACGATCACGGCGGAGTTCGACGACGGAAACATCGGCGGCACGAGCGCGGTGAACAGCTACGGCGGCGAATATCGGACCGGGCCTGGTAACGACTTCTCGGTCGGCGAGATTGCCCAAACGCTCATCGCTGGCCCGGAGGCTGACATGCGCGCCGAGACCGCCTATCTGGAGCTGCTTCGCGCGGCCGCCTCCTACCGGCTGAACGGCACCACGCTCACCCTCTATGACGACGCGGGCAACGAGTCGCTGATCTTCACGGCCACGGCCCGTTAGGGGCGTCCTTCACGCTTCGGTCCGCTGCTCGACGTACGACCGGTACTCCGTCAGCAGCCCGCGCAGCTCGGTGTAGCTGCCGATGTGGTTCACGCGCTCGCGCACGTGCGTGGCTCCGGGCATCCCGACGATGTACCAGCCCACGTGCTTGCGCATACGCGGGAAGGTGTGGTCGCCTCCGAACGCCTGGAGCGCCTCGGCATGGTGGAGCGCCATATCGATGCGCTCGAACGCCGTCGGGGGCCCCAGGACCTCGCCGCGCTCGATGAGCGCTGCGGCCTCGCGAAAGATCCAGGGGTTGCCCTGCGCTCCGCGGGCCACCATCACGACGTCCACGCCCGTGCGCTCCAGCATCTCCTTCGCGTCGGCCGCCGAAAACACGTCTCCGCTGCCGATCACCGGCACGCTCACCGCACGCTTGACCTCCGCAAGCACCGACCAGTCGGCCCGGCCGCGGTAGAACTGCTCGCGCGTGCGCCCGTGGACCCCCACCGCAGCAGCCCCCGCAGCCTCCATGCGGCGCGCGAACTCGACTGCGTTGAGCGCGCTCTCGTCCCAGCCGGCACGGAACTTCACCGTCACGGGGACGCCGCACGCGACGGCGACCTGCGAGACGATCTCGGCGGCGAGTTCGGGAGTGCGCATGAGTGCGGCGCCCTCGCCTTTCGCCGTGACCTTGGTCATCGGACAGCCCATGTTGATGTCGACGAGCGCCACGTCACGGCCGCGTTGCTCCACGATGCGTGCCGCCTGGTCGGCCATGATCGTCGGCTCCGAGCCGAAGATCTGTACCGCACACGGCGTCTCCTCGGCCGAGAAGGTGAGCAGCGCCCTGGAGACCGCCGAGTCCGGGTTGTAGTGCAGCCCCTTCGCGCTCACCATCTCGGTATACGTGAGCTGTGCGCCCATCCGCTTGCAGATACCGCGGAAGGGCGCCTCGGTGATTCCCGCCATCGGGCCCAGGACGACAGAGCCGGAAGCGAGCAGGGTACGGATGTCGGCTCGCTCGGTGCTCACGTGCGCCTGCCCCTACACCACGTCACGCCGCCGGAATGCCCAGATCGCGACGACGAAGAAGAGCGCGGCCGCGACGCCGAAGATCGCCCACGCCTCACCGGATACAGTCAGATCGTCAATCACCTGATCAGGTCGCCAGTAGTGGAAGAGGGAGATGTGGGTCAGCCAGTCGAAGCGCTCTGAGATGTTGCCGAGCACGTCGGCGAGCCACATGGCACCGATCACCCCGAGGCTGACGCCGACGGCCCGCCCGCTCCCGGTCGAGAGTGCCGAGACCATGTATGCGAACCCTCCGATTGCCAGCGTGACCAGCCACCCGATGACGAAGAGGAGTGCCATGGCATCGAGCTGGACGTCGACGTCGTGGAGCAGTCCTGGCACGTAGAGCGTGGCGACGGTCACGAGATTGAGCGCCCCGGCATAGACGACGAGCGCCAGATAGCGCGTAAGGGCGACCTGCGTCCGGGAAACAGGCTGGGAGAGCGTGAGCTCCATGGTGCCGTCGTCTACAGCGCCGCCGAGAGCGCCGCCGGCGAACGGGATGACCGCGGCGGCGACGATGAAGACCCAGATCAGGCTCATGTACTCGACGCCGACGAAGCCGCCGAAGGTGCTGAAGTCGAGCCCCGACCCTCCGAACACCGCGAGCATCTCCTCGGTGAACACGTCCTCGATGGCCTGCATGTAGTCGAGGTTCTCCTCGATGAGCGGGAAGAACGCGACGATGAACCAGCCGTAGGCCGCAAGGCCGATCGAATACCAGATCAGCGAGACACGTCGCAGCTGCAACATCGAGCGGAAGACGGTCAAGCTCATCTCTGGCCACCCCCCTCTTCGGCGTGGCCGTAGTACTGCAGGAACACCTCTTCGAGCGAGGCGTGCTCGACGGTGATGTCGGCGACCGGAAGCTCAAGGATTCCGAGCAGGGTGCCGCCGATGTTCTCGGTGACCGAAGCGCGCAACCCGTTGTCCCCGAAACGCTCGACCGAGGCCACACCCGCAAGCCCTGCGACGAACTCGTCTGGTACCGGCTCAGCGTAGGTCACGTGCACGGTCCGGATGGCCTTTGACAGCAGAGCCTCGACGGACTCCTCGGCGACGACCGCCCCGTCACGGATGATTGCCACCCGCTCGCACACTCTCTCGACCTCAGGCAGGATGTGGCTGCTGAGAAAGACGGTCGCACCCTCGGCCACGCGCTCCTCGAGGATGTCGAAGACCATCTGCTGGTTGAGAGGATCGAGCCCGCTCGTGGGCTCGTCGAGCATGAGGAGTTCCGGCTCGTGCATGAGCGCGATAACGAGCGCGAGCTTCTGCTTGTTGCCCTTGGAGAGCTCGCGTACCCGGCGTGAGGGGTCGAACTCGAGCCGCTCGCAGAGCTCGGCCTCGGCGGGGCCGGGCCCGCCGCGCAGCCCCGCGATGTAGTCGAGCGTCCAGCGCCCGGTCTGCTTCGCGAAGAACGAGACGTCACCGGGCACGTAGCCGATCCTCCGCCTCAGCTCGCGTCCGTCGACGCCGACTTCTTCGTCGAAGAGGAATGCGCGCCCGCCCGTGGGTCTCAGCATCGAGAGCAGGCAGCGGATGGTCGTCGTCTTGCCGGCGCCATTGGGTCCGAGGAAGCCGTAGACCTGACCGGGACGAACCTCGAAGGTCAGCTCCTCGATCCCCCGGCTCTTGCCGTAGTACTTAGTGAGTCCATCACAGCGTATGACGGTCGAGCTCATGTGTTCTCCCCTCGGCGTATGCAGGCGTACAGCCCCGCCACCACACTAGCGCATGGCTCATCATGCGTCCCGCGTCTCCCCGCAAGAGAGCCGCGCACCCTCTTGCTTGCGCGCGACTACTCCCGGTGCATCGGGCACCGGGTCATACTCGCCGGATTTCAAGTGCATGACGTGATCGAACTTGCGCACCACCTCATCACGGAGTGCGGGCCGAGAGCAACGCCCACCTCGAGAGAATGGTCAGAGACATCACCGAGGCGATGGGCCGAGCCGTCGAGGCCCGTGATCCGCAATGATGATGAGCGGGCAACGCTTAGCGCATCAGCTGCGGCTTCTGCGCATACAGTAAGTCAGCGCGCTCCTGGCCTTCAGCTGTTGCTTGTTCGGTGGCACACTCGCTCGCTTCTGCCGGGTCAGAGGAAGCGCACCTCCCGGGTGGCCGCCGTGACGACGTAGCAGCGCTCGTTGTTCGAACCGGGGTCCGCCGGTTCGAGGAAGAACCCCGGGCGACCAGGCTGGTAGCCTGTCGTGGTTCCGACGAGGACTTCGCCGTCCTTGAACTCCACCCTGATTGGGTGCCCGACCGGAGGGTGTGATGGATCGAAGTCCTTTCGCTCCGAGTACTCCGGGTTGCCCGCGAAGTCCTTCACGAAGAACAGCGCCTTTAGCTCCTCCGTGTGGATTTCGACCGCCTCCGTCTCAACCGAAGTGTCCGTCACGATCACATGAAAGAGGTCCTTTGCTGGGAAGAAGTCCGCCGTCATGCCCTTGATCAGGCGTCCGTCTGCGAACCGCGCTACGACTTTGTTCACTGGCCTCTCCTCTCGAAAGCAATGCCGACCCGCAGCACTTGGCCGTGCTACTTGCGAGCCCACCCTCCGCTCTTCCAAGTCCGCTGAACGTCGGGCGAATGAGCAGCGCGCCATGCGCTCTCAGGTCGAGTCTACCCCCGGGCGCTCTCCCCGATGCGCTGCACGGGTACGCCGAGGTGCACCGCGAACGCCACCTGGGAGATGCCGAGGGATGCGAGGAACTCCTAGCCCAGGATCACGCCGGGATGCGTGGGGATGCGGTTCTCCGGGATCATGACTCTAGCCTCCCTTACCTGTAATGGTACATCAGCCGGACGTTATGGGCGTTGTTGTTCTCCCAACGTAACACGACTTGCCACTGGTCGTTCGCCCGGATCGAGTGGAAGCCCTTGAGGTCGCCTTTGAGGGCCTCAAGCCGGTTGCCCGGCGGGGACGTGAGGCCGAACACCGCCGAAGCGCCGTTGAGCACGTCCAGCTTGACTAGGGCAAGACCGGTGCTGTCGTGCGGGAACCGGCGCACCGGGCTCATGGGCCGGTTGTGATACACATCCTCTGTCGCGCGGTAGCCGAACGAGACGACCATCTATCCCCCATAATCACCAGATGACTATTCCGCTATCACGGTTGCCGTGCAAATGAGTTACGGATGCCGTTGCCGGAGCTAACGTCTGGCGCTTGACTTGCAAGCCGAGACCGAAAGCCTCGGAAAGAGCGTAGCTTGATGGCCGAGGTTTGTCCGATGCGCGTGTTAGCGATTCAGGCCCGGCGCCTTCCAGACGCGCTGCCGCTCGCGTACGACGCAGCCCGAGGTGCAAGCGCTTCGATCTCGCGCCGTGTGCGCAGCCATCTCTGGACACGGAGCGCCGGCCTGCGGAAGAAGCTCGCCTGAACGATGAGGGGCGCGAAGTCTGCACGAACGCGCTCGCGCGCCTCCCTGATAGCCGCTTCGTACTCAGGCGTGCGTCGAAGCGTCCGACGCCCGCCGCTCACGATGCGGTCCGAACCCTCGCCAGACACCCGGCACCCCATTCTGCCTGTAACGCTAACGTGTGGCGGATGAGCGGGCGCCCACGCGCTCTCAGGTCAGTCTACCTTCTGGCGTTCTGCTCGATGCGCGTGTTAGCCCCACGTCACTCGCCGATGCCGTCAAGATCAAGATCGCGCCGCTCGTGCTGGACCGTAGAATGACGACCTCGTTCTCGTCGCGGCGATAGATGATGCGGTACGGATCCACAAGGACTTTGCGGATTGATTCGCGATCCGATTCCGGAACCATGCGACCCTGGTCTGGCAGGAGCGAAAGCGACTCTGTAGCTGAGACGACGCGCTCGAACCACTTGAGCGCGGCACTTGGACGCTCCGCGGCGATGAAGGTGAAGGCGTCGGCGACTTGGTTCTCCGCCAATGGCGCCCAAGTGACCTTCACTTGATCAGCTTCGCGCGTAGCCGGGCGACGACCTCATCGTGAGGGATGCCCTCGCCGCGGGCGATCTGCTCCTCAGCGATGCGGATGTCGCGCAGGATGGCAATCTCGTCGAGCATGCTCTCGTAGACGCTGACGTCCATGACCACGGCCGCGCTGCGCCCATGCTGGGTCAAGACGACCGGCCGCTTCGTAGCATGCAGCCGACTCAGCATGGTCGAAGTGTTGGCGCGGAATTCCGTGACCGGGAGGACGTCGGTAGATGGGCGAAGCGCTGCCATGGCTTACCTCCTGAGAATGGGGCCGGACCACAGCGACACCTCCCGACCCGAGTCTAGCTCGCGAGCACCGAGTCTGCTGGACGCCGTGGTTAGCCGCCACCCGGCTCGGCCGGCTCGTCGGGTATCTGAGCATCGTGCCAGACCCCGACCGCCCACACCGTCTCGGCCTTGACGCGGTAGAAGAACCGGTACGAATCGATGAGGACCTCGCGAAAGCCGAGCGCGGGGAACTCAGGGATCACCCTTCCGGATTCGGGGAATTCGGCCAGCCTCGACAACGCCTCGTTGGCGCGCGCCTTGAACCCTGCGGCGGCCGAAGGCCTGTCGGCCCGGATGTAGGCGACCGCCGCCATGAACTGCGCGCGGGCGGGCAATGTGAAGCGCACCTTCGAGATCACGGCCTGCTCAGCAGATCGTCTGCCTCAGTCATCACGACATCGAGGTCGACGCCGACCCCGCTTTCGATATCGGCCTCGCCTTGAGCAAGGATGCGCAGAATCTCGAGCTCACGCTGGGTGCGTTCGTACGTCCCCGCGCTCACGAGGACCGCAGAAGCGCGACCGTGCTGGGTGATGAAGACCGGGTCGCCCGTCGAAGAGGCGCGCTTGACGATGGCCGAGGCGTCCTGCCGAAGTTCGCTGATAGGGACGATGTTGGGCATCGCGCTCATGTGTGGTACCTCCTTCACTAGTACAAATGGTACCACATATAGGTGTGCGGCTAACGTCTGGCGGATGAGCGGCGGCCGATGCGCCTCCAGGTCATTCTAGCCTGTCGCCGTCCGCTGGATGCGCTGGTCAGGTGCCTTGCTCGCGTACATCACGCCGCTCACACCCTCGAAGTCGGCATCCTGAGTCCAGAGCGTAGCATCGAAGGCACGAGCGGTCGTCAGGATCACGCTGTCCGCCATAGGTAGCTTGAGATCCAGGCTCGTTCTAGCCGAATCGAGCGCGAGCGAGCCACTCAGTTCAACGACGTTGCCCTGCTGCATCTGAGCCACGGCCGCGAGTGCCTCGCTCTCACCGCGCTGGAGGGCGACTCGCTTGAAGACCTCGTAGAGGGTGATCGAGGGGACGACAAGATCGTCAGTCGCCTCGATCGCGGCGGCGAAGAACTCCGCGTTCGGTCCGGCGGCGAAGTACTCGAGCCATGCCGAGGAATCGACGATGTTCATGCACGATCGTCCTCACGGGGCACCGTCGTGTCGATGCCGGACAGAAAGCCCCGCATCTCCCGGACGGGACGCACCGGAACAAGCTCGACCCGTCCGTTGTACTCGATTGCCTGGATCTTCTGACCGGGCTTGAGCCCGAGGCTCTCCCGGATGCTCTTCGGGATGACCACCTGGTACTTGGGCGAGATCGTCACAGTCGTCATGACACCCTCCTTTTCGATATCGCCATCGTACAACGCTACGCGCATCGAACGCAAGAAGGGGGTGCCTCGCGTGGGCGTTCGGTCTAACGCCCGGCGGATGAGCGGCGGCCCACCCGCTTACATGATTCTAGCGCTCGTGGCCGTCCGCTCGATCCGCTTGTTAGTCCGCTCCCGCGGCGTCCAGTTCTGCGAGCAGCGCGGCGCACTCATCTCGAAGCCGAGGCGCGTTCTGCACGGCGTACGCCCAGACGAGCTTGTCGTTGACTGTCATGTAGCTGTGCGTGAGCTGGTTGCGGAAGTCGACGACTTTGCGCGCCTGCGTGATGCGCGAGAACACGTCCGGCTCGAGAGTCCCCAGGGCGTTGATCGCCTCGCCGATGATGATGAACTCGCGCTCGACCGCAGACCGGATGGTGCGCGCCTCCAGGTATGTGTCCAGTTCGACGCCGGCAATGTCGAGTGCAATCGCGTCGCAGGCGGCCACGACGTCGGCGAGGTAGGCGCGGGGCTCACGCTGCATAGAGTTCCTGCTTGGTGCGTTCGACCTCCGCGATGATGTAGCGATTCTTGATTGCGTCACTCATGACGAGGTCCACCTCGGTGCCGAGCAGGGCGCGGAGCTCGTCGAGCAGGTCGAAGTAGGCGTCCACGAGTTCGAACGGGTCCATGGAACCGAAATCGACCAGCAGGTCCACGTCGCTTTGCCCCGGCTGGAAGTCATCGCGAGCCGCGGAGCCGAAAACGTGCATGCGCACGACCCCGTACTTGCGGCACAGGGCTGCGATCGCGTCTCGCTTATCCTCGATGATTCCGACCATGACACACCTCCCGCTACATCCTACCCGGCAATGACAGCGCTTGCCACGGCTGCCCATCGGGTGTGTGCCGGAGTCGAACTAGTCACTATGAGATGGCCGGCCCGATCCGGTGTATACGTGGATCGTCCCCGGG
>JACUUN010000212.1 GCA_014859265.1 Coriobacteriia bacterium
CGATGGGGCTGCCAGAGCCGAGTTCGTCGCTCAGCAGCACAGATCGCAAGGGGGCAGGCCCGGGGGAGCCTAACCTGGGCGTCCAGCAGTCTCGGCGCCCGCGAGGTAGACTCAGGCAGGGAGCGTTCGCTGCGCCTCGCAGCTGACGCCCAAGAGCGTTAGGAAGAAACGAATCGGAGGGGCACGTGTCGTATCGGGGCAGTCGCAAGCATGTGCTCGACTGGACCGGCGGCCCCCTGTTTCTCGATGAGATGTCTGATCTTCTCATGCCCGTACCCGCGGCCTTCCCGGCAGAAGCGCGCTTCATGCCCCGTGGGGAGGCGGCGCCCGACGAGGCGCGACTCGAGCGGTTCGGGCCACAGCTCATTGATGATGACGCTCTGTGGGACGAACTCGAGGACTGGTGGCTCTGCCACAAGGCCGGTGCCAATACGCCGAACTGGGATATCGCCGTAGAATGCCTGCTCGAAGATGCGCCCGGTATCGTGCTGGTCGAAGCTAAGGCCAACTGGCCGGAGCTAGGCGTCTCAGGCAAGCCGTTGTCGGCGGACGCGTCTGAGCGCAGTCGAGAGAACCACGAGCGCATCGGTGCTGCGATCGATGAGGCGTGTCGAGGGTGGCAGACGCTCGACACACATGTGTCGATTTCGCGCGACACGCACTACCAGCTCGCCAACAGGCTCGCGTTCACGTGGAAGCTCGCCATCCTTGGCGTCCCCACGGTTCTGCTCTACCTCGGTTTCACCGGCGATTACGGCATCGTCGATGCGGGAGCGCCGTTCGTCGATGATGCGGACTGGCAACACGCCTTCTCGGGGTACTCGGCATCCGCGTGGCCGCCCGACCTGCTCGACAGGCGAATCGATGTTGGCGGCACACCTGTGTGGGTGGTTTCCCGCAGCAAGCCGGTCATCGAGTCGTCTCCGCCGCGTTCTTCCTAACCCGCGCATCAAGCTGACGCGCACAAGGTAGAATCGACCTGAAGGCGCATGACGCGCAGCTTATGCGCTACAACGTTAGGAGTACTCGCTGCGAGGGGGTTGACCGGGTGGAGGGCAATCGGCAGCCAGCGGACGACATCAACTGGAACCATGCGATGTACGCACTGGAGAAGCTGTCGGAATCCGTTCACATTCTCGTGACCGGCGAGGGAGATGCGCGGTCGCGTATTCGCACCGCCAGCAGGTATTTCTTCCGCGTGTCTCCCAGTTGGCTCCCGCCAGTGGGAGAGATTCGCGAGCGCTTCGAAACCGCCATCAGCCTTCTGACCAAGTATCCGGCACCCTCCTGGAACGACGACCTGCGGGAGGATCTTCGGTACACGGACTTCACGTACACGATGACTCGAATCAAGAACGTCACCGCCGCGAGAGCTGCTTCTGAGCTTTACTGCGCATGGCTGGAGCTCAGTCGAGTCTACGACGAGCACAGTCGCGAATGCAGCGCCGCTGCACTCCGGGAGGGCAGCCATACCGTGTTCATTGACGACATCCCGTAACGCTCGACTCCTAACCCGCGCATCCACCGCGACAAACCGCGGCGGGGAGCGGTA
>JACUUN010000253.1 GCA_014859265.1 Coriobacteriia bacterium
GTTCCGGTCGTCCATTGACGTACACCTTGACCGCCATGTCGTTCACCCTTCCTCGATGATCAGCCGGACTTCCTCTGCCGTTCCTTCACGAATGCGGTACGCACGCATCTCAGCGTCGCCGAGAAGCGAGACGATCACGTGGAGCGCCTCGGGATCGTAAGCTTGGGCTATGTCCGTCGCGGAGGGCCGCGCCGGCGAAGCCGGGTGCGAGTGGTACACGCCGAGCACCTCGAGATCCTCTTCTCGCGCGCGCAGATACGCGGAGAGCTGGTCTTCAGGGGCTATCGAGTAGTGGACTTCGCTCGCTGAGGCGTTGGGGAGCGGATAGTGCGCCGAGACGGTGTCGCCGCTGCCTACGAGGAGACCGCAGATCTCCAGTGGCGCCCCTGCACGCGCCGCATGCACGAGCTCATCGGTGAGGGTCCTCGGCACGCGCACGCCTGCGGCGCCATCGGCCGGATCGTGCACTGCTGTGCCGGATCCGCCGCTCATGGCGTCTGCTTCCGCACCCGCAGCCGATAGTAACCGTCTGGCTGCTCGTCGAGCGCGACGACGGTGTTGCCGTCGTCGGCGAGACTGCGGGGCACGTTACGGACAGGTTCTCCCGCATCGAGCAGCACGTCCAGCTCGGTGCCCGGCGAGAGCGGCTCCAGTGCAAGGCGAGCCTTCACGTAGTTGAGCGGACACTCCACGCCCCGCAGGTCCAGCGTCCCGGTCATCGGTCCTCGCCTCCATCCCTCGACGTGCCGGCCTCACCGAGCACCTCAGCTGCGAACCGGTCGATACCGACGCGCTCCATCGTGTCGCGCAGCCGCTCTCCCTTCGCCCCGAGGCGACGGTAGGTACTCGCCGCGCGCTCGGTCACCGCTATCGCCTCATCGGTGCTCACCATCGGCGAGACAAGCACGCCGAGCTTCGGCTCGCGCCCGAACTTGCCGCCGAGGAACACGCGCCAACCCGTCTGTCGAGAGCGGATGGCGCGCGTCGGGCACGCCGCCACGCAGCGGCCGTCGCGATCGCACCTCGCGAGGTCGATGACCGGCCGCCCGTCGGCGTCGAGCGAGATCGCACCGGCCGGACACGATCGCTCGCAGATGCTGCACGCTATGCACGCCCCCTCCACCTCGTCGAACGCCGGCTCGACCGCGCCCTGGAAGCCGACGTCGTTCTCTTGCGGCTTGGTGCACGAGGCCGAGCAGCCCGCGACACCGACCTTGAACTTGTGTGGCAGCGTCTCGCCGCCGTACAGCCGCTCGTCGATGGCCAGCGCGAGCGCTCTGGTGTCGTTGAGACCGCGCTTGCAGAACGTCGAGCCCGGGCATGCCACCGGTACGCGCACCCGGGGCCCGCACGCACCCGGGCCCAGGCCGGCCTCGACGAGAGCGGCGATGACCGTATCGTGGCTCTCGATGCGCACGCCGCGGATCTCCAAGCACTGGCGCACCGTGAGATGGACGGTCCCGTCACCGAATCGATCCGCGATCGCGGCGATCGCCCGGAAT
>JACUUN010000068.1 GCA_014859265.1 Coriobacteriia bacterium
TCTGGACGAGCCGGACCGGAGGACCGCGCGTGAGATCCGCCTGCGCGCCCGGATGTTCAGCTCGGTCACTGCCAGCTCGGATATCGACCGCCTCGCGATGTCGGCGAGCATGCGCCTTCCCCTCGGGGATGTGTGGGTGACCGGGCTGCCGCGCAACGACTGGTTGCTCGTGCCCGAGCACGATCTCCCCGCCGGCGCGGCAGACGCCATCTCGCGGCTAAGGACCGAACTCGACGGACGCAGGCTCGTCCTCTACGCGCCGACCTTCCGCGACGAGGGCAGCGGCATCTACCCTTTCACTGCCGAGGAGCGCGTAGAGCTTGCCAAAACGCTCGAGTCGCACGGCGCCGTACTCGGTGTGCGGACGCACATGAACGAGTCCGGCGCGGCCGAACTCGCCTCGGAGAACTGGGCGCTCGACATCAGCCCGACCCGTTTCCCCGAGACCCAAGCGGTCCTCCGCTGCACGGACGTACTCGTCTCCGACTACTCGTCGATCTGGATCGACTTCCTGCTCCTCGACCAGCCGATCATCGGGCTCATCCACGACCTCGCCGAGTACACGGCTGGCCGCCATCTCCTCTACGACCTCGATCACGTCTACGGCGGGCCACTCGTCACCGATGCCCAGGGGCTTCTCGGCGAACTCGATGACGCGCTCGCCGGGCGACGTCTCGAGGACCACGCCGGATACCGCTCCGCGGCCCGCCGTATCTTCCACAGGTACACCGACGCGGGAGCGACGGAGCGCACTGTGCGGCACATCCTCCGGAGACCAGGGTCGCGTCATGTCGACTGAGCCGGTGAAGAAGGGTCGCGGACTGAAGTCGGTCGGCCGTGACGCCGGTCGCACCATGATCGTGGAGTTCTGGAGCATCGGCCTCGGGCTGACGCTCTCCGTCCTGTTGGCGCGCTCGCTCGGACCGGAAGGTAACGGCCTCTACGCACTCGCACTCCTGCTGCCGACGACGATGGCCCAACTGCTCAACCTGGGCGTAGCCTCGGCCAACATCTACTACGTCGGCCGAGGCGAGGTATTGCTCGCACGCGCGCTGAGGGCCACCACGCGCCTCGGTCTGATTCTCGGCCTGACGGGACTTCTCATCGCTCCCTTGGTCGTTCACTTCAGGGGCGCCGAGTGGTTCCCCGGCGTTCCCACGACGTTGATGTGGGTCGCCTTCGCCGCCTACCCCATCGGCCTGTTCCAGGGCTACTACGTCACCCTGCTGACCGCCGTGAAGGACTTCCGCCGGTTCAACCGCACCCTGGCGATCATGCCCTTCGTGACCATCCTGCTCGCCGCGTTCTTCATCTTCGTGCTCGGACTCGGCGTGGCCGGCGCGGTCCTCGCATACCTGATTGGACAGCTCTCCGGGACGATCATGTCGCGCGTCTCGCTCCGAACCCACCTGGAGGTGCCCGAGGACGCCCGGGGACCGGAGAGCTGGTGGACGTACGGTCGGCGGTGCATCCAGTATGGCTGGAAGGCCCACTTGAGCAACATCCTCGCGTTCGTCAACTACCGCGCCGACGTCTTCCTGGTGAACATCTTCCTGAACCCAGCGCTGGTCGGCATCTACTTCGTCGCAGTTCAAGTGGCAGAGAGACTCTGGCTGCCCTCCAAGATCTTGAGCACAGTGCTTCTGCCGAGGATGGCTGAGACGCACGCGAAGGAGGGCATGGCCGACCTCACCCCCATCATGAGCAGGCTGGTGCTCTGGACAACGGTCGCCATCTGCCTCTTCATCGCCGTCGTGGCTGGACCGGTCGTCAGAGTGCTGTTCGGGGACGCGTACATGGGTGCGATACCACCTCTGCTTTGGCTTCTGCCCGGGATCGCGCTCGCCAGCAGCGCTCGGATCGTCGCCAACGACTTCGCGGCACGGGGGCACCCGGAGTGGAACTCCATGCTCTCCGCGGCGATCCTCGTGGTGAACATCGCCGCCAACATCGTGCTCATCCCTCGCTACGGCATCAACGGGGCCGCCATCGCGACCACGATCTCATACGCGTTCAACATGGTCACAAAGACCATCATCTACTCTCGCGTCAGCAACTCCCCGTGGCATGTCCAGATTATTCCGCGCCGCGAGGACTTCCAGCTCATGAAAGTTGCGCTCGGGCTCGTATGGGCGACGGTCGAAAGGAGGCTCGGCCGTGGACCGCGTGCCTGACAGCGGGATGCCCGCCACCGCGGCCACGCCGTCAGTGGTCGTCCTCACCCACCTCTATCCCTCCCCCGACTCCCCCGGACGCGGTTCATTCGTCGAGGAACAGTGCCGCGCGCTCAGCGAGCACTGCGACCTCACAGTCGTGACCGGAAGGTGGGACCTGGACACACGGACCGAGGAGTCGAGCGGGGCCATCCACGTTATCGCGGTGCCACTTCGCGCAGCTGCCGGTCTCCCGTCCACGTTACGGGTGGCAAACGCCATCCCGGGCTACACGAAAGCAGCACTCGGGGAGATCCGTCGCCTCGACGGACCTCCGGACCTCATCCACGCCCACTTCGCACTGCCCGACGGTGTCACCGCGATCCGTGTAGGGCGCGCAGTGCGAGTGCCGGTCGTCGTGACACTCCACGGCTCGGACTTCAACCGGCAGATGTCACGCCCGGTCGTCGGTGCGCTGCTTGCGAGCTACATCGCCCGTGCCGAGGGTGTCATCGCCGTCAGCCAGCAGATCGCCGACGGGTTCAGCGCGCGCGTTCCGCACGCAGCAAACCGCGTCGAGTTCGTTCCGAACGGCTACGACTCCGCGCTCATCCGTCTCGAGCCGAAGCCGGACTCCGGCGGATTCCTCTTCGTCGGATCTCTGACGCCGGTGAAGAACCCGCTCGTGCTCCTTCGGGCTTTCGCGCGGATCGCTTCCCAGACCACGCGCGACCTCACGATGATCGGAGAGGGCCACTTGCGTCCGGATGTCGAGCGGGCCGTAAGCGATTTCGGGATCTCTGACCGCGTGCGACTCCTCGGACGGATACCTCATGACCAGCTGCAGCCACACTTCCGGAACGCACACGCCTTGGTTCTTCCGAGCGCCTCGGAGGGAATGCCGCTCGTCGTCATTGAGAGCCTGGCCACGGGAACGCCGGTCGTCGCCAGCGCCGTAGGGGCCATCCCTGACCTTGTCGAGCCGGGACGTTCGGGGCTGCTCGTCACGCCCGGCGACGTCGACGAACTCGCGGACGCGCTCCTCCGGGCGGAGAGAACCCCGTGGGACAACGCGGGAATCGCGCAGAGCGCCCCGATCATCGACTGGGCCGAGAACGCGCGCCGGGTGGCCGCGATCTACCGTCGCCTCATCGACCCGACCTCCGGATCATAGGCTGAAACGAGAGCGCGCCGTTAGCGGTCCGCGGAGCTGTGTGGGGATGGCGGGTCGGTTGCAGAAGTGCTGGCCATGTTCTCCGGGCGCAAAGCTACAATGCTTAGACCTCCCGCCGCTATCGTCATGCGCAACTCAAGCCCCATCTCGAGTTCTGCTGCGATGTCTGCGTCGTCGAGTAGGTCGGACACGGCCTGAATGAACTCTTCGAGCTTCATCACGGCGCCCACAGACGACCGATGTTGACCTCGTTAACCGATGCGGAGCAGGGAAGCTCAGCGAATGTACCGATCACCTCTGCAAGCGCTTCTGGAGACAGGAGCGGTGCCCTGGTGAAGTCAGTGTCGTCCTGCGTCATCGTCCACGGTCGACGAGCCGCAGAGCCATAGAAGGGGGTGTCGACAAAGCCGGGGTTTACGATAGTGGTGTCAACGCCGAGGGACTGCAGTTCACCGCCAAGAGACATGACGTATGCCCGTGCAGCGGCCTTCGCGGTGCTGTAGGCGCAGCGGTTTGGCGAGAACTGGAACGCGCGGAGCGTGCCAATGTGGATGAGCGAGCCGCTCCTTTGCTCTCGGAAGATCCGAGCGAGAGCGCTACACGTATTGACAACGCCCATGAGATTCACCGAGAGAGCATCTTGCAGTGATGATGAGGTCAGGGATGATGCCCGACCAGGGGCTGCGGCTCCAGCGCACAGTACTGCAACGTCAAGATGCCCGTACACCCTGACTACCTCGTCAATCGTATCCGCGATCGCTGCGGGGTCAGTGACGTCACACGTGAAGGATGCGCCTTGAGCATCGGAATGGTTGGGAAGTGACCGACTGACTCTCACAACGATGAACTCGCGTGCGACCAGGTCAGTCACGACGGCTGAACCGATGGCGCCACTGGCGCCGGTGACAAAGGCAACCCGGCTCATGGCGTGCCATCGTCCGTCTCGTAGATGCGGCGAGCGGCGAGTAGGTCATCCGTTGTGTCAATCTCGGCCCATCGATACTCGGACACGTCTTCGTGGCCGAGACTGAAGTCGCGCTCGAGAATCAGACGAACAAGCGCATTCTCGTACCACTCATCAGTCTGACCGTCGAGAACCATCTTCTCGATGTGAGTGCGCAGATGCAGCACCCCCTCCTGGGATACTCTAGTTACACCAACGTACTCACCGGCGAAATGCGTGAGTTCCTTGCCCATCATGACGACGCTCTTGCCATGCACGGCTACCCTATAGTCTGCATCGAATGTGCGAGATACGTCTATGAACACACGCGTATCCGCGGGCTGAGGTCTGATCATCAGCTCGAAGAGTGCATTCTCCAACACGATGTCGGAGTTCATGATGAGCGACTCGCGATCGAGGAACTCCCTAGCAAACCAGAGGGATGCCACGCTGTTTGTCGTGCGAAAGAACGGGTTGTTGACCGTGCGAACTGTAGGCGGTAGTTCGGCTTCCACCAGTTCTCGGTGGTAGCCAGTAACGACGACGATGTCATCGATGCCATTGGCGCTGGATTGACCAAGCAATCGACCCAGTGCAGTTTGACGGGCTCCAAGCCGAAAGAGGCACTTTGGGGTACTGCTCGTGAACGGCATCAATCGAGAGCCGACACCAGCCGCAAGAAGGATTATGCGCATACTGTCACCATACCAATAGTCCGATTCGAAGGAGACACATACTGGGCGGAAATGCTACCTTAACGCCAGCCTTTTCAGCGCTCATTATGACGTTGACTCCGGTTGCCTCGAGCGGTATGCGAGCGAGTGTTGGCTGACGGCACCCAACAGCGTCGCAGCCGTCAGCGCAGAGCTTGCAGGCACCTCCCGTGAAGCTAACAGCGAGCGGGTAGTTGTTCTCCCAAAGGAATCGTTCGGCCTTGAGTAGGGCTCTGTGCAAGGTAACGCTGGAGTCCCTTCTGACTTCCTCAGGTCCTGCGGCACCAAAAGGCACTCTATTGACCACCAGCAGACCGTTGGCGTACTCACCGAATGTCTGCTGGAAGTCCACATCCGGAAGTCGCGGGGGGCATGTCCACGCCACTCCACTCCGTGCACAGCTGAAGCACGCTAGTCGCACCCGCTCCTCGAAAACCAACGAGTCGGTACTGAACGCGTAGGTGGACAGGGTGGGAGCAAGTGCTTCGATAAGCTCCCTTAGAGAGTCTTCCACTTGGCCACCTCTGCGTCATGTACTCGATCTGTAATGCCGTAATTGTAGCGTGAACCTCACACACATGCTGACGCTGTGGGCGGCCCCTTCACCGGGAGCAGCCGGAGCATTTGCGCCTCCGGTTTCCTGACATCGTAGCTCACCCCGTCATCCTCCGTTGTAGCGGCCCTGCCAGGCGGAGGCGGCGACACGACCGTAGCAGCCCCAGGTGTGTGCCGTCCGGTACTCGACGAACTTGCCTGTGCCCGGCGCGTGGATGCTCAGCCCGAAACCGATGTAGATGCCGACGTGATGGATGTAGCTCGGGCTTGACAAGAAGCACAAGTCGCCGGGCAGGAGAGGCTCGAACGTCGTGAACCGAGGATTCGTCACACTCCACTGCCAGCGCGAGGTCCGGGGGACCGAGACACCGGCAGCCCGGCAGGCGTAGAGCACCAGCCCCGAGCAGTCGAACGTGTCGGGTCCGGACGCCGCCCACACATACTGCTTGCCGAGTTGCTGCTTGGCCACCGACACGATGAGACTCCGTGCGGTGACCCGCTCGCCGGCCACATCGAACCCGTCGACGACCACAATCGTGCCGCTGCTTGCCGCGTCCTTCGTGCCGAGCACATGGATAGTGAGCGTGTGGACGGTGTCGGCAAGGCCCGAGGCCGACCAGACGGCCTGCTGGTGGGAGAAGGACGGTGCGTACTGGCTCACGGTACCCACCCGCACGCCGTCGAGGAAGACCCGCGCGTGCCCGTAGGCCGGGCCGGTCGGTCCGATCCACGCGACCGAAGTGCCGATGAAGCTGACGGTAATCGTGGAACCTGCACGGTGCGAGTATAGGTAGGTCCCGCTTGATGCGGCCGAGCTCGCACCCGCCTGCCATGTGCCGCTGCGCAGGGTAGCGCGGTCTCTCTCCTCGAATCGCTGCTTCTGCACACCGGCCACATCGAACCCGTCGACGACCACGATCGTACCGCTGCTTGCCGCGTCCTTCGTGCCGAGCACATGGATAGTGAGCGTGTGGACGGTGTCGGCAAGGCCCGAGGCCGACCAGACGGCCTGCTGGTGGGAGAAGGACGGTGCGTACTGGCTCACGGTACCCACCCGCACGCCGTCGAGGAAGACCCGCGCGTGCCCGTAGGCCGGGCCGGTCGGTCCGATCCACGCGACCGAAGTGCCGATGAAGCTGACGGTAATCGTGGAACCTGCACGGTGCGAGTATAGGTAGGTCCCGCTTGATGCGGCCGAGCTCGCACCCGCCTGCCATGTGCCGCTGCGCCAAAGCCGGAACTCTCTGTCGTCGATACGGACGGTCCTGCTCGCCCAGTGCGCCGGTTTGGCGCCCGCGCCCTCGAACGCGAAGGCGTCGAGCACGACGTTCGCTCCCGCACTCATGGGTGACTTGCGACCGAGCACCCTGATCACCACCACGTGATACCTATCTTTGAGACCGCTGACCGCCCACACCATCTCACCGGAGGAGGACGCCGGGCTGTACAGGTCGACGATGCCCATCGAACGCCCGTCGAGGTAGACCTCGGCCATGCCGTACGAGGGGCCGCGCATGCCGATCCAGGCGAACGCAGTTCCCCAGAACGGCACAACGACATACGCGTTCGCCTGGCGCGAGTAGACGTAACCCCCGCCCGAGACCACAGTCGAGGTGCCGCTGGTCCATGTTCCGGAGCGCTTGATGCGGCTGTCTTTCTCCTCGAAGCGCGGAACCAGCAACTCGTCGACGGTGAACCCGTCCACGGCAATGACCGTTCCACGGCTGGCGGCGTCCTTCTTGCCAAGCACCTTGATCATGAGCGTATGGTTGCCGTTGGAGAGCCCCTCGGCCGACCAGATGACCTGACGATGCCGGGCCGAGGCGCCGTACTGGCTGACGGTCGTCTGATAGATGCCGTCCAGGTAGACCGCGGCCCACCCGTAGTTCGTGAATCTGGGGCCGATCCAGGCAACGCGCGAACCGGAGAAGTGGATAGTGAAGGTCGAACCGACAGTTCCCGTGTACAGGAGAGATCCACCCGATGCGGCGGACGTACGCACCGCGGTCCAGCGCCCCTCCCGGAAGGTGCGGGAGTCGGCCTCTTCGTGGCTCGCCCTGCCGTCCGGAAGCCAGGAAGGCTTGGAAGCGACGGTCCCATCGATATCGAACGCGTCGAAGACGAATATCGTTCCCGAACTCGCGGCCTCCTTCGTACCTGTGACCCGGATGACGAGGGTGTGATCCGCGTTTGCCAGTCCGGCCACCGACCAAACCACCTGCTGGTGCTGATAGGCGGCCGCGTACTGGCTGACAGTCGCTACTTTCACACCGTCGAGCCAGATCTCTATTCGGCCGTACGTGGGGCCCACCGGGCCGATAAGGGCTACCGACGTCCCCTTGAAGTACATCGTGAGTGTCGCGCCCGCAGAGTACGAGTAGCGATACGCTCCCGCGGAGGCGGCGGCGCTGGTGCCGCTTGTCCATGCTCCGCCGTATGTTAGCGTGACATGGTCTTCCTCCACGCGTGTGAGCCCGCTGACCGCAACGTCACTTGTGACGAGGGGTGACTCGACGGTCACCGACTCTTCGCTGTCCGGGGTGCTGTCCTGGTCGCTCCCCGAAGCGGGATCCTCGGCAGGCGGTGTGGCCGTCGGCGCCGGCTCGTCCGAAGCCGGTGAATCATCCGGAACGACGGTCTCGGATGTCTCGGTACCTGAGTGCAACGCAGGCGCGTCGCCGGTGACATCGTCAGCGTACGCTGACGATGTCACCGCGCCAGCCCCGAGAAGAACGAGCGCGCAGATGAACGCCAGATATCCTGCTACAAGGCGCGATCGTAGCGCGCCGGCCTGTGGCCGATTCTGCAGGGGACCCACCTCACTCCTGTGTGACGACCATCGTCCCCAGCGGTACCTGCGGGAAGAGCTCGAGCACGTCTGCGCTGTACATCCGGATGCATCCGGCCGAGGCCCTCGTGCCGATACTCGCAGGATTGTTCGTGCCGTGAATCAAATACCGCGAGTACACATAACTGGTACTACCATCGGCACGCCGGGACTGGCGGTAAAGCCTCATCTTGCGCGGGCCGTAGACTCCGGCCGGGTCGCTCAGGTACTTCGAGTCGATGCGCCAGATGGCATTCGGTGTAGAAGCGCCCACGCGCCCGTGAGCGACCGGATAGGTCTTTACGAGCCGCCCGTCGCGGTACCAGTAGAGCCGGAATTCCGACTTGTCGATGACGATGTAGTACCGCCATGGATAGCGATGGCGTACCCTCATGTCGTAGACCTCGGCCACCGTGCCGGCCTCGTTCACCACGTCGAAACCGTCGACGAC
>JACUUN010000213.1 GCA_014859265.1 Coriobacteriia bacterium
ACCGGAATACGCAACCTTCGCTGGAGTGGAGGACGACGTAGTCGTACCGGGCGATGTCCTCAAGAGGCTGATTCAGTACGTCGGGTCACCACACCACACGCTGACGCGTGGGAAGGGAAGATCCAGAGGGCTCCGGCCGGCGGATGCCATGGATCGTGCAGGTACGGCTACCGAGACCACCACGGCGAGGAATAGCGGCGGCAACAACCATCGCCTCGTGAAGGACGGATTTCCCTGCCGCAGGTCTCATGCGGCGCCTATCGCGTCTACTCGCAGGGGGGGGGTCGGCCTTTCTCCGGAGCTGCAGGCACTTTGCCGTGAACCCGCCTTCTGTCGCATGATGTTCCGCCTCGCGCTGTCGGTAGCTCCGTCGCGCCCTTGCCAAGTACAGTCAGCATCCATCGCCCGCCTCCTGACCTGTTCTCGGAACACGTGGTCGACCCGCGCAACTCCTAGGCGTCGGGTCCGGTTCGTCTTGCTGCGTGTCAACGCCGGTTGAAATCTGGACAGTCTCCGCCGGGAAGGCGGCGCTCGATCGAGGCCTCGTAGATCTTGATGAGGTCCCTGTAGTGTCGTTCGGGTCCTAGGTCGAGCGCGACCATCGCCTTGGCCGCCGCTCCCATTCTCGTAGCGAGTGCGGGGTCGGAAACAAGAGCGGAAACCTGCCTCGCAAGGTCGTCTGCGTCTCCTGGGGCGAACGTGAGACCCGTTTCGTCGTCGATCACCAACTCGGGAATCGCACCGATCCTGCTCCCCACCACGGCCTTGCCGAGAGCGAATGACTCGAGGACGGACAACCCGAAGACCTCGTACCAAACCGAGGGCATGACGACGGCGAGACTATCGGCGATGATGCGGCGGAGGTCGTCCCCTTGGCGGTAGCCAAGGAATCGGACTCGCCCTGGCGCCTCCCTCTCCGCTGTCCGTCTCAACGACGACTCCTCGGGTCCTTGGCCGACCACCGCCAAGTCCACGCCTCTGACCTTGGCTATGGCCGAGATGGCCACGTCGATGCCCTTCTCGGGCGACAGACGCCCGAATGCGACAAGGTAGGGGCGTCCACTGGGCGTGGAAGGCGGTGAGGACCACTCTGACGGGTCGAGGAAGTGCCTGAGGACCGCAAGCTTATCGGTGGGGAGTCCATGGTCTGCAAGCACCGTGCATGCGAAACGGCTCGGTGTGAGGATCGCTGTCAGTCGATCGGCGTATGCGCGCGAGTGGTGATGGTAGACCGCCTCTGCTGCACACAGCGCCGAGGCAAGGAACGAGTCCTTAACGCACTTGTGCAGCAGTGCCGGATGGTACCGCCCCGGTGTGCACTCGTTGCATACCGTTCCGTTCCGGAACAACTTGTAGTTGGGGCAGACCAGCTTGTAGTCCGCGATGGTCATCACGACGGGGATACCTCGCTCCTGGAACTCAGCCAGGATCGATGGCGACAGGTGATGGTAGATGTTCCGGCAATGGACGATGTCCGGACGCTTGGCATCCAGGAGCTGCGAGACGGCCCGTCGGGCC
>JACUUN010000214.1 GCA_014859265.1 Coriobacteriia bacterium
GGATACACGCGGCGTATGACTTCGAGGTGGCCAGGGCCATTGCGCAGTGCCAGCAGCCCGGGAGCCATCGGAACCGCCCATTCCGGTACGCCGTACCGGACGGCGTTGCGGGTGTACCATTCCGCCCGGCCAGGGTCGCCGACCGCCCGCAGGAAGCCGAGCACCGTGACTCCTAGGAAGACCGCGACGGCGAGGCCAACGAAGTGACGGAGGCGGATGCGGGAGACCACGTAGTGGAAGGAGATGGCGACGAGGAGGACGGCTATGAACAGCGGCGAGCGCGACCCGAACGCCATGACGAGTCCGCCGGTCAGGACGGTGAGACCGAGTAGCAGCAGGCGTCCTTGCCTGCCGCCGGGCCGCCACAGCTCAAGCAGGGTCAGCCCGAACACACCGGTAACCAGCGTGAAGAGCAGGTAGAAGGTCCAACCTGGCGCGTCGGAGAAACGGAACTGGTAGTCGAACCCGCGGAGCCCGAACCTCAGGAACAGGTACGCGCATGCGAGGAGACCTGCGGCGACGGCAAACGTCGCACGCCGCTTGTACACCGAGAGGCCGGGAACGGAGGCACGATCGATGCGAGGAGCCGTCCTGCCGGTTCCGCTGAGTCTCACGCCGGCCAGATAGGCGACCAGCCCCAGAGCGTGGTAGGCGGCTTGGCCGAGTGGGAGCCGGCCGCCGACGTAGTCTAGCGGCAGCAGCAGTCCGATCGTGTAGTAGGCAGCGAACACAACGGGATACGCGAGCCAGGGCGAGAAGATGTCGATCCGACCTTCGCGGGGGGGCGGTGCGGGATGGCCCCGACGGAGGCGTGTGGTGAAGAGATCCGACGCGGCTTCCTCGGCATAGACGCGCTCTCGGAGCAGGCGGGTGCTTCCGACATGCCCGCGGCGGGCGACGATCCGCAGCGCCGCTGCCCGCACAGGGTAGGTGGCGAGCAAGGTCAGGAGGAAGAGACGGTAGCTGAGGCCCGACTGATGGCGTTGGTAGAACGTTCTGATCGCGCCGAAGTGCTTGCGGAGGCGAGTGGCGTCGTCCACACCGGATGCGTTGTGGGTGTGGCGGCATCGAGCTGACCTGACGTAGTAGATCCGGTAGCCGGCGCAGGAGATCCGATGGCACAAGTCCACATCCTCCCCGTACATGAAGATGCTCTCGTCGAAGCCATCGACCTCGTTGAGGACCGTGGCCGGCGCGAGCATGAAGGCGCCGGTCACTCCACCGACCCTGCGGCCCTCCCTCCGCGCCGGGAGACGGCGGGACAGGGCATCCCACAGGGGTAGCACGCCGATGAGTCGAGCGAAGTCACGCGCGAGCGTGTGGGGGCGGTACGTGCTGGCCTGCTCTCCGAGCGCGCCGTACAGCCTGCACCCCACGAGACCGGTGTGGGGCAGTCGTCGGACGGCTCTGAGTACGCGTGTCAGGCATCCCGAATCAATCACGGTGTCGGGGTTGAGGATGAGGATATGACGCCCCCGGCTCCTCCTGATCCCGACGTTGTTCGCCAGA
>JACUUN010000215.1 GCA_014859265.1 Coriobacteriia bacterium
TAACGTGTTTGGGCGTAACCCGCAACGCCTACACCTGGTTCGGACCCGAGTCTACCTCACGCGGCGTTGTCGGGTTGACGCCCGGGTTAGATGCCGCGCGTCTGCGCTCCGCTCGAAAGAAGCGCACTGCGTGAAGCGATAGGTCCGGTTCGGAGTCTCGCTGGCGACTTGTCAGCCTTGCGTCGCCGGGACCCACCGCCTCATCGAGATGGCGAATGGAATACAGCCACCGCGGATGTGTCCTCCCGCCCATCTCAGGATGCGCCATCACGAGGCACCAACGCGCCAGAGTCAAGTAGCCGTCGGCGTTCGCAATCACATCGAGACCGTCGGGTGAAATGACGAACTCGATGTGCGCTCCAGGCTTGGGTTTGAACCGCTTCAAGACCATCGCCAGCCCAGTGTCACTCACAGACAGCCGCATTGTCCCTCCAATAGAGCCTGCTTGCATGGCCACGCATGATGATCAAACGAGCGACGTGCAGGCCGCACTTGACAGTCGTCCTGTAATCTGCTACCGGGTAATCATACCGCACAATCGCTTGGGGGAGGCGGACAATGCATGGAATCAGGAGCCGGGCTATTCAGCTAGTCTTGGCTGGGACGTTTGCCGGGTTGATGTTGGGCTCGTCGGTGCCTGCTTTCGCTGGGCACGCCTACAGCAGCTATGGGTACTACACCGTGTACGGCATCGGCTACAGAAACCAGGCGGGCGTTCACACCACGAGCTATAGCTGTTGGGCGACCACCTACGTAGGCTGCTACCCTGCGAGGAACGTTCCTGCGGGCTACATGGGGGCGCGTGCACGGCTCTACAACTCCGGCGGCAGTCTCGTGAGGCAATCAAGCTGGCAGTACAACAGCAGCACGCTCGGAGGTATGAGCGTGCTGACCTCGGATCCCTACTCACTCCCGACCGGCGTCTACTACAGCCTAGGACAGTCTCGCGCCTGGAACGGCAGCGGGTACGCTACATACAACACCTTCAGGAGTCCGAATCAGAACTACCCTGGCTGAGAGGGGTGAGATCATGAGCCTGTCATCACGTAAGAGGGCACGGCCGCGTCGACGGATCATGTGGGCTGCGGTGACGCTGGGTTTGGTCATTGGCGTAGTTGCTGGCGGCATGACGATTGCTGGCGCCTTTGACTCACCACCGGCGCCAAACGGCCCCGCCGTCACTGATTGGCCCGTGAACGCCCGTGGGATGACATATGGGTCGGCGCTGCAAGCCATGTCGCCGGAAGACGAGCCCGACCTCATTCAGGTCATCGCCACAAACGGCAGGGTGGGATACGCGCTTCGCAGTGATCTCGACGGACCCGTGCCGAGCACACCGCAAGAGGCGGTGCGACAGCAGCCAACGGGTCCGGGCCATAACCGAGTGGTTCCCGTCTATGAAGCAGACGGGATCACGAAGATCGGCGTCTTCATCATCGAAACGGGTGCTCCCCTGGGAGACTGAGTCCGCAGGCGATGCACCACTGGGTTAGTGCATCTAACG
>JACUUN010000216.1 GCA_014859265.1 Coriobacteriia bacterium
CGAGTTAGCTGCGGTGTTGCGACGGGAGCGGACAGCGTATTTGTATTCCCCGCGCACAAGCTGGATCCGGCACTTCAGGCATTCGCACGCGCTACAGTCGCCGGCCGTGAGCTGATGCCTGGTAGCCCGGATATCCCCAAGCGGAATGTGATGCTGCTGCCGTACGACGAATATGGTCGGCTTCTCCCGCTGGAGCAGCTCGGCGGTCTTGGCGACTATCTCTCGCGCCGCGACATCCATTCTCGTCTGGTCGCGCGTTCGTGCGTTCCGCGCAAGCCGTGGTACTCGTTCCACGAGACACCGGTGCTTCGGGACATGCTCCGGCCCAAGATTCTCTTCAAGGACATTGGTGCCAAACCCGAGTTCTGGGTGGACTGGTCGGGCGAGGTTGTTCCTCGACACTCCGTGTACTACCTGGTGCCACAGTGCACCGCAGATCTCCCTCTGCTTCTCGAGTACCTGCGCTCACCAGAGGCTGGACAGTGGATGGAGGCAAACTGCCAGCGCGCGGCCAAGGGCTATCTGCGACTTCAGAGCCGTGTTCTTCAACGCATGCCGCTCCCCCAGGAACTGGTCAGCAGGCTCACGGTCATCGTTCCGCCGCAGTCATCGGCATGCGCACGTATGCCTTCCGGAGAGGCTGTCGTATTGTGAGCACCGCCTACACGGATCTCATTCGCAACATGCAGGAGCGCGGGTTTCACAATCATCGACTTGAGGGGCACTCTGAGGCCGTCAGCCGCGGAATTCTGAACGACTTGTGCCACACCTGCGAGCCGTTCGCTGATGACTTCGCGGACGGCCGCATTCGTGAGTGGCTCGACTTTCCTTCACCGGCCGGCCGTTCAAGGAAGCTCGATCTTGTTGTCGCTGAGCCTCGTGGGGACAAGAAGATGCCGTATCTCTCGTGCCTGCGGCTGTGCGTCGAGAACAAGTCCGTTATCACTGCACATCGGAACCGTACCAACCGGTACGATGATCTCAGTGACTTGGTGGGAGTGCTCCATCGGAATCGACCGGATGCTGTTCTGGTTGCGACTGTTCTTGTCGGAATGTGTGACAAGGTCCTGAACGTCCCCGACAGGGTGAAACCGTTCATGCCCGCGGCGGAATTCGAAGAGCGGGTCGCGCCACGACTCTCGTCTGGCGATCAATCGCTCTGGGATGAGTTCCCCTACGCCATCAGCAAGAACAGCGCTTCGGACCCCGCCAAGACCGCTGCCAAGTTCCGCGACCTGCCGGTTCGCCCGCCAGGGAGGACGGATCTCGTCGCGTACGACTACGTTCTGCTAATCCCGGTGGACATCGACAACGTGAATCCGCCCAGAATCGCGCGTGACAATCCGGTTGGTATCGACGTCGACGCAGAGTACAAGTAGATGCTTGAGGCGATTTGCAGGGCGTACAGGGCGCGCTGGCATATTTAGCGACCACGCGGCCACCGTCCAACAATGAGATCGAGCGGACAACGCTGCGCGTTGCCGCTCAT
>JACUUN010000217.1 GCA_014859265.1 Coriobacteriia bacterium
GTGGCTAACGTCCGGCAGTTGAGCGGCGAACGAAGTGAGTCCGCTCGAACTGCTTGTTGGAAAGCCCCCGCTGACTCAGTCCGCTCTCGCCGCAACCGCCGCCAGCAGCTCCAACGGCTGGAACACGGGCATCGTTGCTTTCACGAAGCCCGTTGCGTCGCGCGTGACGATCGCATTGCAGCCGGCCGAGTGCGCCGCCTCGTGGACGACAGCATCTTCATAATCTGTGAAGCCGTTGGCATCGAGTGCTCGCTGCAGCACGTCGCGATCCACCGCGGCGACTTCGAAGACACCGAGCAGTGTCCGGAGATGCTCGTGGACAGCCCTCTGTCCTAGGGCCTTGGCGCCGACATAGTGCAAGGTGGTCGCGGCCGTCGCGCAGATGAAGCCCTCGATCCGACGGTTGTCTACCAGTGCCACCAACTTCTCGGCGACCTCGACGTGAGGCTCCCGCTCCAAGAGGACGTCGAGCAGTATGTTGGCGTCGAAAAGCACTCTCACCGATACTTCTCCTCCAGGTAGCGGCGATAGTCTTCCTCAGTGGCTGTTGAGCCCTTGAAAGCTCCCCTCAGAGACCGGACGCGCGGCGAGATCTCTGTACCGGGGATGTCCTCGTCCGCATCAATCGCCGAGAAGAAGTCCGCAACGAGCTGTGAGACCGACTTCCCCGAACGATCAGAATAGCGCTTAGCCTTGCTGATGAGCCGGTCATCCAACCTCAGCGTGAGCTTCGTGTTCACGGCAACGCCTCCCAGACGTATTGCAGAGGTACGAATTATACGTCACTCAGCTGGATAAGGCAACGAACGTGCCGGGCGAACGTCTTCCCTTGGGTCTTTCCAACGCTCTTGGGCGTCAGCTGCGCGGCACGTGCTTGCAGGTCGATTCTACCTCGTGCGCGTCAGCTTGATGCGCTTGTTGGGCAGTCTCAGCGGGTTCGCCGAATCAGCCACACGACGATTGCTCCGATGAGCCCGACCAGGATGGACGGCACGCCGAGAAACGCGATGGCGATGAAGATCGTGGATCCGGCGGACTCGACAACTGGAGTCACAGACGCGGGGAGACGGTTGCCCGTCACCGCGATATCGCTCACGATGCCGAGCGCTCCGAGGACCACGACGGCCCCCAGCGAGGCCGCGCTGAGTAGGAGGAAGCGTCTGGGCGAGCGCCAGTGATGGACGAAGGCGGTCACGAGCGCGGCCCCCGAGAGCGCGGCAAGGGCGATGCCCGGCGGGTTGTCGTCGATGCCGATGAGCACAGCGGCCACCGCGAGGATCGCCGCGAGCACTATCAGGGCGAGAGTGACCGCGCGATGCGGTGCTTGCAGCGACCCGAGCATACGATTCGCCCCGCCTCTCTACATGACGAACCCGCGGTACAGCCGGAACGCGGAGTGCCGACTCCCGCACGTCGACCGAATCTGCCCAACGCATTTGGGCGTCAGCTGCGAGGCGCAGCGAACGCTCACTACCCGAGTCTAC
>JACUUN010000010.1 GCA_014859265.1 Coriobacteriia bacterium
TACACTCTGACCGTCAACCTGGAAGACACGGCGATGGGTCTGTTCCTTGCCAGGTTTCTCGACAGAGAGAGTGCCCCCGTTGGGGCGACTGCGACCGCACTGATCGGTTCTCCATCGACATACGGTAGCGGCCTCATGCCCTTCGGCATCCTTGCGCGAGGCACCACCTCGCCGCCGTACGGCTACGAGGATGGCGAGTGGTTCGAACTGGTGCCGCAGGATGGTAGCTCGGGCAACTGGCAGTTCGTGGATCTCACGCCGTGGTCGGATGCGAACAATACGAAAGGCGTGATCTCGGCGGGCGGAACAAGTCAGCCGGTCAGTATCGGGCAGACGCTCTACACGCAGACGGGATCGCCGCTCAATCCGAACTACGGTGCGCTAACCGGGGATCATTTCGGCTGTAGCCCGCACCTCGTCGAACCCGGCGAGGATCCGGACACGCTTCCTGCGGACATGCGGACCCTCTACGATAGCGGCTACTTCAGCAGCGAGCACCTCGTCTACAATGAGCAGCGGGAGATATGGACGAACCTGCACCCGGACGGCTCGACATGCTTGCGGCTGATAACGTGCCCGGTGCTGGTCATTGAGAACGGCAATCCGTACGATTGGGGTTCAGCGACTGGCAATACCCTTGTGCGCATCGTCGGTTTCGTCAACATCTTCATCGCCAACGATCCATCGCACAAAGACGACGTGATGTGGGGCAAGTTCATCCAGGTTGTACCGGAGGATGCCCTGAACATCGGTGGTTACGTCGAGTATGCGGGCGTGATCACCAGGCTCACGCAGTAGTCGTGGATATCTACGACTACTGGAGCTTGCACCGACGAGGCGGAGCTTCAAGGGGAGGAGTCCCATGCGCTCGAAAGCACTGATTCTTGCTGCTGCAATCGTTCTCGGACTAGTCGCTGCGTTCTTCGCCGCGCGCTACCTTGACAGCGCGCGGATGCGTCTCGAGGCCGATGCGCAGCCGGTCGAGGTCCTTGTGGCCCAGCAAGACCTGCCTGTGGGTGCCACCGCGGAACAGCTCCTGCAGGGTCAGCAGATTGTAAGCACCACCATCCCCCGCCAGTATGTCTCCGATGGCGCAGTCTCTTCCTCGGCGTCCCTGGAAGGCCAGGTATTGGCGTTCCCGGTATCGAGGGGTGAACAGATTACCGCCGCCAGGTTCAAGTATCCGGCCGAGGCGGGGCTTTCGTACGCGGTTCCCAAGGACTACGTTGCCGTCTCCATCGCCAACAATGCCGTCAAAGGCGTGGCCGGGCTCGTGAAGCCCGGTGATCACGTCATGGTCATCGCCAGCTTTGAGCCGAGCGGCGAGTTCGAGGATGGCATCACGAAGGTGATCCTGCGTAAGGCGCGGGTCATCGCGGTCGGCACCGATCTCTCCACGGCCGAGTCGGGGACCACCACCGGGGCAACGGATCAGCAGGAGAACCAGGGAGGGGCGTTCGCGCCGGGACAGGCCCAGGGTGCCGATGCGGTTCCGGGCACGATAACCTTGTCCCTCCCGCCGGCCGAGGCAGAGAAGCTCGTCTTTGCCGAGGAGAAGGGCAATGTCTGGCTTGCGCTCATCGGGTCGACCACCACCGAGATTCCCGAAACGCCAGGGATGACGTACCCACGGGTGCTGGAGTAGGTGGGGTCGTAGTGGGTCTCGTCGTAGTCGCAGACAGAAGCCCCGAGTTTGTCGGACGGCTTGAGACCCTGCTCGAGCGCGAGGAGGGAATCACTCTCGCATCTGTGGTATCAGCCCCGGGTGCGGTCGAGACCGCGGTCAAGGAACAGGCTCATGTTGTTGTATTCGGTCCGTCGATTCAGATTGACGCAGCTATCGCGGCAGGCGAGGAACTCGCATCCCGCTCCAGGCCCATAGAGTCAGTCCTTGTTGCACAGAAGGTGACTGCGGAGTTGCTCCGCATGGCGATGCGCGCTGGCTTTCGAGATGTGGTCTCGTCGGAGGGATCGACCTACGGCGACGTGGGCGCAGCCATAAGGGCAGCCCATGAAATCGCCGTGCGCTCGCGGACCGCCGAGCAGTCCGGTACAGCCGAGGCCCCCACGGCGTCCAAGAAGGCGAAGATCGTTACTGTCTTCAGCACGAAAGGGGGAGTGGGCAAGACGGTAGTCGCGACCAACGTTTGCGTTGCCCTCGCCCACGATCTGAAGAAAAGCGTGGCTCTCGTCGACCTCGATCTTGAGTTCGGGGATGCCGCCATCATGCTCAAGCTCGAGCCCGCCCGGACCATCTATGACGCTGCCCAAGCGATCGACCGCCTTGATACAGAGATGCTGAAGGGGTTCTTGGTCGAGCATTCGTCCGGGTTGAAGGCACTGCTGGCGCCTCGCAGGTCCGAGGACGCCGAGTCGGTCACGACTGCACGCATCAGTCGCATCATCGGTCTCCTTGCGGAGATCGTGGACTTCGTAGTGATCGATACGGCCGGTCGCTTCGATGAGGCAGTACTTACCGCAATCGACCGCAGCGATGAGGTTCTCGCGGTGGCCACAATGGAGGTTCCGAGCATCAAGAACACCAAGGTATCCCTTGAGAAGCTGAAGCAGCTCGGCTACCGCAACGGTGGTGTCAGTCTCGTGCTGAACCGGTCCAACAGCAAGGTTTTCCTCGAGGTGGCTGAGGTTGAGCGAGTGATCGGCGCGCGCATCACAGCAAGAATCCCGAGCGATCTCGCGGTGCCGCGGTCGGTCAACAAGGGTGTTCCGGTAGTGATTGATGCGCCCAAGTCTGCAGTGGCCAAGAGTCTCGTGGAACTCGCCCGCAACATCGCCGGAGACACCTAGGAGGGGACGACGTGCTGAGAGAACGGCCTTCCAACGAACGCAATTTCGGCTCCGCGGATGAGGTTGCTGCGGCGACGATATCTGCCTCGAGAAGCAAGGACGCCGTCGTCCGACACCTGCATCACCTTCTCATCGAGGAGATGGGCGCCGAGATCGGTGTTGAGAGCGGCGTTGAGGACGCTCTGAGAGAGAAGATCGAGCACCGGCTGATCGAGCTCCTTGCGAATGAGACAACGCCACTATCCGCGGCGGAGCGACGCGAGGTCATGACTGACGTCATCGACAACATCATTGGCTATGGGCCCATACAGGCGTTTCTCGAAGATCCCGACATCACCGAGGTGATGGTCAACAACGCATCGACCATCTATGTAGAGCGCAGGGGCAAGATCTATCCTGTCGATCGCAAGTTCATTGACGAGGCACACCTGCTGCGAATCATCGACAAGATCGTTGCTCAGGTTGGAAGGCGTGTCGACGAGAGTTCCCCCATGGTTGACGCGCGGTTGCCAGACGGTTCGCGCGTCAATGCAGTAGTACACCCCCTCGCCATCAACGGCCCGATGCTGACCATCAGGAAGTTCTCTCGAGAGCCCTTTACCGTTGATGACCTGATCAACTTCGGTACGCTGACATCACCGACTGCGGGTTTTCTGAAGGGATGCGTAGCTGGCAAGCTCAACATCCTCATATCCGGCGGTACTGGCACCGGAAAGACGACTTTGCTCAACGTGATCTCTTCATTCGTGCCGAACGATGAGCGCATCGTCACTATCGAGGATGCAGCGGAACTTCGACTCCACCAGGATCACGTGCTTAGACTCGAGTCGCGACCACCGAACATCGAGGGGCGTGGCCAGGTGACGATTCGCGAGCTGGTGAGGAACTCGTTGCGTATGAGGCCCGATCGAATAGTCGTGGGCGAGGTCCGCGACGCCGAGGCCCTCGACATGCTGCAGGCCATGAACACCGGTCACGAGGGATCGCTCTCAACCGTGCACGCGAACTCGCCTCGAGATGCGCTCGCGCGTATTGAGACCATGGTCCTGATGAGCGGTCTCGACCTTCCGATGCGTGCGATCAGGGAGCAGACTGCCTCGGCACTGCACCTGCTTATCCACCTGTCACGTCTGCCTGATGGGTCGCGGCGCGTGACTCAGATATCTGAGGTCGAAGGTATGGAGGGTGACACGATTGTCATGCAGGACATCTTCCGATTCGACTACTCGATGGGTGTTGACGTGGACGGCTGTTACCTGGGCCACCTCAAGGCGACCGGCATACGACCCAAGTTCGCCGAGCAACTTGATTACATCGGGATTGAGATGGAGCCGGGGCTGTTTGCGCCAGAACCGATGGCGAAGGGATAGCCAGTGACCAGCCGGACGCGTCTCGCGGTGCTTATCGGGGTGGTCGTTGCGGTTGTCTTTGCGGGTGCCGCATCTCTCGTTGCCCAGGATGCACTGGTGGTCCAGTCAACAGATCTGAGTACGTATCCGCAGGTCTCTCTCAAAGTGGCGTTGCCCCCGGAGTTGGTTCCTGCGCGCGCCGGTGATCCGCAGCCAGATTTCGCCGTGCGCGAAAACAGCGTTGACATCGCCGGCGTGGAGGGAATCTCCGCGACCGAGATCAGGGAGCCGATCGATGTAGTTCTTGTCGTTGATGTGAGCGGCAGCATGCGTGGCGGTCCGCTTTTCGATGCGCAAGCTGCCGCGCGTGGCTTCATAGGGTCCATGGGTACCCGGGACCGGATCGCGCTTGTCGCGTTTGCATCGGAGCCCGTGGTGCTCTCGGGATTCACCGCCGACCGCACGGCGCTGCTTCAAGCCGTTGATTCACTTGTGGCGAGCGGTGAGACGGCGCTCTATGACGCCATCGTCCGGTCAATCGATCTCATCACCGAAGAGGCGCAGGGTGACGAGCAATACATGATAGTGCTCTCGGACGGAGGAGACACAACGAGCATCAACTCGCTTGACAGTGCCTCTTCTGCAGTTGGGCAGTCGGAGGTCCCCGTCTATGCGGTTGCGCTCGAGAGTGACGAGTATAATCCTGAACCGCTCCGGGCACTTGCCCAGCGGTCCGGCGGCAGAACCGTATCCGTAACAGAGTCAGCTGAGTTCAGTGGCATCTTCGAGGAGATCGCGCAGGAACTGCGTAACGTCTACACAATCACATTCACAAGCCTCGAGCCCCTGACGCCCAGTCTTGATGTGGAGATCGTTGTCTCACAGGGTGATGTGAGACGGTCCACGCGCGTTGACTTGAAGAGCCCACTCTACGACTCTTCCGAACCAGCTGTTGGTCCGGATTCCGGGTGGACTGCCCCTCTGGCAAATCCGTTCTGGCGTATTGTCGCCACGATGTTCGCCTTTGCTGCGGTCGGTCTTCTCGTGTTCGGGCTGGGGTCGATTCTTGCACGACCATCGACCACCCTCGATCAGTTGGACTACTACACCCACGGGCTCGGCGGGTCCCTAGCAGGTGACTTAGGTGGCCCCGGGTCGGGCGGTCAGCGCGGCCGAGTGCTCGAGGCCATCGGTGCTTTGGCCGAGACTCACGGTTTCACAGGCGCGGTGCGCACCAAGCTCGAGAGGGCGGGACTTCCGCTGCGCCCCAACGAGTACATGTTCTTCCACTCGCTTGGGGTGATCATCACTGGACTGATGGCATACCTGGCTTCTGGAGAGCTCTTCGTGAGCGTCATATTCGTCGTTGTTGCTACGGTCTTGCCGATTGCGTTGCTGGAGCAGGCGATCGGCCGGCGGCGGCGACGGTTTGAGGAGCAGCTGCCGGACATCCTCTCCCTCGTGGCTGGCTCCCTGCGCTCGGGCTGGGGCATCTCTCAAGCGTTTGACCTCGTGGTCGAGGAGGTGTCCGAACCCGCGGCCACCGAGTTCCGACGCGTTCAGTCGGAGAACCGCCTCGGACTTCCGCTCGAGGATGCGCTCGGCCGTATGGCCGAGCGAGTAGACAGTGATGACTTCCGCTGGGCAGTCGCCGCAATAGCGATTCAAAGAGACGTCGGCGGTAACCTCGCCGAGGTCCTCGATACGGTGGCTGCCACCATTCGGGAGCGGGCACAGCTGCGTCGGGAGGTAAGAAGTCTGACGGCAGAAAGCCGTTTCTCGGCAATCGTTCTTGTAATCCTGCCCTTCTTCCTGCTTGTCGCTCTATATGCCGTGAATCCCGGGTACATGGCAGTCCTGATCACCACCGGCACTGGATTGGCCATGTTGTCCCTGGGCGCTGTTCTGCTTGTGATCGGGTCGTTCTGGCTGATGCGTCTGACGAAGCTGGAGGTCTGAGATGCTGGTGCTGAGCGCGCTGGCAGTCGGTGCCAGTGTATGCATCGTGGCGTATTCAGTACTCAGCCTGGTGTTCTCAGAGGAGCGCCAGGTAGCACGTCGCCTTGCGCGGCTGACTGCTTTCGAGCGCATGCAAGCTGGCGAGGTGGAGCCGCTCTCACTGCCCTTTGTTGACCGCGTGTTGCGGCCGCTCGCCTCCGGAGCGCGTCACGGAGTCAGGTTGTTCGCGCCTCGCGACTATCGTTCTCGCCTCGACCGGAGATTACGAGTTGCAGGCAGCCCAAAGGACATGGATTCGGACTCGCTGATCGTGTTGAAGGTGCTGTCAGCACTTGTTGTGGCCGCTATTCTCTGGCTGCTGTTCCTCCGCATGAGCGACACCTCCTTACTTCAGGCTCTCTTCCTCAATACGATTGCCGGTGTGGCAGGATTCTTCGTTCCCGACCTGTGGCTGAGGGCCCGCACTTCAGCCCGTCAGACAAGCATCCGGCGCAGCCTTCCCGATATGCTCGACATGCTCATGATCTCCATGCAGGCAGGGCTGGGTTTTGATGCTGCCCTCGTGAAGTTCCTGCGTAACTCGACCGGGCCTCTCGCCGAGGAGTTCACGAGAGTCTTGCAGGAAATCAACGCCGGACTCTCTAGACGGGATGCGCTTCGCAACCTCTCAGAGCGTACCGAGGTGCCGGAGTTGACGACGTTCGTTATGGCTATGGTGCAGGCTGACGTGTTCGGAATCAGCGTCAGTAACGTGCTGAGCACGCAGTCGCAGGAAATGCGCACCAAGCGTCGCCAGTTCGCTGAAGAGCTCGCTCAGAAGGCACCGGCAAAGATGGTCTTCCCCCTCATTTTGTGTATCCTTCCGGCGACCCTCATCGTACTCATGGGTCCCGCCGTGATCGCCATCGGTCGAGCGTTTGGTCTCATCGCGGGCCAGTAGCGCGACGACTTCCCGGGCCGTAGGGCATACTTACTCCCGTAGACGCCTCGCGCGTTTTTTCATCCCCGACACCGGAGTAGCCCATGGCCATGGACCACGACAAGATCGCCGAAGGCGTACGCCTCATCCTTGAGGGCATCGGCGAAGACCCCATGCGTGAGGGACTGGTCGACACGCCCCGCCGCGTGGCGGACATGTACGCGGAGATCTTCGCCGGCCTGGACCAGGACGCGGCAGACCACTTCTGCGTGACGTTCAACGAGGACCACCAGGAGATGGTGCTCGTCCGCGACATCCCTCTCTACTCGATCTGCGAGCACCACTTCGTGCCGTTCATGGGCAGGGCGCATGTCGCCTACGTCCCGGGCAAGGAGGGGAGGATCTGCGGTCTCTCGAAACTCGCGCGCGTGGTCGACGTCTTTGCGCGCAGGCCGCAGGTGCAGGAGCGCATGACGAGTCAGATCGCGGATACCATCGTGGAGAACCTCAACCCTCGGGGAGTCATGGTCGTGATCGAGGCCGAACATCTCTGCATGTCGATGAGGGGCGTTCAGAAACCCGGCGCGATAACGACGACATCGGCAGTGCGTGGCATCTTCGAGCGGAACATGGCCACGCGCTCAGAGGCGATGTCGCTCATCAAGGGCCGATGAGCGGGAGACGCGAACTTGTCCGTGGGCTACAGAGGTGGCGCGGCATGAGTGGACGCGTGTGGCGCTGCGGTAGTCGTCACCTCTGTCTCGACCGACCCCTGATCATGGGCATCGTCAACGTCACGCCTGACTCCTTCTCGGACGGTGGCGCGTACGCCGACGCGGCCGCCGCTGTCGCGCATGCCGAATCGATGCTCGCCGAAGGTGCCGGCATCATCGACGTTGGCGGCGAGTCGACGAGACCCGGTGCTGCTGCGGTGAGCGAGGTGACCGAGCTCGGTCGCGTCCTCCCCGTTGTTGAGCGCCTGGCTGCCGGTGTTGGCGCCGCACCCGTCTCCATTGACACTCGCCACCCCACGGTGGCCCGCGTCTGCGTCGACGCGGGCGCGTCGATCATCAACGACATCACCGGTTTTCGCGACCCCGAGATGATCGAGGTCGCTGCCGGGTGCGACGCGGGGCTCGTCGTGATGCACATGCTCGGCGATGATCCTGCGGCCATGCAGGACGACCCGCACTACGACGATGTGGTCAGCGACGTGGCGGCGTTCCTCGGCGAGAGGGTGGCTGCGCTGGAGGCCGTCGGGGTGGACCCGAAACGGATCGTAGTGGACCCCGGCATCGGCTTCGGCAAGACGCTGGAGCACAACCTCGAGCTGCTGCGCGGCGTACCCGCGATCGCGGCGCTCGGCTACCCGGTACTCGTCGGCGCGTCGCGCAAGCGCTTCATCGGGCACATACTCGGTGAAGAGGACCCGAAGCGCCGGGTCGCGGGAAGCGTGGGGGCCGCGGCGTACGCGGTGATGCACGGCGCGGACATCGTGCGCGTCCATGACGTAGCCGAGACCGTTCAGGCGCTTCGCGTCATCGCGGCGATTGGAAGGTGACTGGCGTGACGCGCGCCTACATCGGGCTCGGCGCCAACCTCGGCGAGCGGATCCACACGCTCGCGGATGCCCTCTGTGCCATCGATGCGCTGCCTGAGACGACGGTGGCCGCGGTGTCGCGCGTCTACGAGTCGGAGTCGTGGCCGGATCCTACGTCGCCGGCGTACGCGAACGCGGTAGCCGTGGTCGAGACCGCGCTCGAGGCCGATGTGCTGCTGCGTCTCATGAAGGAGATCGAGACCGACCTCGGCCGGACGCCCGGTCCGCGCAACGCTCCGCGGGTGGTGGATCTCGACATCGTGCTCTTCGGCGACGAGGAGTGGGAGGGGACCGAGCTCGTCATCCCGCATCCGCGCTTCGCCGAGCGGGAGTTCGTCGTGCGACCGTTGCTCGAGGTCGATCCGCTCGTGACTCTGCCCGACGGTTCTCCCGTCTGCGACGATCGGGTGTCGGTGGGCCGCATCACCGGGGCGCTCGGCACGCTGCCCGGTTTCGCCGACCTGACGCGTGGGCCCGGAGACAAGGAGCCTTCCGAGGAGTGGGTCGAGGTCGCTGAGGGAGGTGCGGCGCCCGGTTCGGGCCAGGCGTCCGCTACCGACGCGCTGCTCCTGCTCGAGCGCTCGGTATTGGAGCAGGAGGGCATCCCGTATGCGTGGGATCCGTACGCCCCTGAGCTCTGGACGAACCCGTGGGGGTTCAAGCCCCGCTTCCGCCTCATGGTTCCCGGCGAGCATGCCGACCGGGCTCGCCGGCTGCTCCGGGTGGTCGTGTCCGCGCCGTCGGCTCCGGAATCGTACCCCGACGGCGGGGACGAGACGGAGTAGCTCCAACCGCACGCGTCTAGCCGGTCACCTGCGGTGGTATACTCTCTATCCCACCCGTACGGGGCCGCTTGGACCCTCGGAGACGCCAGGGCTGAGACGGCAGACCGGGAAGGAGCGTGCCATGAGCGCCATGGTACCTATGGATCCCCCGCACGCGGTCACGACTACTGCGCTTCGCGCGATGAAGTCAGCGCAGCGCCCCATCGTCATGATCACCGCCTACGACACGCCCTCGGCGCGCCTGGTGGAAGAGGCCGGTGTGGACGTGATCCTCGTCGGCGACTCGCTCGGCATGACGGTGCTCGGCTTCGACTCGACGCTGCCCGTGACGGTGGACGACATGGTGCGGCACACTGCTGCCGTCACCCGCGCGACGAAGAGAGCGCTCGTGGTGGCCGACATGCCGTTCATGTCGTTCCAGGTCTCCGAGGAAGACGCGTTGCGCGCCGCGGGCAGGCTCGTCGTCGAGGGCGGGGCGGCCGCCATCAAGCTCGAAGGCGGAGCGCATGTCGCACCTACGGTGCACAGGCTCGTCCAGGCCGGCATCCCGGTCATGGCCCACGTGGGCCTCACGCCGCAATCCGTCCACCAGCTCGGCGGCTACAAAGTCCAGGCGAAGGAAGCCGATGCCGCCGCCACCCTGATCGACGACTGCCTTGCGCTCGAGGAGGCAGGCGCCTTCGCGATCGTACTCGAGTGCATCCCCGCCGAGCTTGCCACACTCGTCTCGCAGCAGCTCGCGGTCCCGGCTATCGGCATCGGGGCGGGTGAGGGCTGCGACGGGCAGGTGCAGGTCCTCCACGACCTGATCGGTCTGGGCGGGGAGTTCCTGCCGCACCACGCGAAGCGCTACGCCGACACGGGCGCGCTCGTGCGCGAGGCGGTCACCGCCTACGCCGACGACGTGCGCGGCCACGCGTTTCCAACCGAGGAGCAGACGACCCACATGGACGCGGGAACGCTCGAGGCGGTCCGCAGCGCGCGAGCGCGCCTTCGTCGGGTGGGCGGCTCCGGGACGGAGGCGTAGCGTTGGAACGCGTCGCATCCAAGGCCGAGGCGCGGCGCGCTGCAGCGGACGCACGGACCGAGGGCAAGACAGTCGCGCTCGTTCCCACGATGGGCGCTCTGCACGAGGGACACCTCTCGCTTGTACGCGCGGCGTGCAACCGCGCCGACTACGTCGCGGTCTCGGTGTTCGTGAACCCCACGCAGTTCGGTCCCGGCGAGGACTACGATTCCTACCCGCGTGACCTCGAGGCCGACCTGCGGCTTCTCGCTGCCGAGGGTGTCGACCTCGTCTTCGCGCCGAGCGCCGGTGTGATGTACGAACCCGGCGCATCGGTGACGGTCGACCCCGGCGCGCTCGCGGAGTGCTGGGAGGGCGAGATCCGCCCAGGACACTTCGCCGGTGTCACGACAGTGGTCACGAAGCTCCTGAGTATCGTGAGGCCGGACCTCGCATACTTCGGCGAGAAGGACTACCAGCAGCTCCAGGTCGTGCGGCGGCTCGTGCGCGACCTCGACCTGGGCGCCACGGTAGTCGCGTGCCCAATCGTGCGTGACCGTGATGGTCTCGCACTCTCCAGCCGCAACGTGCGGCTCACCGCCGACGAGCGCGCCTCCGCCCTCGCGATTCCCGCGGCGCTCGAGGCGGCGGCTGTGGCGCTCGCGTCACGCGAGCGCGAGGCGCGCGCGCTGGAGCGGGCGATGTTCGAGCGGCTCGCCGGTGAGGAACACCTCTCACTCGATTACGCGGTCGTGGTCGATCCAGACACGCTCGAGCCGCTCGACACCGTCGACGGTCCCGCGCGCGCGCTTGTGGCGGCCCGCGTCGGGGATATCCACCTCATCGACAACTGCGCGCTGGTGCCCCATCCTGGGCACTCCGACCGAAGGAGCACAAACGAGTGACGGACCCGACTGCCATCCATGAGGAGATCCGGGCGCTGGCTGCCAAGCGTGACGCCGTGGTGCTCGCACACAACTACCAGCGCGCCGAGATACAGGACGTCGCGGATTACGTTGGCGACTCGCTCGGCCTCTCGCGGCAGGCAGCGGCGACCGACGCGAGCGTTATCGTCTTCGCGGGTGTGCACTTCATGGCCGAGACCGCCAAGATCCTTTCGCCCAGCAAGACGGTGCTCATGCCCGAGCCGCGCGCCGGTTGCCCGATGGCCGACATGCTCACCGGCGAGCAGCTTGCAGCGTGGCGCGGGGAGAACCCCGGTGTGCCGGTCATCACCTACGTGAACTCGTCGGCTGAGGTCAAGGCGCTCTCCGACATCTGCTGTACCTCGGCCAACGCGGTCGAGGTCGTCCGCTCGCTCGGTGCGCAGCGCGTGCTCTTCGGCCCGGACCGCAACCTCGCCACTTGGATCGGTGCGCAACTTCCCGACGTCGAGATCACCGCATGGGATGGGTGGTGCCCGACGCACGACGACGTCACCGTCGAGCAGGTGCGCGAGGCGATGGAGCGCCACTCCTCGGCCAAGGTAATGGCCCATCCCGAGTGCCGCCCCGAGGTGACCGCGCTCGCCGATGCCGTGCTCTCCACGAGCCAGATGCTGCGATACGCCGCAGAATCGGCGGCCGACGAGTTCATCGTCGTCACCGAGGAGGGGCTGCTGCACGGCCTTGCGAAGGCGGCCCCTGGCAAGCGGTTCGTGAACCTGACACCACGCATGCTCTGCCCGAACATGAAGGTCACCACCATCGAGAAGGTGCGCGACTCGCTTGCCGGTATGCACACCGCCATCGAGGTGGACGACGATGTCGCGCGGCGCGCGTTGGGCGCGGTCGAGCGGATGGTGGCTCTTGGCTGAGCGTCCCGACACCCACCGCGACGAGCACGACCTCGCGCGCGAGCGGCGTACGGGCGGGACCTTTCTGCCCGACGAGCGCCGCCTGAAAGCCGGCGAACTGCCGGAGTCGCTCGGGAGGCGCTACCTGCTCGAGTTCGACACCGACGAGCTGCTGCAGCAGCGCTTCGATGTCCTCGTGGTGGGCTCGGGTATCGCCGGGCTCATGGCCGCGCTCTCGGTTGGACCGGAGTGCAAGGTCGGTCTCGTGACGAAGGCGAGGCTGACCGAGACGGGTACCTGGTACGCGCAGGGCGGCATCGCCGGTGCGGTCGGCGAGGCGGACTCGGTAGAGCTGCACCTCGCCGACACGCTCGTGGCCGGCCAGGGACTCTGCGACGAGCGTGTCGTGCGGGCGGTGGTCGGAGAGGCTGCGGCGGCGCTCGCGGATCTCGAAGCGCTCGGTGTCCGGTTCGATCTGGCCGAGAACGGTGGGGTCAGCCTCGCACGCGAGGGAGGGCACAGCCTGCCGCGCGTGCTGCACACTGGCGATGCGACCGGCGCGGCCATTCAGGGGGCGCTCTCCTCGGCGATCCGCTCGGCCGATCACGTCGACCTGTTCGAGGACCACTTCCTCGCCGACCTGCTCACTGCGGGCGAGCGCTGTGTCGGCGCGCTCGTGCTCGACGGGACCACGCGTCGGCCCGCTGTCTTCTGGGCGGACTCGGTCGTGCTCGCGACCGGCGGATGCGGTCAGGTCTACCGGGTCACGACGAATCCGAGAATCGCGACTGGCGACGGTCTGGCGGCAGCGTGGCGTGCCGGTGCGGAGATCAGCGACGTGGAGTTCGTGCAGTTCCACCCGACGGCGCTGGACCATGCCGATCATCCAAGATCGCTCATCACCGAGGCTCTGCGCGGCGAGGGTGCCTATCTGCTTGACTGCTCCGGCGAGCGCTTCATGGCCGGTGTGCACCCGCTTGCCGAGCTTGCTCCCCGCGACGTGGTCTGCCGCGAGATCGAGGGCGTCATGGTGCGCTGCCAGCAGCCCCACGTATGGCTTGACGCGCGCCATCTCGGCGAGGCTCACCTGCGCAAGCGGTTCCCGACGATCTGGGAGCGCTGCAAGGAGGCCGGCTACGACCTGTCGGCCGAGCTGGTCCCGGTCGCCCCCGCGGCGCACTACATGGTCGGCGGCGTGAAGGTTGATCTCGTAGGGCGCACTTCGCTCCCCGGTCTGTACGCTGCCGGCGAGGTGACCGCTTCGGGACTCCACGGGGCGAACAGGCTCGCGTCGAACTCGCTTCTAGAAGGCGTCGTCTTTTCGCGTCGCATCGCGCGCGCGCTTCACGATGGGGTCCCCGCCGAGCGCGCTGCCCGGATCGTCTCCGGGCCGGTCGAGCAGACCGCGGCGTTCACCATCGGCGCGGCGCGTTCCACTCTGCAGCAGGCGATGACGGGCTTCGCGGGCATGATTCGCTCGGAAGGCGGCCTGTCAGAGGCGGCGGCCGTCCTTGCGGGCTTGAGCCGGCTGCTCGACGTGAGCCTGCGACGAACCGAGGAGCTCGAAGTCCAGAACATGATCACGGTCGCCGCGCTCATCACGCACGCTGCGCGGGTTCGTGCCGAGACGCGCGGTGCGCACAGCCGGGTCGACTTCCCCGAGCGTGACGACGCCAACTGGGCGGGTCACCTCGTCTGGCAGCGGGGTACGACCCCGCGCTTCGTGCCCGTTCCCGTGTCGCACGCGCGCGTGCCGGGGGGAGGCGACCAGTGAGCCGCCGTGACCACTCCGTCGTGGACGAGATTGTCGTACGTGCTCTGGCCGAGGACCTCGGTGTGCCCGCCGGGGCGTTCGCCGTGGGCTTTGACGTTGTCCGGGAGGCGCTTTCACGCGACGTCACCACTGCAGGGGTGGTGCCGCGAGGCTCGGTCTTCGCGGGACGCATCGTGGCGCGGGAGGCCGGCATCGTCTGCGGCCTGCTCGCCGCCGAGCGCGTCTTCGCTCTCCTGGCCGGTTCGGCGGGAGTGGCTGGTGGCATCGAGTTCGAGGCGCTGACCGCGGAAGGAGATGTCGTAGGCGCCGGGGATGCGGTGGCTCGCGTCTCTGGCGATGCTGCCGTCATTCTCGCGGGAGAGCGCACGGCACTCAACTTCCTCATGGTGCTCTCGGGAATCGCGACGGCGGCCGCCCGCTGGCAGAAGGCGGCCGGACCCGGGGTCGCCGTCTTCGACACGCGCAAGACGCTTCCGGGATTGCGGGCGCTCACGAAGTGGGCGGTGGCGTGTGGCGGCGCACATCCGCACCGGTCGAGCCTCTGGGACATGGTGCTCATCAAGGACAACCACGTCCGGCTCGCCGGTGGGCTGGCAGCCGCGGTCACTGCGGCTCGAGAAGCGTATCCGGAGCTCCCCATCGAGGCCGAGGCGGATACCGTCGAGCAGGCGGCCGAGGCGGCCAGTGCCGGGGCCGATGTCGTGCTCCTCGACAACATGGATGCGGCGACGATGTGTCGTGCGGTTGAGGCGGTCCGGGAGGCCTCGGCAGGGCGGGAGACACGCTGCCTCACCGAGGCGTCTGGTGGCGTGACCCTCGAGCGCGTCCCCGAGATTGTGGCGACCGGGGTGGACCGCATCTCCACGAGCGCGCTCGGTCTTGCGCCCCCGCTCGATTTCGGATTCGATGAGCAGACGGCGTAGCACATACGACCTGAAAGGAGGCTTATGGACCCGGTGACCGGCATCGTGCTGATCGACTGGGTGCTCGGCTTCCTCGACACGGCGGGCTACCCGCTCGTGTTTGGCTTCACTGTCTTCGAGAACATCTTCGTCGTGGGCACGCTCACGCCGGGCGAGACCGTCGTCATGGCGGCGGCATTCCTCTCGACGCCGCAGTACGGGTCGCTCTCCTGGCCGCTCGTGTGGATCTCTTCGGTTGTCGGGACTGTCGTCGGCAGCAACATCAGCTACTTCCTCGGCCGGAGGGGTGGGCGGGATGCGCTGCTGCGCTACGGGCACCGCTTCCATATAAGCGAGAAGCGCATCGCCGATGCCGAGGTGTACTTCCTGGTCCACGGATCCAAGACGGTGCTCATCGCGCGCTTCACGGCGGGTTTCAAGAACTTCACGCCGATGATCGCCGGGGTCTCGCGGATGAAGCTGCCCTGGTTCGAGGCGTATACGTTCATCGGTGCCGTTCTTTACACCACGATCATGGTGCTCCTCGGGTACTTCCTGGGGGAGAACTTCGAGCGCGCCATGGCATTCGCCGCGGGTCTCGGGTACGTGGGCGTCGTGCTACTGGTGATCATCGTGGCGGTCATCGTGGTCGCCCGCCGGCGCGTGAAGGCCCGACGCAGGATCGAGGCAGAGCTCCAGGGGCTGCTCGAGGAGGAGTACGAGGAGCACGAGGCCGGGGGGCACCTGTGACCCGTCGCGACGAAGTGCTCGAGGCGCTGCGCTGCGCGGGTGAGGCCGACGTGTCCGGCGAGGATCTCGCGCGCCGCCTGGGCATCTCGCGCGTGGCGGTTGGCAAGCACGTCGCGGCGCTGCGTGAGGCGGGCTATCAGGTAGAGGCGGTTCCAGGCCGCGGGTACGCTCTGACCGGTGTCCCCGATGCTCCGCTCCCTGCCGAGGTGCGTCGATATCTGCAATCTGCGCTCTGGGAGCGACTCGAGGGCGGTGGTGTGACAGGGTCAACGAACGCTGACGCAGCCGCACTCGCACGCGCCGGCGCTCCACACGGGACCGCTGTGCTGGCCTCGCGCCAGACCGCGGGCCGCGGCCGGCTCGGCAGGTCGTGGGAGTCGCCGACCGGCGGCGTCTACGTCTCGGCGGTACTCAGGCCCCCGTTTCCGCCCGCGGCCCTCACGGGGTTGCCGCTCGCGGTGGCGGTCGGCGTGGCCGGCGCGCTCGCGCGTTTCGGCATCGAGGCTGGGGTGAAGTGGCCAAACGACCTGCGCCTGGATCACGGCAAGCTCGCGGGCGTCCTGCTCGAGATGTCCGCCGAGGCGGATCGCACGGCCTGGGTGGTCGTGGGCGTGGGGCTGAACGTCCGCCGGGCCGGAAGTGAGATCGAAGGCGCCGCCTACCTCGAGGACGTTGCCGGTGCGGTAGGGCGCGCGGAGGCCGGTGCGGCGGTGCTGGACGGGATCGCCGAGGGATATCGCCTGCTGGTCGCGGAGGGGTTCGCATCAGTGCGTGCGGCGTTTGGTGAGCGTGACGTGCTCGCCGGGTCGGAAGTGCGTGCGACCGACTCGGAGGGGCGCCTGATCGCCGAGGGCCGCGCGGCCGACGTGGATGGCGAAGGCAGACTGCGCGTCGACACGTCCGACGGTGTTGTCGCCGTAGCGGCCGGCGACGTGACGCTGGTGGGGAACGGGCGGTAGGGTCGGGCGACGGGTGGCCGGCGCTCGGCGATCAGCGGTCCTCCCAGGGGAGGTTCCGGCTGCCTAAGGAAAATGGGTGCACCTGCACCCACCATGGGTGCAATCGCACCCACTAACCTGACGGGGCAGCCCGGCCCCCCGGACACGATTGACGTGAAGCGCCCACTACGGTATACGTAAACCTCGGCATCGGCAACGGTTTACAGGAGGACAAGGTCCATGGCCCGTGACGTCACGGCATTATCACAGCGAACATCGCACTCCGCCCGCGTGGGACGCACCCGCGAGATGGTGACCGCCGCGCTGCTCGCCGCGCTGCTCGCCGCCTCGGCATGGATCTCGATTCCGGTCGGTGCCGTGCCGGTCACACTGCAGGTCTTCATCGTTCTGCTGGCAGGGCTGCTGCTCACGCCGAGGGGCGCGTTCGCCGCCGTCGGCGTGTATCTGCTGCTCGGTGCGGCGGGTTTGCCGGTCTTCGCGGGCGGACTCGGTGGCACCGGTGTGCTTGCGGGTCCCACCGGCGGCTATCTGTGGGGCTTCGCGCTGGGGGCTACCACCGTGGCCTGGTTGAGGGGCACGCGAGCGCTCGCCGGGTCCCGCGCGGTCGCCGACGCGGTGGCGCTGGCTGCGGGCATCATCGTCATCTATCTCGCCGGGTGGCTGCAGCTCGTCGCGGTGACCGGCTTAGGTATATGGCCCGCGTTCGCGGCCGGCGTGGCACCGTTCGTGGCGATCGACGCGTTCAAAGCCGTGGTCGCCCTCGGCGTGGCGCGGGCGCTCGTGCGCGCGGGGGTCGCAGGCTAGATTCGGCACTCTTCGCGGGTGTCGCATGTCAGACTCTCGGTCTAAGATGGTGAAGAGCACCTACCGAGGGGAACCCATGGCCGACCACCTCACCTTCGTGCATGCCGCAGATCTGCATTTGGACACGCCGTTTAGGCGGGTGGATGCGGCCGAACCGCGTGTGCGCGACGCGTGCGTTGAGTCCACATTCGACGCGTTCGACCGAATCGTCGACGTGTGCGTCGAACGCGGAGCAGCGTTCCTTGTCGTGGCTGGCGACGCCTTCAACACCGCCGAGCGTTCCTTCCGCGCCCAGAGCCGTTTCCGAGCCGCCGCCGAGCGCCTGGCCGAGACCGGCGTGCGCGTCTTTCTGGCCGGGGGGAACCACGACCCGGCGAGTGGGGGACCGGTGTCACTGGAGATGCCCGAGAACGTGCACTACTTCGCCTCCGGCGCGGTCGAGCGCATGGCGTTCCCCTCCGAGAACGATCCCAGCTGTGTGCTCTACGGCCGGAGCTTCGGGCGCGCACGGGAGACCGCGAACCTGGCGCGCGAGTTCCGCAAAGCCGACGGTGATCCGTTCGCCATCGGCGTCCTGCACGCCAACGTCGGCGGCAACCAGCAGTATGAGCCCTACGCCCCCTGCTCTCTGGACGACTTGCTCTCCACGGGGATGGACTACTGGGCGCTCGGCCACATCCACCAGCACCAGGTGCTCGCTCTCGAGCCCCCGGTCGTCTACCCGGGAAGCCCGCAGGGGCTCGACCCCAACGAGGCCGGCGAGCACGGCTGCGTGGTCGTCACGGTCGGGTCTGCCGGCGTGTCGACGGAGTTCGTCGAGACCGGTCGCATCGCGTGGGACCGGCGCAGCGTCGACCTTGCGGACACGACCTCCCTCGACGACGTGCTCGCCGCGCTCCGGGTCTGCTGCGAGAATGCCCGCGACGCCGCCGACGGGCGTCCGGTGCTGCTGCGCATCGACCTTGTCGGGCGCAGCGAAGCGCATGTGCTGCTGGCCCATGGAGCGACGTTCGAGGAGCTGGTGGCCGAGGTGCGCGCCGAGCAGCTCGCGGTCTCTCCCTGGGTGTGGCTCGACCGGGTGCGCGACCTGACGCGGCCCGCGCTCGACCTCGACCGAGTGCGCGACGGCGCCGACTTCGCTGGCGACCTCGTGCGCATCGCCGACGAGATCGGGGCCGATGAGGCGGCGGCGATGCTCGACGAAGTGCTCGACCCGATTCGCGGCGCGGCTCGCGGGGTGGAGATGGGTTTCGACGCCGCGGCGCTAATCGAGCGCGCGCGCGACCTCTGCCTCGATCGGCTCCTCGCCGGGGAGCAGGGTCGCTGATGCGCCTCAGGAGGATAGAGGCGACGCGCTTCGGACGCCTTCAGGATGCGACACTCGGCCCGCTCGGCGACGGTCTCACCGTGGTGCTCGGTCCCAACGAGGCGGGCAAGAGCAGCTTCACCGCGCTCGCGCGCCATCTGCTCTACGGCTTTCCGACCGAGAAGAGCTCCTCGGAACGCCCGTACCTGAGTGACGCCGGCACCCGGGAGGGGCGCCTCGTGTTCGAATCGGCCGAGGGCGAGTGGGTTATCGAGCGGACGGCCGGTCCGAAGGGCGGTCCGTGGGGCGTGCGAGCGCTGCGCGGCCCGGAGCGCCCGGGTCTCGTCGACGAGATCACCAGCGGCGTGAGCGAGCAAGCCTTCAAGGTCGTCTTCGGGTTCGGTCTGGCCGAGATGGCCGAGATCGAACGGTTACGCGGCACCGATGACGACATCATCGCCCGCCTCTATGCTGCTGGCGCGGGGCTCAGCGTCAGCCCCCAGGAGGTCCGCGCGGCAATCGAGGGCGATGCCGACGCGCTGTTCAAGAAGGGCCGCGCGTCGAAACCCGCCATCAACGCGCTCGTCGCGGAGGCGCGAGAGCTTCGTTCGCAGATATCCAGGCTGGAACACGACGCAGAGAGTCTCGTCGGCGATCGCGCCCGGCTCGCCGATCTGGCGGCCGAACTCGAGCAGGCGCGCGTCGAGCGCGACGAGACCGCAGCGCTTCACCGCACGCTCCTCGAGGAGGCACGCGCGCTCTCCGACCTCGAGGAGGCCGTGGGGGCCGCCGATGAGGAGCTGCTCGGCTTGCGGCGAGAGGCTCGGGATGCGGCGGCCGCGCTGGAGGCTATCGCTGTCGATGAAGCTGCGATCGGGTTCTCGGCTGATATCATCGCGCTCTCCGAGGAGCTGTCCGCATTCAGACAGCGCCTCGAGGCCGTGGCCGAGCTCGAAGGGCGCGTCGGGTCGCTCACAGCCGAGAGTGCTGGCTCCCTTGTCGAAGCCGGGCTCGACGCGGAAAGCGCAGCGGCCGTAGATGTGTCCCCCGAGACGCGTGCGGGCGTGGAGCGCTGGCGCGACCGTTTGCTGACAGCGGAGCAACGCGCCCGGACTGCTCTCGAGGAGCGCGAGGCAACCGCCGAGGAAGCCCAGGTCGTGAGCGGTACCGTAGGCGGCACGGAGCCCGTACCGGCGTCAGCCAGCGGCGGTCCGAACGTCCTCGCATGGCTGACCGTCGCAGCCGGAGTCGTGATTGCCGGCATCGGCGTCTACCTCGGCCAGTGGATTGCGGTAGCGGCGGGAGTCCTCCTCACTGCGTTCGCGGCGATGCAGGCTGCCGGCGGGCGCGCGGCTATGGTGCCTTTGACCGCAGACTCGGCGAGGCTCGCCGGGAGAGCAGATGATCTCGCGCGCCGCGCCGAACAGGCCGCACTTGCCGCTGAGCGCATCGAGCGTGAACTCGGGGAGGCACGTCGGGAGTGGACCGGATGGCTCGAGGCCCGGGGGTTGTCGGGTGTGACCGAGCCTGCGGCGGCGGTGCGAGTGCTCGACCTCGTGACCGATGCGCGTCGGCGTGAGAGCGAGCGTGCGCAGGCCGCGGAGCGCCTCGCCCGCGAGCTCGAGGCAGTCGTGGGCTTCACCGGCCGCGTCGCGAAAGTGGCGGCCGGGCTCGGCATGCCGGCTCCGACAGATGCCCGCGAGGCGGACGCCGCAGTGGTTCGACTGAGGGAACGGCTCGGCGAGGCGCGCATAGCGGCTGAAGCTGCGGATCGGGCGAAGGCGCGCGCACATACCGCCGGTGCGGCGGTCACCGATGCGGAATCGCGCCGGGCGAGCGCAGCCACCCGGGCGCAGGAGATCATCGAGCGGCTGGATGTACCGGGAGGCCTCGCCGAGCTATCGGCGACGGTCGAGCGCGCCGCCGTTGCGTCCGAGGAAGCCCAGGAACGCTGGGGCATGCTGAAGAGCAAGCACGCGAGCCTCGAGACTCTCGTCGGCGAGCGCGAGCGCGAGGACACGATGGGCTCGATACGCTTTGAGCTCGTAAGTGTGAACGAGCGTATCTCCGAGCACGCCGAGCGCTACGCGGTCCTCTCACTCGCGAGCCGCCTGTTGCAGCGTGCCCAAGAGCGCTACGAACGCGAGCGGCAGCCCGAGGTGGTGCGTGAGGCAGAACGCATCTTCGCGACCATTACCGGTGGCGGTTACACGCGTCTTTCGGTCCCGTTGGGCGCATCAGCGATCGAGGTGTTCGACGCCTCGGCGAGCGCCAAGGACACGGGTCGGCTCTCGACGGGGACGGCCGAGCAGCTCTACCTCGCATTGCGCCTGGCACTCATCGGCCAACTGGAGGAGACCGGGGCCGCTCTTCCTGTGCTCATGGATGACGTGCTCGCGAACTTCGATCCCGAGCGCAAGGCGGGTGCTGCTGCGGCCGTCGCCGAGCTAGCACGCACGCGGCAGGTGGTGGTCTTCACGTGCCATCCCGAGACCGCCGAGGTGCTCGGCAGCGCTGAACCCGGGCTTTCAACGCTCTCGCTCGACCGCTGCTAGTCCTTGAGCGCGGGCAACCGCAGCGTGAAGCGCGCCCCGCCCTCGGGGCGGTTCGTCGCCTCGATCTGCCCGGCGTGCGCTGTCACGATGGCCTTGACGATGGCGAGCCCGAGCCCCGAACCGCCGCTCGTGCGGTCGCGGCTCGCCTGCGTGCGGTAGAAGCGGTCGAAGAGCCGTCCGAGGTCGGCCTCGGGTATGCCCGGGCCTTCGTCGAGTACCGAGAGCACGGTTCGGTCTCCCTCGGCGCAGACCTCGACGAGCACGGTGCTTCGCTCGGCGACGCGCGTGGCGTTGTCGATGAGGTTGGCGACCACCTGCTGGATGCGATCGGGGTCGCCGAGCACCGCGGGCGCCTCACCTGAGATCTCGACGGTCGCCCCTCGCTTGGCGAGCAGCGGCTCGAGTCCGGCGACCGCCCGGCGTGCGACCTCGGCGAGGTCGAGCCTACGCAACGGCAGCTCGCCGGTCGCGCCTTCTATGCGCTGCAGCGCGAGCAGGTCGTTGGCGAGGCGCGCGAGGCGGTCGGACTCGCTTACGATCGTGGAGAGGAACCGCTCGGCGTCTTCGGGTGCCACGTCGCCGTCGAGCAACGTCTCGGCTGCTCCGCGGATCGCGGTGAGCGGCGTGCGCAGCTCGTGGCTCACGTCCGAGACGAAGCGCGACTTGCGCCGCTCCTCGTTCTTGAGCTCGCTCACCACCCGCTCGACCTCGTCGGCCATCGTGTTGAAGGCCTCGGCGACCGCTCGGGTCTCGCGTGCGCCCACCGGCTCGACGCGCACACCGAAGTCGCCCGCAGCGAACGCCGCCGTGCCGGTCTCGAGGTAGCGCAGCGGGCGGGAGAGCCAGCGCGACACGAGCTCGGCGAGCACTAGCGTGGCCAGCAGGAACGCCCCGAGCGCCCAGGCGAGCTGCTGGCGGTACTCTCGCAGCAAGCGGGTGACGGAGAGGGTGGGCGTCGAGGCGTACGATGCACCGATGATCTGCCCGCCGGAGCGGATCGGGTAAGCGACGTACATGGTGTAGATCTCGTCCTCACCGGTCCGGGTGAACGCCCCGTAGCGCCCGGCGAGCGCATTCTGTATCTCGGTCCGCTCGCTGTAGTCGATGCCGAGACCTGCCTCACCGGCCGAGTCGGCGACCGCTACGCCCGCGCCGTCGAGGATGCGCAGCCGCGATGCGAGTCCGGGATCAGCTGCCGCCAGCGTCGCCTGCAACGATCCCGCGCCGCCGAGTCCGCGCTCGCTTACGATGGCCGAGGCCACGAGCGCCTCGCTGCCGAGGCGCTCCTCGAGCTGGCGCAGGCCGAGGGATTCCATCTGTGCGAGGAAGTACCAGGAGAGTCCCGCAGCGGAGATGATTGCGACGGCGAGCAGTGAGGCGAAGAGACGCGCGCGGATCGATACGCTCAGGTGCATCGGTCCGTCACGCCTGGACGCGGTAGCCGTAGCCGCGCACCGTCTCGACCACCGCAGGGTCGACTCCGGCGGCGGTGAGTTTGTCGCGCAGCCGCTTGATGTGAGTGTCGACCGTCTTGGTCTCCACGAGGTACTCCCAGCCCCATGCCTGCTTGAGAAGCTGCTCACGGCTGAGCACGTTGCCCGGGTAGCGCATGAGGGTGGCGAGCAGTTCGAACTCGCGGGGCGTCAGATCGATAGGCGTCTCGCCGAAGTGCGCCTCGTGCGAGGTCTCATCGAGCACGATGCCCGCAGCGGTCAGGCGTTCGCCGGGCAGCTGGTCGGGGTGGGCAGGGGCACCCGCGGCGGAGCGGCGAAGCAGCGCCTTCACTCGCGCCTGCAGCTCCCTGATTCCGAACGGCTTTGCGAGGTAGTCATCGCCGCCGAGCTCGAGTCCAACGACTTTGTCGAGTTCGGTGTCGCGTGCGGACAGGAAGAGCACGGGCACGTCACTGTGCGCCCGCAACTTCCGACACACCTCGTAGCCGTCGGCGCCGGGCAGCATGATGTCGAGGATGATGAGGTCGAAGCGGTGGGCTGCGGCCAGTTCGAGGGCCTCGTCGCCGGTCATCGCGGTCTCGACCTCGTACCCATCCTTCTTGAGGTTGTACGAGACGAACTGGAGGATCGAGTCCTCGTCGTCGACGACGAGGATCCGCGCAGTTCCGGTGGTCATGCGGCGCCTCCCGGTGTCGCGGGTATACCTGGGCCGATGATACCATTGAGCGAGTGCGCGCTTCTCGCGCGTCACCGTACCGTCACACAAGGGGGGAGCAGCGGTGATACTTGCTGTAGACGTCGGCAACACACACACCGTCCTTGGATTGTTCGACGAGAATGGTCTTGACGGGCACTGGCGCGTTTCGAGCAACCCTGCGCTTACCGCCGACGAGATCCGCGTGAAGGTAGCCGGCCTGCTCGCCGCTGACGGCCATTCCTGGACCGACATCGATCACGTAGTGCTGTGCTCCGTCGTTCCCCGGCTCACCGCCGCCTACGAGGAGATCGCCGAGAGCGCGTGCAACCGGGCGCCGATGGTAGTTGGCCCGGGACTGAAGACCGGGATGCCCATCCGCTACGACAACCCGCACGAGGTGGGCGCGGACCGCATCGCCAACGGGGTTGCCGCCTACGAGGCACACGGGGGACCGGTCGTCGTGGTGGACTTCGGCACCGCGACTACCATCGACGTCGTCGACGCCGAAGGGGCCTACCTCGGCGGAGCCATCGCGCCGGGCGTGGAGACGAGTGCCGAGGCGCTCTTCACGAAAGCCGCACGCCTCTCGAAGGTCGACCTCGAGGCGCCGCCTAGAGTCATCGGCACCAACACGCGCGAGAGCGTGCAGGCGGGTCTGCTCCTCGGTGAGGCGGTCATGGTCGACGGGCTCGTGCGGCGCGTATGGGCCGAGCTCGGCACCGAGACCCCGGTGGTCGCGACCGGCGGGCTCGCGGAGAGCATGGCGCCGCTCTGCGAGACCATCACCGCCGTCGACGCGGACCTCACGCTCGAGGGGCTCATGATCGTGTATCGCAGGAACGTGTAGGACAAGGCGTCCAGTTCGCCAGAACTGCTCGGCTCCAAGACCCGCGCGGCGGTCCTGACGGCGCTGCTCGAGCATCCGGGAGACGCTGTCCATCTGCGTGAACTCGTGCGCAGGGCCGGCGGCAGCGTTTCAGGCGTCCAGCGGGAGATTGCGCGCCTGGAACGACTCGGCCTCGTGTTCTCTCGCATCGATGAGGCTGGCCGCAAGCAGGTGTCACTCATGCCCGAGCACCCTCTCGCGGACCCGCTGGCCGGGCTCGTTGCCGCCGAGTCCCGGGCCGCGTACGCGACGCGGGGCGTGTCCCCGCCTGAGGCTGGCGGCCTTGCTGCCGCTCTCAATCCCCGTGTCAGAGGGCTCGTCACGCCCATTCTCGAGACGTGTCTGGCGTTCGGCGCAACGCGGGTGGCACTCTTCGGCTCAGCCACTCAGGCCGACATCGCAGTCGTGCCCGCCGACCTCGACATCTCGGTCCGATTCGGCCCGGACGATTCGCGTTCACGGGCCGAGCGCTACTTCGGTCTGAAACGCGCACTCGAGCGGGTGACGGGGATGCACGTGGACCTCCGGGAGGCCGACTACGGGGACAATCCCTACCTGCTGCGAGAGATCGAGGCGACCGAGGTGGTCCTCTATGAGGCCGCGTGATGTGCGGATTCCCCTCCACGACATGCGTGTCGCGGCCGACGCGATCGGCTCCTTCATCGACGGCCGTACGTACGAAGAGTACGCGAGCGATCTCATGTTCCGTTCGGCGGTGCAACGGCAGTTCGAGATCCTCGGCGAGGCGATGTGTCGTGCACTCCGAATTGAGTCCGGGCTCGCGGAGCACCTCGACGAAGCGCGGGGCGTTGTCGATTTCCGCAACGTTATAGTCCTTGGTTACGACACGTTGTCGCATCACACCGTGTGGGACCTCGCGACAGCGCACCTTCCCCGACTGCGGAAAGCGGTCGGGGAAGGTGCTCGACCGCCAAGGGGAGGACACCTGAATCGACATCTGCCCCGACACGCTATACTCCCCGTGTGCACATTCATGTGCACACGGGGGCAGTCGTTGCGCGCGCGTGTCCGCTTGGGGAGGTCTGTGTGAGGTTCTTCCGCATCGGTGAGAAGGTCGTGAGCCAGGAGAAGCTCTTCGATGCTCTCGTCGACATCCTTGCCGACCGCGAGGCCGGGGCCACCCAGGAGGAGGTCGCGCGCTCTCGCGGCGTGCAGCGCTCCTTCGTCTCCTTCCTCGAGTCCCTCGGCGAGGTTCGTCGCGGCGCCCGCATCGCTCTCGTCGGCTTCCCGGTCGCCAATGCCGAGGAGGTACGTGCGCTTGCCGAAGAGCACGGCGTGGACTTCATCCTGGTCTTCAATCAGGCGGAGCGCGAGGACATCGAGAGCTCCCCCGGGGGTGAGGTGTTCAACCGCCTGCTCGAGACGCTCGCAACACTTCGCGACTACGACGTCATCATCCTTGCGGCGAGTGACTGGAGGATCGAGCTCATCGAGCGCATCCTCGGCAAGGAGGTCGTCGGCATCCCGCTCGGACACACGCCGCTCCGAGCCGACGTACCTGTTGACATCGCCGAACTCGAGCAGATATTCCTCGGCGTGCGCTCCGCACGCATGCCCCGCGCGAGGACAGGCCGCGTGAGTGCCGCGCTGCGCGGGGCGGCCGAACGTGCTGGGAGGTGGACGCCATCAAAGAGGTCGTGAGCGTGTCGCTCGGCTCCTCGACGCGCGACCACGAGGTCGAGATCGATCTGCTGGGCGAGCGCTTCCGCCTGAGGCGCGAGGGATTCGATGGCGACATAGCGCGGGCAGAAGCGCGGCTGGCCGAGCTCGACGGCCATGTTGACGTGTTAAGCCTCGGCGGCATCGATCTCTATCTTCGTGCCGCCGGACACGACTACCGGTTCCGTGCCTCGAAGCGGCTCGCTGCCGCCGTCACGCGCACGCCGCTCGTGTGTGGGGCGGCTCTCAAAGGGCCGCTCGAACACGCCACCGTGAGTTTCATGCGCGATGAACTCGGCTTGGACCTCGCCGGGAAACGCGTGCTCGTCACCTCTGCGGTCGATCGCTACGGGCTCGCCGAGGGGCTGCTTGAACACGGGTGCGACCTGCGCTACGGCGACCTGCTGTACGCGCTCGGGGTGCCGATGCTCATCCGCGGGAAGCGCGCGCTCGACACGCTCGTCCACATACTGACGCCCGTTGTCGTGCAGCTGCCCTTCTCATGGCTCTACCCGACGGGCACCGAGCAGGACAAGCCCCCCTCGGCCAAGCGCGCGCACCTCTACGAGCCGTTCGACATAATCGCCGGTGACTATCAGTACGTGCGTAAGTTCATGCCCGACGACATGCGCGGCAAGTGGGTCATCACCAACACCACCACCGCGGCGGACGTCGAGGAGATGCGCAGCCGCGGCGTGGAGCTGCTCGTCACGACGACGCCACGCCTGGCGGGTCGCTCGTTCGGCGCCAACGTGATCGAGGCGGCGCTCATCGCGTACGCGGGTTCCCGCACGGAACTCGCCCCAGAGGAGTACGTGCGGCTTCTGGACGAAGTGGGCTTCAAGCCCGATGTCCAGTGGCTGCAGCGAAGCCCGGATGCGTCATCGCTCTAGGCACCAGGTTTGCTCCTGAGAAGCTGCCGGGTGCGCCTATGACGATTGTCGGTGGCCGCTCCGGGTGGTAATATTAATAGCTGTTCAGGCAGGCAGGCGTTTCGGAGCGGTGCTCCCCACGCCCATGCACCGGTACGTCCATGTCCGGTGACCTTCGTGGCGAGCCCTCCCGGGCGATGTCGCCCCGACAAAGGAGTGGTGTTCGTGAACAAGCGGGCGAGAATGCGCCTCATCGGCGTGACCGCCATCATCCTGATTTCGGTTATCGCAATCGTCGTCGGCGTGGGTGCGAGTGACGGCTCGTACTCGCGCAACGTTAGTGACGTGGTGGGTAACGACGAACTGGCCGGCGAGCGCGTGCGTGTGACGGGTACCGTCATCCCCGGTTCGTGGGACAAGAAGTCGAGCCCTATGCGCTTCGACATCCGCGACGAGGGTGCGACAGAAGGACCCTACATCTCGGTCGTGTACAACGGCCCCGTGCCGAGCACGTTCGGTGACGAGGTCACCGCAATCATCACTGGGGTCATCGACGCCGACGGCGTGCTCGAGTCCGAGGACATGATCACCAAGTGTCCCTCCAAGTACGAATCCGCGACCGGTGCGCTCACCGTGGCCGACTTGCTGGCCGAAGGTGAAGGCGTCATCGGCAAGTCTGTGCGCATGACCGGTTTCGTGGCCACCGGCACCATCCAGCCTCCTGGTGGCGCGGTGCGTTTCGTCGTCTCTGACGAGGGCGGGAGCCCGGCGGTCGACGTCTTCTATGATGGTGCTCTGCCCGAGGGCATGGTCGACGGATCGCAGGTCGTTCTTGGCGGGTTCCTCGACGAGCAGGGCGTGTTCGACGCTGTGAACGTCTCGCTCTCCGATACCGAGCAGTAGAGGCGAGCAGGGGGGCACCGCTCTCGGGTGCCCGTGCGGTCGTGCAGGAGCCCCGGGCGCCCGTGCCCGCGTGGCCAGGCGGAAGTGGAGTGGACACGTATGGCCGACCTTGGCAACCTGTTCATGGGCCTCGCCCTCGTGGCGGCGTTCGTCTCGATAGCGGCTCTCGTGTGGGGCCGCAAGCTCGGGCCGAAGGAGGGCGAGGGGCTCACCAATACCGGCTACCTCGCCACCTACGGTGTGCTGGCGGGGGTGACCGTCAGTATCGCGATTCTCACCTCGGCGTTCTTCAGTGAGAACTTCACCTTCGAGTACGTCGCCCAGCACCACTCCACCGATGTCTCCGCGCTCGCCTGGCTCTACAAGTTCGCCGGCGTGTGGGCGGGCCGTGAAGGCTCGCTGCTCTTCTGGGCGTGGCTGCTCGCCATGTTCGCGGCCTACATCGCCTACAAGCGGATGTCGATCACCGACGAGCTCTCCAACATGTCGCTCGCGGTGCTCAACTTCGTACAGATATTCTTCCTGGTCGCGCTATTCATCCCGCTCAACAACCCGTTCAAGCTCTCACCCGAGTCGTGGATCGGGCCGGGTGGCGAGCTGCTCATCCGGGGTGGCATGAACCCACTGCTCCAGCACTGGGCGATGACGCTGCACCCGCCCACGCTCTTTGTCGGCTATGCGGGGCTCGCGGTGCCTTTCGCTTTCGCGATCGGCTCGCTCATCGTCAACGACTCCTCGAAGCTCTGGGTCGAGATCGTCGACCGCATCACTGTCTTCTCCTGGCTCTTCCTCGGCATTGGGATCGGGCTCGGCGCCATCTGGGCGTATGTCGTGCTCGGGTGGGGCGGCTACTGGGCATGGGACCCGGTGGAGAACGCCTCGCTCCTGCCGTGGCTGACCGGAGTCGGCCTGCTGCACTCCTTCACGGTCTACCGGCGCCGCGGCGGCTTCAAGAAGTGGGCCGTCATGATGGCCGTCGTGAGCTTCGTGTTCGTGCTGCTCGGCACGTTCATCACGCGTTCAGGCGTCGTGCAGTCGGTGCACGCGTTCCAGCAGGACGAGCTCTCGTTCTGGTGGTTCCTCGCGATGATGGTGGGCTCGCTGCTCGCCGGGCTCGTCGGGATCACCTACCGGAGCGAGTCGTTCAAGGGCGCCGATGAGTTCGACAGTCTCACCGCGAAGGAGTCCTCGTACTACTTCAACAACGTGCTCATGCTCGTTGCAGCGGTCGTGATCGCGGCACTCACGCTCGCGCCGGCGTTCGGCGGCAAGACATACGGGCCGGCGACGTACGACGCGATTGCGCGCCCCGTCGGTATCCTCTACATCTTCATCATGGCGGTCTGTCCGCTGCTCGCGTGGCGCAAGACTGACGGCGCGCAGTTCTTCGCGAAGATCAAGTGGCCTCTCGTGTCGGCCGCCGTCATCACATCGGCGCTCGTCTACCTTTGGTGGACGGTGCTCTGGCCTATCCACCTCTTCGGCAGCCCCAACGCCAACCCGTTCACATCCGTCACCCACACCTACGAGGCCATCACCGCCTTCGCCGTGGGCGCGCTCGCGGTGAGCGTGGCGGTCTACCTCTTCGTTGTGGGTGCGCAAAAGCGCGCGCTCGCCAAGAGCGAGGCCTTCTTCGCTGCACTCTTCAGCATCATCACGAAGGCCCGCACGCAGTCGGGCGGCTACCTCACCCACCTCGGCATGGGCATCATCATCATCGGCCTGGTGGGCTCGATGTTTGTGAAGGACGTGCGTGTCGGCATCGAGAGCCAGCCTGGTGCCGTGTTCGAGGTCGGCGGATACGACTTCATCTTCCAGGGCTTTGACGAGCGCACGCTTCCCAACAACGACATCGTGAGCGAACTCCGCTTCGACGTGTACCGTGACGGGCGCCAGACCGGCATCGCGACGCCGGGCCAGATCCGGTACTTCCGCCAGGACCAGACGCGGCTCGACGTGAGCGTCATCGTCGAGCCGCTGCGCGATATCTTCGTCGTGTTCGAGGGCTTCGACCAGGGCGGCCAGATCCAGATGAACATCAAGATCAACCCGCTCATCAGCTGGGTCTGGTTCGGATTCGCGGTGACGATACTCGGCACGGGAATAGCCATGTGGCCGCGTCGTCGGCCCGAAGCGGCCTGACCGGGCGGTCGATGACCGAACCCGCGACCATATACGCGGCTGTCGAGGTACGGGATCTTACCCGGACCTTCGGCGCGCGCAAGGCGCTCGATCGCGTGAGCTTCGACCTGCCCACAGGGGCCTTCCTCTCCGTCTTCGGCCCCAACGGCGCGGGAAAGACCACGCTCGTCAAGGTGCTCACCACGCTCACTGCGCCCTCCAAGGGCACCGCGAGGGTGAGCGGCTTCGACGTGGTGGCCGACGCCGTCGAGCTGCGCAGCCGCATCGGGCTCATCAGCCATAACCCGCTGCTCTACCCCGACCTTTCCGCCGAGGAGAACCTCGCGTTCTTCGCGGACATGTACGGGGTGGCCGATGCCGGGACGCGGGTGCGCGAGCTGCTCGTGGCCGTGGAACTCGACCACCGTCGCCTCGACCTCGTGCGCACCTTCTCGCGCGGCATGCTGCAGCGGCTCTCGATTGCGCGCGCGCTCCTGCACGGCCCCGAGGTCCTCTTCCTCGACGAGCCGTACTCCGGACTCGACCCTCACGCGGTCGAGATCCTCGACAGCCTGATCGAGCAGATACGTGCCAACCACACCTTTGTGATGATCAGTCACGACCTCAACAAGGGGCTTGCGCTCTGCAGCCACGCGCTGATCCTTGCGAAGGGCAAGGTCGTGCTCTCGGCCCCGCGCACCGAGATCGACGAGAACCAGTTCGCCGCGACCTACCGTGCGACCGTCGGCATGGGGGTGGCGTGACGTGGCAAGCGAGGCGCGGGGGCTCGGTGTCAGGCAGTTCAAGGCGATACTGCGCAAGGACATCGTCATGGAGTTGCGCACCAAAGAGATGATTACCTCGATGGGCATCTACGCGCTGCTCACGATGGTCATCTACCAGGTAGCGCTCTCCCAATCGGGGACCGCGTTCGATCCGCGCAACATCGCCGCGGGCTTGCTTTGGCTCGCCTTCGTGTTCACCTCCATGCTGGGGCTCAACCGCTCGCTCGTGCACGAGAAGGACCAAGGCTGCCTCGAGGCGCTACTGCTCTCGCCGGTGGACCGGCCGGTCATCTTCTTCTCCAAGGCCGTCGGCAACCTGGTCTTCCTGCTCATCGTCCAGGTGCTCACCATCCCAGTATTCGCGTTCCTCTTCCTGCAGGAGGGCAGCTATGCCGGGGAGTGGTGGATGATCCCGCTTGCGTTGCTTGCGGGTTCAGTCGGCATCTCCGGAGTGGGCACGCTGCTCGCTACAATGTCGGTCAACACGAAGGGTAAGGACTTCGTGCTCGCCGTCCTCTTCGTGCCGCTCATGTATCCGCTCCTGCTCGCCGCCGTCTCCGCCACCAGCGCGGCGGTTCTCGGTGGCGACGGCTCGGTCCAGCAGTTCTGGACGGGGATGGGCATGATGGCCGGATTCGATGCGATAATGCTACTGGCATCCTTCGCGCTCTACGAGTTCATCGTCGGCGCGTAGGTCCTGAAGGCCGACGAACCGAGGGGGAGGTAGGTGCAACGTTGAACAGACACATCGTGGTCCTGTCCCTGCTCGTACTCGGTGGGGTGATGACGACCACCGCGTTCATCATGGCGTTCTTCTTCACGCCGCCGGTGCTCGGTCCCGCTGTCACGAACGAGGCCGGGCGCATTCTGGGCTACCAGCCGCTCTTCTCGCAGAAGATCTTCTACTTCCACGTACCGGTGGCGCTAGCCAGCTTCCTGGTGTTCTTCTTCACCGCCTACTACGGCGTGCGCTTTCTCATGACCAAGGAGAAGCAGTACGACACCCGGGCGCGAATCGCGACCGAGGTCACACTTCTGTTCGTCATTCTCACGATGGCCACGGGCATCCTGTGGACGCGCTTCGAGTGGGGCCGCTGGTGGGTGTGGGAGCCGAGGCTTACCACCTACTTCATCATGACGCTGCTGGTCATCGCATACTTCGTGTTGCGTAACTCCATCGAGGACGAGGAGCGGCGCGCCACGTACGCGGCGGTCTTCGGCATCATCGCGTTCATCGATGCGCCCATCTCGTTCGCGATCACCCGCATCATCCCGTCCTCGGTCCACCCCGTAGTACTCCGCAGCGGCGGCGGCCTGACCGGCTCCCAGCTTGCGGCGTTCCTCATCGGCCTGTTCGGGATGCTCATGATCGGCTACGCCTTGTACCAGACCCGCGTGCGCGAGGAGCTCGCGCACGACCGCCTCGAGGCCGTCAAGGCCGCGCTCGAGGGCTAGCAGCTCCAGAAGGAGGATGTGAAGATGGACCCGGTTCTCCAGGAGATCTACACACTCGTCGTCCCAGCAATTCCTTACGTGGCGGGCGCCTACGCTATCCTGTGGGTCGCGCTGGTCGTCTACATCGGTATGACATACAGTCGTGTCGGGCACCTCGAGAAGGAGATTGCCGCGCTCGAGGAGTCCCTCGAGCGGCGCGGCGTCGGCATGTAGCCTGGGCGGTCTTCCAGGTACGTACACCGCAGGCATGACGGGAGGGGGTTCGGCGTGGAACAGGCCGCAGTCGTAAGCTTCTGGTTCGCCATGGCGCTCTATCTCGTGGCAACCGTGCTGTACTCCTACCATTTCGTCGCGAAGCGCCCCGTCTTCTCGTGGTACGCGACGTTTGCGACAGGTGCCGGCTTCCTGGCACACACTGCCTCCATTGGCCTGCACTGGGGCGCGACCGGCGAGACACCGATCACGGGCTCCTTCAACTCGCTCTCGCTCACCGCGTGGACGCTCGTGCTAATTTACTTCGTCGTCGAGCACCTCGTGAAGCTCAAGCTTTACGGGGCGGTGCTCGTGCCCCTCGCCTTCCTCGCGATGGCGACCGGACAGGTACTCCTCGGCTCGGAGAGCTTCGAACTCGGCGAGGCTGCAATCTCACAGCTCGACAGCTGGCGTGTGGGGATGCACGTGGCGCTCATCATGATCGCCAACGCCAGCTTTGCGGTGGGTGCCGCGGCCTCGGGGGTCTACCTCCTGCAAGGCGCCCAGCTCAAGAAGCATAAAACCTCGGCGCTCATGAAGCGCCTCCCTTCCCTCACCCAGACGCAGATGCTCGCGCGCCGGGCGATCATGCTCGCTTACCCGCTCTACACCGCGGGCATGCTGCTCGGCATCGTGCGCGCCATCGAATTCGACCTGAACTGGTGGTTCGACCCGCGCGTCATGATGTCGGGCGTGGTGTGGGCGATCTACGGCAGCTACCTGCTGCTCCACTACCGCCGCGGCGCGTCGGGCAAGCTGCTCGCCCGGCTGGCGCTCGTCGGCCTCGTCGCCGTCATCGTCCTCGCCATCATCGCGCGCACGGTGCCCACCGGATTCCACATCTTCGGGCTGTGATGAGTGGATGAGCGACCCGTACGCCGACCCGTACTACCCGGTCTTCCTCAACCTGCGGGGCCGCCTCGCGGTGGTAGTGGGCGGCGGTTCTGTCGCCGAGCGTAAGATCACGACGCTGCTCGAGTACGGCGCGGACGTCGTGTGCGTCGCCCCCCTCGTCACGCCCGGCATCGAAGCGCTGGTCGTGCAGGGACTGATAGAGCACCAGGACCGCGGCTACGTGCGGGGTGACCTCGCCGGCGCGTTGATCGTCGTCTGCGCGACAGATTCCACCGAGGTGAACCGTGCGGTCTACCAGGAGGCCGAGGGCCAGGGCTGCCTCGTCAACGTGGTGGACGTCCCCGAGCTCTGCAACTTCATCGTTCCCTCCATCGTGAAGCGGGGGCCGCTCCAGATCGCCATCTCAACCGCTGGCGCCGCTCCGGCGGTCGCCAAGCGCATCCGGTGCGATCTCGAGGAGCAATACGGTCAGGAGTGGGAGTGCTACGTCCGGCTGCTGGGCCAGGTGCGCTCTCTTATCCTCGACCGTGTCCCCGGGGGCGAGCCGGTGCGCAAGCCAATCTTCGAAGCGATTGCCGCATCAGACCTCTTCGAGCGCGTGATGGGCGGCGTGTGTCCGGACCCCGAGGATGTCTTCCGCGAATTCGTTCCGGCCGGCGCTGTTCCCCTGGTGCCACAAGGCGATGTATCCGCGCCCCCCGAGGGCGGCTGAGGTGTTCTCCGGCGCTCATGCCGTCGTCACCGGCGGCAGCAGCGGTATCGGCCTTGCGTGCGCCGAGGCGCTCGCTGCGCGCGGCTCCCACGTTGCGCTGATCGCCCGCAACCCCGCCAAGCTCGAGCGCGCAAAGGCCACCGTGGAGGCGTGTCGTCGCGACCCGTCGCAGCGCGTAGCCATCGCAAGCGCCGACCTCTCCGACCTCGAGGCTGCCCGCGAGGCGTTCGATGCGCTTGCTGTAGAGGGGTTTGTGCCCGACATCCTGGTCAACAGTGCGGGCGTGATTCTGCCCGGCGAGTTCGTGACGATGCCCTTCGAGCATCTCGAGACGAACATGGCGTGCGGTTACTGGAGCGTAGTGAACCCGTGCAGGGTCGTAGCGCCGGGCATGATCGAGCGCGGGCGCGGTCACATCGTGAACGTCTCGTCGGTCGCCGGGTTCCTCGGCATCTACGGCTACACTGGGTACGCGGCGGCGAAGTATGCGGTGCTGGGGTTCACCGAGGCGCTCCGTTTCGAGCTGCGACCGCATGGTATTTCGGTTTTCGTGGTGCTACCGCCCGACACCGACACGCCGGCGCTCGCGACCGAGCGCTCGATGCGGCCACCGGAGACCGACGTCATCGCCGGCAACATCAAGGCGATCGCGCCCGCCCGGGTTGCCGACGCGGTGCTTCGCGGTATCGAGCGGGGGAGGTTCCACATCATCCCGGACGCCACAAGCCGCTTCTACTTCCGGCTGAAGGGCCTGCTGCCCGAGGTGTTCTTCTGGATCGTGGACTCCGATGTGAAGAAAGCGCGGCGGGCGCATCGAGGCTAGCGCAGCCCGGTGACCGGCGGAACCTGCGGCGACAGCGGCAAGTAGCGGGGTTTTCGCGTGCCGTACGGAGTTCACCAGGCCGTTGCCGAGAAGCCCCGACAGGGTTTCCCGTATTTGATTGAAGGACCTTAAGAATGGTAGAATCACCGGTGTTCAGGCAACGTGCAGAAGGTGCGTGATCAAGTGTGTCGCATGCGTCACATCGCCCTCGCCGGGCTTGTTTGCCTGAACAACACGCACCGCTCCGGCGAGGGCGTACCCATGCCACCTATCTCGTGAGGCGAGTCTCCACACGATGCACCTGACTCTCGTGGGCCTGAGCCACAAGACCGCGCCGGTCGAGATACGCGAGAAGCTGACCTTTCCCGCTCACCGGCAGGAGGAGGCGCTCTCGCTTCTCCTCTCGACCCCCGACGTCGCCGAGGCGGTCGTGCTCTCCACCTGTAACCGCACGGAGATCTACGCCGTGACGGTGGCCGGATCGGATGGTCCCGGAGCCATCGTCGACTTCCTCGCTGACTACCACGATCTGGACCGCCACGAGCTCGTTCGCTACCTGTACTTTTCCGAGGGCGAGGCGGTGGTGCGCCACCTCTTCCGCGTGGTCGCCTCCCTCGACTCGATGGTCATCGGCGAGGCGCAGATCCTCGGCCAGGTCAAAGAGGCCTACGAGTACGCATTCGCTAACGACTCGGCGGGCCGAATCTTCAACAAACTCTTCCGCCAGAGCTTCGAGGTCGGCAAGCGGGTCCGCAGCGAGACCGACATCGGGGAGAGTGCCGTCTCGATCAGCTACGCAGCCGTCGAGCTGGCCAAGAAGGTCTTCGACAACCTCGAAGGCCGCACAGTGCTTATCCTCGGCGCTGGCAAGATGAGCGAGCTGACCGCCAAACATCTCGTCTCCAACGGCGTCAAGACGGTGCTCGTCGCGAACCGCACCTACGAGCGTGCCGAGGAGCTCGCATGCCGCTTCTGCGGCCTGGCGATTCGCTACGACGAGCTTTTCGAGCGCATGCGCGAAGCCGACATCGTGATCTCGTCGACCGCCGCGACCCATTATGTGGTGACCAAGGACAAGGTTGCCGCGGCGATGCGAAGCCGCAAGGGCCAGCCGCTTTTCCTCATCGACATCGCTGTGCCGCGCGACATCGACCCGGACATCAACGATCTGGACGACGTCTTCCTCTACGACATCGATGACCTCAGCGGCGTGGTGGAGTCCAACCTCGAGGAGCGCATGCGCGAGGCGCGCCGCGCCGAGGAGATCATCGCCGAGGAGATGGTGGCCTTCGAGCGTTGGATCGAGTCGATGGAGGTCGTGCCGACAGTAGCGGCCATCCGCGCCAAGGCCGAGCAGGTCCGCTCCGCCGAGCTCGAGAAGGCGCTCAAGCGCCTGGGCGGGCTCTCGGAAAAGGAGCTCAAGACCATCGACGCGCTGACGACCTCGATCGTAAACAAGATGCTGCACGGTCCCACCGCGCGCTTGAAGATGGTTGCTGGCGAGAAGGACGGCTATACCTACGTCGAGACCGCGCGCTTCCTCTACGGTCTCGACGCGAATCCCGAAGGCAGGGCCACGCACGCGGGCCTCATCAAGTCGCTGTTCGGTCGCGCTGAGCGAGCCGCTGACAAGAGTACGCAGAACGAGATGGGAGACACGATTGGCTGTTAGCCGCGAAAAGCTCACAATCGGGACCCGGGGCAGCAAGCTCGCCCTGTGGCAGAGCAACCACATCAAAGGCCGTCTCGAGGAGATCACTGGGCTGCCAGTCGAACTCAAGATCATCAAGACGACCGGCGACAAGATCCTCGACGTGCCGCTCGCCAAGGTCGGCGGCAAGGGACTCTTCACCAAGGAGATCGAGGTAGAGCTACTCGCCGGCACCGTTGATCTCGCGGTGCACTCGATGAAGGACGTCCCCACCGAGCTTCCCGGGGGCTGCATCATCGCCGCGACGCCCGAGCGCGTCGACCCGCGTGACGTCATCGTATCGGGTGACGACTACGACCTGGAAACGCTCCCGCAGGGCGCGCGTCTGGGCACCAGTAGCCTCCGCCGCCGCAGCCAGGTCCTCGCGCTCCGTCCCGACCTCGAGATCGTCGATGTGCGCGGCAACCTGGACACGCGAATGCGCAAGGCCGAGGAGGGCGAGGTCGACGCCGTCATCCTCGCGAGCGCAGGCATCACCCGCATGGGGTGGGCCGACCGCATCACCCACTTCATCGAGCCGGCACAGATGGTTTCGGCTGTCGGGCAGGGTGCCATCGGTGTGGAGGTTCGCAACGACGACCCGTTCATGGCCGACGTGTGCGCTCAGCTCTGCCACGACGAGACCTTCACGTGCGTGACCGCCGAGCGCGTGGTCATGCGTCAGCTCGAGGGCGGGTGCCAGGTGCCTATCGGCGCATACGCGCGCATCGAGAGTGACGTGCTCGTCATGGACGCGATCGTCGGTTCGGTGGACGGTGAGACGATTCTGCGCCACCGGGTCGAGGGCTCGCCGAAAGAGCCCGCGATGCTCGGTATGCGCATGGTCGACGCGCTGCTCGGCATGGGCGCATCGGCAATCCTCGAGCAGATCAGAGGAGCGGCAGACGCCGCGGGGGGCAGGGTGGACCGCCTGCTGGAGACATGAACGTCTCCGCGAGCGTGCGCACCGCCCGGCAGCGGCTGCGTCAGATGACCGCGATCTGATTTGATTGGAACGGACAAGGAGGTCAGATGGGTGCTCCCATCGTCTACCTGATTGGCGCCGGCCCGGGTGACCCGGGTCTCATGACCGTCAAAGGGCTCGAGTGCCTGGCCAAGGCCGAGGTCGTCGTCTACGACTACCTGGCCAACCCACGCTTCCTCTCGGCGGCCGACCCGGATGCCGAGCTCATCTACGTCGGCAAGAGGGGCTTCTCCAAGCACGTCACGCAGGAGGAGATCAACGCAATCCTCGTCGAGAAGGCGCTCGAGGACGGCGGCAAAGTCGTGGCGCGCCTCAAAGGCGGCGACCCGTTCATCTTCGGGCGCGGCGGCGAGGAGGCCCTCGCGCTCTACGACAACGAGATTCCCTTCGAGGTCGTTCCCGGCATCAGTAGCGGATACGCAGCACCGGCCTACGCGGGCATCCCCGTCACGCACCGGGGCATCACGACCGACTTGGCGTTCGTGACCGGTCACGAGGATCCCACCAAGGAGACGACCGACGTCAACTGGAAGCACCTCGCGACCGCCGTGGGCACCATCTGCTTCTTCATGGGCATCAAGAACCTGCCCATCATAACCGAGCGGCTGATGACATTCGGCCGTTCGTCCGAGACCCCGGTCGCACTCATTCGCTGGGGCACCACCCCGCGCCAGCAAACGCTCACCGGCACGCTCGCCGACATCGCCGAGAAGGCCGTGGCCGCGAAGTTCAAAGCCCCGGCAATCACTATCGTCGGCGAGGTCGTGCGCTTGCGCGAGCAACTGGCCTGGTTCGAGAACAAGCCGCTCTTCGGCAAGACGGTCATAGTCACGCGCTCGCGCACGCAGGCTTCCGATCTCTCCGAGCGTTTCATGGAGCTCGGCGCCGAGGTGCTTGAGTTCCCCACCATCAAGATCACCGACCCCGAGAAGTGGGACCCGGTCGATGAGGCCGTCCGCAACCTGGCGGTCTACGACTGGATCGTCTTCACCTCCGTGAACGGCGTCGACCAGTTCTTCGGCCGCATGGAGAGGATGGACGTCGATGCCCGTCAGTTCGCCGGGTGCCGGGTGGCCGCTATCGGGCCCGCGACCGCCGCGCGCTGCATGGGCCACGGCATCCGTCCCGACTACGTGCCCGACGAGTACGTGGCCGAGGGCGTTCTCGAGGGCTTCTGCGAGCGCGGCGTGGGCGAGGGTACGCGCCTCCTCATCCCGCGGGCGCTGGAAGCCCGCGAGGTGCTGCCGGACACATTGCGCGAGCGGGGCGCGATGGTCGACGTGGTCACCGTCTACCGCACCGTGCTCGGCGCCGGAGAGCAGAGCGTGCTCACGAGGTTGGCCGAGGGCACGGTCGACATCATCACCTTCACTTCGTCGTCCACGGTCAAGAACTTCATGAAGCTGACCGAGGGCATGGGTATTGCAGCGACGATGGACCGTGTACTCATCGCGTCCATCGGCCCCATCACCTCGGATACCGCGCGCAACCTCGGGCTTACCGTGGGCGTGGAGGCCGGGGAGCACACCATTCCGGGACTGGCCGACGCCGTCGTCGCGCACGTCGCGACGAAGGACGCCGGGTAGAGAGACAATGCGCGCCGTTGCCGGCGGCGCGACGAGAAAGGAACCGCACACATGATAGGTATCTCGAAACTCTACTGCGGAGCCGTCGAGCCTGGTGACGTGCTGCGATACGACCGCGACTCGTCCAAGCTCCCGAGCGAGCTGCTCCAGTTCGCCCGAGACAAGAAGCCGGTCGTCGTCTGGAACTGCACCCAGCGCTGCAACCTCAAGTGCGTGCACTGCTACGCGCAGTCCGAGGACCGCGACTACGCGGGCGAGATGAGCACCGAGGAGGCCAAGGTCATGATCGACGACCTAGCCGAGTTCGGCGCGCCGGTCCTGCTCTTCTCGGGCGGCGAGCCCACCATCCGCAAGGACCTCGTCGAGCTCATGCACTACGCCAAGGGCAGGGGCATGCGCGTGGTCATCTCCACCAACGGAACGCTCATCACCGCCGAGCGCGCGAAACAGTACGCCGAGGTCGGCCTCTCGTACGTCGGCGTGTCGCTCGACGGCGGCAAGGAGACCCACGACAAGTTCCGCGGGCTGCCCGGCTCGTTCGAGAAGGCCATTGCGGGCATCCGCAACGCGCGCGATGCCGGCATCAAAGTCGGCCTGCGCATGACGATCAACAAGCGCAACTGGGCCGACATCCCGGAGATCTTCAAGGTCATGGAGGAGGAGAACATCCCCCGTGCCTGCTTCTACCACCTTGTCTACACCGGCCGCGGGTCCGAGCTCATGAAGGAGGATCTTGACCACGCCGAGACGCGCCAGGCCGTGCGCCTGATCATGGATCACACTAAGGCGATGTTCGACAAGGGTCTCGAGCCCGAGGTTCTCACCGTGGACAATCACGCCGACGGTCCGTTCGTCTACATGGAGCTCCTGAAGGAGGACCCCGAGCGTGCCGAGGAGGTCCTGCAGCTCCTCCAGTGGAACCAGGGCAACTCCTCGGGCAACGGCATCGCCTGCGTCTCGTGGAACGGCGAGGTCTACCCCGACCAGTTCTGGCGCCACTTCTCGATGGGTAACGTGCGGCAGCGCCCGTTCTCCGAGATTTGGACGGATGTTTCCGGCGACACCGAGCAGAGCGAGCTCATGGCCAAGCTCAAGGACAAGCGCCCGCACGTGAAGGGACGTTGCGCCCGGTGCTCGTGGCTCTCGATCTGCGGCGGCAACTTCCGCGTGCGTGCCGAGGCCGCCACCGGCGACCTGTGGGAGCCCGATCCGGCTTGCTACCTCACCGACGAGGAGATCGGCCTGAACGAGCTCGCTGACATGGCGGATCGTACCGAGGCCGAGCTGGCCATCGAGAGTGGCGTGCCGGTGGGTGGAGAGCAGGACTAGCCCCGGGGCGCTATCGCGCGTCAGCGTAGGCGCGCAAGAACGCTTGGCGGTCGATGCCCGCGAGGGTGCAAGCGCGACGCAGCGTCGCACCCTTGATGGTCCGGTGGTTAGGGAGCGTCATCGTCGAAATGGTGCCCCCGGAAGCATTGCGGGCAGCGAGATGTGGTTGCCCGACCTGACAACTTCATAGCTGAGAGAGGTGAGCGTCCGGATGACGCGGTCGCGTGGGGCATCCGCCGGCCACGCGTTCACCCGAGTTCGACGGAGTCCTACACGACGAAGGCGTCGAGCACTAGGTGTTCACCAATCACGTCGGGACCGAAGGT
>JACUUN010000218.1 GCA_014859265.1 Coriobacteriia bacterium
ACGTCGCGCTCGACGTCGTCGATGAAGTCGGACTTGAGGCCCTGGTAGACGAGCACCGCTGCCTCCCCGGAGGGTGCGGGTGGGTTCGGGATGAGGATAGCAGGAGAGGGGAAAGCGGGTTCCCACCCCTTCTATCCGTGCATACGGAGACCGTTGGCGAGTCATCGGCGACAACCGTCGAGGAGTGCCTCGCGCGGGGACTGTGAGAGAGTTCGCAATGGAGCCGTCCCTTCAAGCGAGGGCACGCGCTGCCCGATAACGCATACGGTCGGCAGCGAGGGGGCATAGTGGCCTGCACCATCGGCATTCCCGGCGAAAGCGCATGGCACGTGACGGCGAAGCGTGCGTCTCTTGCGCTCGCGATCATCCTGATCATGGCGGCGATCATCACACCGCTTCTGCTGCACGCAATCGGCGAGTCGGGATGGTTTGCGGCTGCCGTTGGTGTCGCTCTTGGGCTGGCGGTCACCTGGAAGCAGTACAGGGCTGTCTACGAGGAGATGAGGGACGATATCCACCCGTGGGCCAAGGGAGCCACCGGGGAGATGCGAACGGCCAAGGTGCTGGATGCGCTGCCTGACACGTTTGCCGTCTTCCACGATTACCATCCCGCCAACAACACGGGCGTTCAGGCGAAGTGGAACTACGATCATGTCGTCGTCGGACCCACGGGAGTCTTCGTCGTTGAAACCAAGAACTACTCGAATGCGCGCGTCCCGGATGCTACCAGTAGCCCCGTGCATCGCAGGAATGTTCAGCAGGTGCAGCGCAATGCGAAGGACTTCAAGGAGTCCCTCGTTGCATGGTCAAGCGGCGACCTCTCGGGTCTGTTCGTTGTACCTTTGCTCGTATACGTTCAAGACAGCGCGTGGGTGAAGAAGACGAGGGAGAACTACGTCCGGGTCGTTCCCCTAAGGTGGCTCGAGAGCGAGATCCTCCGCCATGCCGAGAAGCACATCGACCAGCAGCGCACATACCGCGTGGCCCGAGTGCTCTTCGCGCAGCTCTCCCTGGAGGTCCGCGCTCAGTTTGAGGACGAATTCGCGCGCTTCGCTGAGCAATCGAAGACTGCGCGTGCTGAGCGCTCTGCGGAGCAGGACCCCGATGCGGGGCCCTGCTCCATAGCGGTCGCGCCAATCGAGTCTGACGCAGTGACCCCTCCGGATGTGTGTCCGCGCTGTGGCGCGCCCCTCGTCCGCCGGGTTGCGAACCGCGGAGCGCGGGTCGGCAAGGCCTTTCTCGGCTGCAGCAAGTACGGCGAGACCCGCTGCAAGTACGTGTTCAACATCGAGGACTAGGGCATGAAGGTCCCTTCAGCTGGTCGTGTTCCGCTACGTCTGTCGTGGCAGAATTCTCGGCTGATGCTTGCGGCTCTAGGTACGCACGCCGAACTCGATCGCCACGCTGCATGCGGGCGGGATGTCCTCGGTGGCCAGCACCTTGTACATGTGCTGCATCGAG
>JACUUN010000219.1 GCA_014859265.1 Coriobacteriia bacterium
TTCTCTACAGAGATGTGATCAGTTGACTCAAGGATTACGTTGCTCAAATCATCTTCCAGGAAGGCCGAGAAGCGATCCAGCAGTTCTTGGGTCTCTGCCTCTGTTACGGAGACCGTTAGATCATCCTTTCGCCACCACTGCCACTGGCGGAAGAGGAACGAGTCGCCCGCGTCCTCCTTGAGGTGCGCAACCAACCGCTGCTTCTCCCGAGGTCGCATCTTCACCCCCTGGCGTGACAGCTTGTCGGCAATCATGTCTGCAGCGGCGCTGTACAGGGCGTCGTGAAGAACCTCTTCGAACGCGGTCTGATACTCGCCCATGGAGTCTCCGGATGATTGGCTAACCGTGTAGCGCATGAGCTGTGGCGCGCCCACACGCGGTTCCGAGCCGAGGATACCTTACGGGGCGCGCCATCTGCTCGATGCGCGCGTTAGGGGGGTCACGCGGGATGCCGGGCTGATGAAATCGCGGACACTCGCGACGAGCAGACGCACTTGATCCGCTGTGTAGCTCTCATAGTTGCCGTGCGCGGCATCATTCCGAAGACCCAGCCAACTTGTCACGTTCTTCTGGTCGATTCCCGAGTAGACGCCTGAGCGCGCCAAATCCGCATTCATTCGGTCGGCCTTGTGGACCCTTCCGTTGGACTCGCGCTCGATTCCAGCTTGGTCGCACAGTGTCCGCAGGTGTGCCTCTAGAGCGCTTCCGGCAACAACCGCTGCGGCATCCTTGTAGCCTTCGTGCTGCAGATGCTCAGCCATATCGAGGAAGTCACCGAATACCTCGCCATGGATTAGCTGCGAGACTGCCTCTAGGTACCCCGCGGCGACGTCAGCCCGGAGAGACTCGAGCACTCCGACCAACCGACTAGCCTTCCACGCCTCGACGGCGTTCTCGCTCAGAACATCGTCGCACTGATCGCGGTAGGCTGATCCCGGACCCGCTATCCGCTCAATCACAGCACGCGCCCTGGTAAGAAAGCGAGTACTGCTGCGAGCGGCTGCATACCCGCCGTTGGGCTCGTTGATGAAAGCGGCCTCGCGCTCGTACTCCTCAAGGACATCGTCGAGCTGTGCTACAAACCTGTTCTCGATTGACATGCGCTTCCTTGACTCCCCCCAAGCCATGATTCTGCAGTCTGTGTACGCACTTATCCCATCATACAGACCTCGACTGACAACCCCCCGCTCTCAGTTCCCCCACTCCCACGTGTCAGCCTTCACGCGCTCGTAGTTCGCGTCGAGCTCGGGCTGCATGAGCACGAGCGCGGCGATCCGACGCACCATCTCGGTGACGTAGCGCGCTCACGGTAGGACAGCCACTTCTTGACGACCTGGTACCCGCCGATCGTGTAGCGCCACACGTTCGCCGGCACGCACCGCCAGTACGCGACGTCGTTCAGGTACACGTCGTAGCACGTCTCGCCGAGGAGCGAGAGAGCCTCCCCTACATCAGCGACG
>JACUUN010000069.1 GCA_014859265.1 Coriobacteriia bacterium
CCCTCTTCCGAGAGGCAGCGCGTCGGTCGCCCGGTCAAAAGCCGGGCGGCCGACTCTGTTGTCCGGACCGTCATAGGGATCAACGGCTGGTCGGCCATCATTATCCTGGCCGCGATCTCCATCTTCCTCGGTTTCGGCGCCCTTCGCGCGCTGGACGAGGTCGGCTTCTGGACGATGCTGACGGGCCTGGAGTGGTACCCGACTATCGCCGAGCCGAGGTTCGGCTTCGTTCCGCTCATCCTCGGGTCGATTGCGGTGACCCTCACCGCGCTGCTTCTATCGATGCCCGTCAGTATCGCGGCCGCGCTGTTCATCTCCGAGTTCGCCGGCGGACGCATCAAAGAGGTGTCGAAGTCGATCATCGAGTTCATGGCGGCCGTGCCGTCGGTCGTCTACGGCCTCGTCGGCATCGCGATCGTGGTGCCGTGGGTCAAGGAGACGTTCGTTCTCGACAGCGGCCTCAACGCGCTCACAGCGGCGATCGTACTCGCGTTCATGATCGCCCCCACGATCGTGTCGATCTCGGAGGACGCACTGCATGCGGTCCCGAACGACCTGAGGCAAGGCTCCCTCGCTCTCGGCAACACGCGGTGGCAGACCACGTACAAGGTCGTCCTGCCCTCGGCGTCCTCCGGCATCCTGGCCGCAGTCATGCTCGGCATGGGGCGCGCGATCGGTGAGACGATGGCGGTGCTGATGCTCACGGGCAACTCCGCCGCGATACCCGGATCGATCTTCGATTCGGTGCGTACGATCACGGGGACGATCGCTGCGGAGATGGGCAACGTGGTCCAGGGCGGGCTCCATCAGTCGGTGCTGTTCACGCTCGGTCTCGTGCTCTTTGCCATCACGTTCCTCATCAACCTCGTGGCCGATCTCGTCCTCGAGAAGCAGAGGAAGAGGTGGCGCAGGTGACCCGCGTGCAACGTGCCCGCTTCATCCAGACGCTTGCTGTCGGCATCACAGGCGCAGCGGCGGTCTTCATCATCGCGGCCGCGCTCTTCCTGCTCGTCTACATCGTCGTGCGCGGTCTTCCGGGCATCAGCTGGGCGTTCCTCACAGAGTCTCCCAGCGGCCAGATGAAGGAGGGCGGGATCTACCCGGTCATAGTAGGCACGCTCTACCTCATCGCCTTCACGGCGCTCTTCTCTCTGCCTGTGGGCGTGGCGGCAGGCATCTACCTCTCCGAGTATGCCGCCCGGGGTCCGGCTACGAGAGCCATCAGGCTCGCAATCAGCAACATGGCGGGTGTGCCGTCGATCGTCTACGGCCTGTTCGGTCTTGCACTCTTCGTCATCCTGCTCGACTTCGGCAAGTCGATACTTGCCGGTGCACTCACACTCGCATGCCTCACGATGCCGGTCATCATCACCGCCACCGAGGAAGCACTCCGGCAGATTCCGAGCGACCTGCGGCAGGCTTCGCTTGCACTCGGCGCGACGCGTTGGCGCACCATCTACCGTATCGTGCTGCCGGCAGCGGGTCCCGGCATCGTGACCGGTTCGATCCTCGGTCTCTCACGCGCTGCGGGTGAGACCGCGCCGATTCTCTTCACCGCAGCGGTCTACTACAAGCGGCAACTCCCGGACTCCATCTTCTCGGACGTGATGGCGCTGCCGTACCACATCTACATCCTGGCAACCCAGGTTACCGGGCGCCCCGATGACATCATCTGGGGGACCGCCCTCGTGCTCGTCGCGGGAGTGACGCTCCTGAGCGTCCTCGCGGCCGCATGGCGTTCCAGGCAACGACGGAAGGTGAGATGGTGACGGAGAACCAGCAGACGATCAGGGGCAGCTTCGAGCTGAAGGATGTCTCTGTGACATATGGCGTGGAGACGGCGATCGCGGGAGTGTCGATGGACATCCCGCCGAACGCCGTGACCGCGCTCATCGGACCGTCAGGCTGCGGGAAGTCCACGCTTCTGCGCTGCCTGAACCGCATGAACGACGAACTCGGCAACGCTACCGTGGGCGGACGGATACTCCTCGACGGCGTCGACGTGTATGCCAAGGAGTACGATCCGGTCGAGCTGCGCACGAAGGTCGGGCAGGTCTTCCAGAAGCCGAACCCCTTCCCGATGACCATCTATGACAACGTCGCCTACGGGCCTCGCACGCAAGGGATCCGTAAGCGGGCTCAGCTTGATGAGGTCGTGGAGCGCTCGCTGACACGTTCGGCGCTCTGGGGCGAGGTCAAGAAGGACCTCAAGAAGCACGCATTCGAGCTCTCCGGTGGCCAACAGCAGCGCCTCTGCATCGCGCGGGCGTTGGCCACCGAGCCGGAGGTCGTACTCATGGACGAGCCGGCCTCATCGCTCGACCCCATCTCGACCCAGCAGATCGAGGACACGATCGCGGAGCTGAAGGAGAACGTCACCATCGTCATCGTCACCCACAACATGCAGCAGGCGGCACGCATCTCCGACCTCACCGCGTTCATGCTCCGCGAGACCATGGAGGCGCCCGCGTTCCTCGTGGAGGTAGGAGAGACGCGGGCCATGTTCACGAACCCGGGAGACAAGCGCACGGAGGCCTACATCACCGGGCGGTTCGGCTAGGCCGAGGCGAACCCGGGAATCCGGTCGGGGCACCTCGTTCACGCGACATGGGGCTCAAAGTAACAGGACGCGCCGAGGGGGGAGGCGCGTCCTGTTATGTTCTGAGCGGCGATACCCGCCCCCGAGGGGGGAGGAGAGGAGCGGGTCGCTCTGCTCTGCAAATTGTGCAAGCAACGTGCGTGCCACAATCGTGGCGGAGACGCCGGTTTCCATACGGCCGCAGAAAGTATGCACTTAGCGAACGCGTGACCTCCCAGTAGGGTATGAGCAGTGTGAGAAGCGACCTGGTAAGAGGGAGACATGGCCCACCTTAAGTTCGATCCGGCCAAGCTCGAGAAGTTGAACGATTCCGGGCGCCTGGACACGCTTAGGCCCGATGCCATGTGGGAGGCGCTCGCCCTGGATGATCCGCACGAGCTCGTCGAGATCGGTGCGGGCACCGGTATGTTCGCTGCCGAGTTTGCGAGGAGAGCCCCGCAGGCGACTGTGTACGCGGTCGATACCGTCGACGAGATGATCGCGTGGATGCAGGAGAATCGTGCCGAGGTCGCCACAGGGCGCGTAGTGCCGTTGCGTTCCGAGGAGAGCTCCGTGCCGGTGGATGCCGGCGTAGCCGACGGGGTCTACATGATCAACCTGCATCACGAGCTCGCAGAGCCCGAAGCCATTTATGCGGAAGCCTTCCGCATCCTCCGCCCCGGCGGAAGGGTGCTCGTTGTCGACTGGGCACCGGTCGAGACCCCGAAGGGCCCGCCCGCAGCCGTGCGCGTGTCATCGTCCACGCTCGCCGAGTATCTGCGGTGTGCCGGCTTCTCCGGAGTCCAGACACATGAAGACCTGCCCTGGCACTCGATGGTGACCGCGCAGCGTCCGGAGGCCGCCGAATGAAGGCGCTCGTGCGCGATGCGACGCCCGCGGACGCCGCGGCGATCGCGGACATCTACAACCCGTACGTGACCGGGTCTTCGGCGACGTTCGACACGCGACCGGTCGACGCCGAGGAGCGGCTAGAGTGGCTCGCGGGTCACGACGTCCGCCACCCAGTCCTGGTCGCCGAGTCAGATGGTATGATGATTGGTTGGGGTTCGCTGACCCGTTGGGCCTCGCGTCCCGCATGGCACCGTACGGTCGAAGTCTCCATCTACGTCGACCCCTCTCGTCGTAGAGAGGGCGTTGGCACTGCGCTCATGGAGGCGCTGCTCGACCGCGCGTGCGAGGCTGGACACCACACAGTCATCGGGCAGATCGTGGCCGATAACGAATCGAGCATCGCTGTGGCCGAGCGCACGGGCTTTGAGCGCGTCGGCGTCCTCAGGGAGGTCGGCGATAAGTTCGGGCGCTACCTCGACCTCGTCCTCGTACAGCGGATACTGCCGTGAACGCTCTCTCGGGCTCGGATGCCTCGGCGTCCACATGTGTCACTTCTCCAACGTGCGCCCTGCGACTCTCTGAACAGTCCTGCTTCGGGGGTTCCGGGCGGGTACAAACTCATGGTGCGTCTCAGGCGCACCGGGTAGCATCCGGGTCAAGAGGAGGGTATGGGTGGCTCGGCGGCGGGAGCCTGGGTCGGCGCATGGGCAGGGCCGCGGCTTCGCGACCGGTTCAGTCGCGGGCGAGCCACTCCCTGATGGCACCCTCGACTCCGCCCTTGCCGGCGTCGACGACACCGGTGAAGCGCTCGGCGGCTTCGTCGAGCTCGGCAAGCGCACGCGGCACGCACGCGCCTGCAGGCGCCATGCGCTCTACCTCGGCCAGCAGCTCGACACCCGAGAGCGACACCACCTCGGCCGGGAGTTCGGCAGCGTGCTCCACTCCCCGCAGCGCCCTGTAGACGTCGGTGCCGAACTTTGCCCAGTGCGCGGTCGAGACCACGAGCACTGGGTTCTCTCCGCGAAGCCGCTCGGCGACCTCCCACGCGACCGCGCTGTGCGGGTCGAGCAGGTAGCCGTGCTCGTCCCACACTCGCCTGATGCACGCGAGCGACTCGTCATTGGTGACCGAGTCGGCGGCGAAGTGCTCCCTGACGTGGTGGAACGTCTCGCGGTTCACCGTGAAGCGGCCGTCGGCGCGCAGGGACGCCATCCACTCTGCGGTGCGCGCGGGGTCACGGGTGAGTTCGTAGAGCTGCCGCTCGAGGTTGCTCGAGATGAGGATGTCCATGCTCGGACTCGGCGTGGTCACGAAGTCGCGCTCGGAGATGTCGTAGACGCCGGTGGCGATGAAGTCGGCGAGCACCTTGTTCTCGTTACTCGCACAGATGAGGCGGCCGATCGGCACCCCCATGCGCTTCGCGTAGTACGCGCCGAGGATATTGCCGAAGTTGCCGGTCGGCACGCACACATCCATCGGTCGGCCGGGGGCCACGCCTCCGCTCGCCACGAGGTCCGCGTACGCGCTCACGTAGTAGGCGATCTGCGGGAGAAGTCGACCCCAGTTGATGGAGTTGGCCGAGGAGAGGAGCAGCCGGTGGCCCTCGCGCAACTCGCGGGCGAACGCCTCATCACCGAAGGCGGCCTTGACTGCGTTCTGGCAGTCGTCGAAGTTGCCACGCACGCCGAAGACACCGACGTTCTCACCGCGCTGGGTGACCATCTGCTTGCGCTGGATGTCGCTCACGCCCTCGGCGGGGTAGAAGACGACGATGCCTGTGTGATGCCGGTCTGCAAAGCCGTCGAGGGCGGCCTTGCCGGTGTCTCCCGAGGTGGCCACTAGGACGAGGAAGTCCTCAGCGAGCGTCCCGGCGGCCTGCTTGGCGGCGATCGCCTCGGAGAAGAAGAGCGGCATACACTGGAGCGCCATGTCCTTGAACGCGCTCGTCGGCCCGTGCCAGAGCTCGAGCACGTGGGTTCCCGCGACCACCTCGGTCACCGGCGCGATGCGCGGGTCTGACCACTGGCTGCCGTAGGCGTCACGCATCAGCGCCCCGATGCGCTCCGCATCCACGTCCACATCGAAGCGCACGAAGATGTCGGCTGCCCGCTGCCAGTACGGCCACGGGGTGTAGGCGAGGATCTCATCGAGCGTCAGCGAGGGCAGCGCATCGGGCACGTAGAGTCCGCCGCCGGGCGCGATACCGGCGATCACCACGTCGCTGAACGTGGGATGCGAGCCGTCGGCGCCGCGAGTGTCGTGGTAGGTGGTCACGTGGTTCATGCGAGCATGATACCCGACCCGCGCTTCGGCCGCCGCAGGCGTCCTACCCGCCGAGCTCGTCGTCGAGCATCTCCATGAGCAGACCGTCGCGCCACTCGCCGTCGGGACCGCGCTCGTAGCGGCGCATGATGCCTACCGGCCGGAAGCCGACCTTCTCGTATGCGCGGATGGCACGGTGGTTCTTCACCGCCGGGTCGATGCTGATGCGGTGGTGACCCCGCTCCTCGAAGAGGTAGCGCGCCAGCGTGCGCAGCGCGTCCGGACCGAGCCCCCTGCCGGAGTACGGCGCCAACACCACGATATCGATGCCTGCCGAGCGGTAGTCCGGGTCGGTTTCCTCGTGGTAGAGGATCGCCCCCACCAGCGTGTCACCAACGTCGATTGCGAGGTTGGTCGAACGTTTCTCGGTCAGCCACCGTTTGACCGTGCCGGGGTCAGTGCCCCACCGGGGTGCCGCGCTCTCGTCAGTGGATATCGCGGCGGCCAGGCTCTCGATGTCGGCGTCCTCGAGCGGGCGAAGCGTGACGTGTTCGCCACGGAGTGTGGGCGGCGTCGGAGTTGATGTGTCTGCCATGGAGACCTCCGGGAGGTGCGGTGCGGGTGCGGTCCGATAGTGTACGCTTCTTCTGTACCCGAGACGGGGAGTGGTGCGGTGCGCTACTGCGTGATCATCCTTGACGGAGCGGCGGGCTGGCCGCTCCCCGAGTACGGTGGCCGGACGACGCTCCAGGCGGCCTCGATGCCCAACCTCGACCGTCTGACCCGCGAGGGCATGCTCGGTCTCGCGCAGACCGTGCCCGAGGGCACGGAACCGTCCTCATCGGCCGCGTGCACGTCCATCCTCGGGTACGACCCGGTGGCCGACTTCGTTGGCCGTGGGGCGATTGAAACCGCGAGCATGGGTATCCGCCTCGAACCCGACGAGGTCGCGCTTCGCCTGAACCTCGTGACATTGGCGGCCGGTGCGATGGCGAGCTATGCAGCCGGGCACATCCCGGCCGCGGACTCACGTGCACTCGTTACCGAGCTCGCGTCTCACCTCGATGACGACGTCTTCCGGCTCTACCCGGGTATCGCCTACCGCCACATCCTCGTCGTCAAGGGCCACCCCGAGCTTCTCGAAGCCCGCTATACGCCGCCACACGATATCTCGGACAAACAGTTCGCCGAGTACCTCCCGGACGGTCCGGGAGCCGATCTGCTTCTCGACTACATGGAGCGCGCCCGTCCTCTGATCGCCGCCAGCCCTGTCACGGCCGCACGGTCCGTTGCCGGCGTCGCTCCGACCGACGTGTGGCCGTTCTGGCCCGGGAAAGCACCCGACGGCCTCGTGCCCTTCGCCGAGCGCCGGGGTCTGCGCGCCGCGATGACCTCGGGAGTGGACCTTCTGAACGGTCTCGCCGTGCTCTTCGGCATCGACCGGCTCCAGATAGCGGGGGTGACCGACGGCCCCGACACCGACTATGCCGCACAGGCCCTCGGTGCGCTGGAAGCGCTCGAAGAACACGACCTCGTCGTCGTGCACGTGGAGTCCCCGGACGAGGCCGCCCACTCGGGCGACGTCGAGGGCAAGATCGCGGCGGTCGAGGCGATCGACCACGAGGTCGTGGGCCGCATCGCAGGGTCCTTGGACGACCTGCGCGTCCTTGCCATGCCCGACCATGCGACTCCGGTCGAGCTCAAGACGCACTGTGGCGAGGCGGTACCGTTCGTGCTCCACGGGCCTGGGATCGCGGGCAACGGTGCCGAGACGTACGACGAAGCCGCTGCGGGGGGCACCGGGCTCTACGTCGACCCGGGTCACCGGGTCATGGACCTACTGCTCGACTAAGGCGCGCACGGCGCCGGGGGTACTAGCGTCAAAGGACGCCGCGGTCGTCCAGCTCGTCGAGAAAGCGGAAGAGTTCGGTAGAGAAGCGCTCGGCGCGCTCCTCATGGGGCAGGTGTCCGGTCTCCTCGAACGTCGCGAGCCGTGCTCCCAGGGTCTGGGCCACCCGCACGCTGTCCTCGTAGGGGACTGCGCCGTCCTCGGTCCCCGCGACCACGAGCACGGGGCAGTCGATCTGCTCGAGCACATCGGCGGGCAGATCCGGTCTCGGGGCGATCGTGAGCTCCCACAGCGCGCGGTCCCAGTCGCGGATCGCCAGGGGCGCACGGTAGCCCTCGATGATCTCGTCGGTGACCGCCGAGGGATCGGCCCACGCAGCGCGCACAAGGTCGGCGCCTGCCGAACCGCTGAGCGTGCGCCTGACGAGCAGCTGGCCGACACGGCGCCCCTGCGGAGTCGCGAGCAGGGGCCGAAGCCATCGCGGTGTCGGTGTGCCGCCGGTGTAGATCGCGGGCGCCTCGAGCACGAGACCGCTAACGCGGTCGGGATGCCGCGCAGCAGCCAACACCGCGACCGCTCCGCCTGCTGAGTGGCCCACGAGCACGGCCTGGCCGATGCCCAGTGCGTCCATGAGCTCGATCGTATGGTCCGCCTGAGTGGTCGGGCTGTAGGGATTCGGGCCGTCCCACTCACCGTGAAGCGGGCGCTCGGTCAGACCGAAACCGGGGCGGTCGAAAGCGATGGCGGTACAGCGGGCCGCTGCATTGGGGAGGGTGTCGCG
>JACUUN010000220.1 GCA_014859265.1 Coriobacteriia bacterium
CGCAAGGAGCGCTGTTGCCTCATCGCGAGAAAGCATGTCCGGGTTGTTCCTAACGCCTTTGGGCGTAACCTGCAACGCCTACACCCGCTCCCCGCCCGAGTTTACCCCACACGGCGTTGTCTGGTTGACGCCCGGGTTAGACAGCAGTCGAGCGTCTTCAGCAGCGCCATCCGCGAACCGGGACCGGACCACGGCTGCAAGTCGCCATACCCCGAAGCCAAGCAGCGCGCCGACGGTGTTGAGAATGACGTCATCGATATCGATCGACCGCCAGCCGATCAGGGCCACCTTCTGGAGCAGCTGCAACAGCTCGATCCCCACCGCGACGCTCAACGCGAAAGCTAGAAACCTCCGCAGGTGACGAAGCCGAGGAATCACAAGCGGAGCGAGCACGCCCAAGGGAATCAGGAGCGCGAGATTGCCGAACAGCTGGAAGACCGCGGTTGGAGGAGCATCCGCCGAAAGCTGGGCGACGACCGTTCGGAGCGGCACGAAGTTGACCGATTGCTGCCAGTAAGGCCAGCTGGCCAGGTGCATCTCGCGCGTCCCGGCGTCGAATCTGACCGGCAGCAAGGACATGTCGATGGCGAACAGGACATAGACGGCGAACAAGGCCTCGAGCAGCACCCGGCGCCATGGCACGCGAAGAGCGATGCGCACGGCTGATGCGGCAACGACCAGCAGAGTGCCGATTAGCGGGAACCAGGTACCCCCGAACAAGTGCCCCCCTGCTCAGGCAAGCGTGTGCTGCCTTTAGGACTTCACTGGCTGTCTAACGTCTTTGCGCGTAACCTGCGCGCCGTACGGCTTCAGGATACGTCAACCGTGGCGCGTCAGGTTGACGCGCGGGTTATGCGCGACACGTCGAACTCATACTCAAGCTCGTCTTCGATCGCAACCCCGTTCTCGCCGAATACCGGGATCTCAGGCTTCAGTTCGCGGGCGCGGGTAACGGCACCGTGGTGCACAGCCGCAAGCCTCCAGCCGAGCGACTCATAGAACGACCGGGCGCCGAAGTTGTCGTTCGTGGTGACGAGCCACGCGCGAGCACACCCGGAGACACGCAGATGCTCAACGAGGGCGTGCACGAGAGCGATCGCGATGCCTTCGCGCGGGCGCTCCGAGACCAGCACGACGAGCTCACACTCATCCCCCTCGACGCGGTACATGAGCAGCCCGACCGGGACGTCCTCCTGGAACGCGATGAGCGCGGGAAGCGCGGCCGTGTCGTGCAAGCGGCCGCGGGACACCACACGCGGTGAGCCGAAGTGCTGGGCAACGAGGGCATCCGCCCACTCACGATCTGACGACTCGAGCGAACGAACCTCCACCGGGACCCCCGCCCTACCGGCTCTGCGCATAACGTCGGGCGCATCAGCGGCGGCCAATACGCCTTCAGGTCATTCTATCCTCTT
>JACUUN010000221.1 GCA_014859265.1 Coriobacteriia bacterium
TGACGGGGGTTTGCACTTGCGAACGAACTACGTGCTCGTCGACTTCGAAAGCGTCCAACCCAAGTCGCTCGCGGCGGTGGAGCACGACCCCTATCGCATCATCATCTTCGTAGGAGCGACCCAGGCGAAGCTGTCCTACGACATAGTCTCGAGTATCCAGCGCATGGGCGAGCGCGCTCAGTACATCAAGCTGTCGGGCAACGGATCCAACGCGCTCGATTTCCACATCGCGTTCTACATCGGCGAACTCGCAACGCAAGACCCGACCGCCTTCGTCCACATCATCTCGAAGGACACCGGATTTGATCCGCTCATCCGGCACTTGAAAGAGCGGCACATCTTCGCCGCCCGTTCCGCGTCGATCGAAGAGATGCCGCAGGTCAAACCGAATCACAAGAAGGCGGCTCAAGACAGGGCGCGCGTGTTCGGCGAATCGCTGCGTCAGCCCAAGAGCACCAAACCGCGCACCGACAAGACGCTCGCGAGGCACATCGCCACCTACTTCCAGAAGCACGAGCTCTCGAATGAGGAAGTAGCGGCAGTAGTGAAGGCGCTTGGTGCGCAAGGGTACGCGAGCATCAAGGACGGCAAGGTTACGCACACACTGTGAGTGCCAGCATCTAACACGCGCGTCCAGCAGACAATACGCCGCGTGCGCGGTAACCTCGCATTGTAAGGCGCGCGAAGCGGCGTATTGCAGCTGACGCGCCACAACGTTAGGCACAATCAGGGGTGGAGATGGACGCGCTATCCGAGATCAGGCGAACGCGCTCGCCCATTGATGCGTCTGCTATTGCTTCCGGCGGAGTCTACGCTTGGTTCGTCCGCGAGCCGCTCAGACTCGCTGACTTCGAGCTGAATTCGGAGGACCCCGTCTACGTCGGCCGTTCGAGCAACCTTGCCGCTCGCGAATACGCCAATCATCTCAGCTCTACATCCACAGGCTGGTCGACTCTTCGGCGAAGTCTCGGAGCCCTTCTGAAAGACGAACTTCATCTCACTGCTGTTCCGCGCGGCAACGGGAAGACCAGCTCCAACTTCACGAACTACAGGTTTGAGGCTCAGGGGGAACAGAGACTGACGGGGTGGATGCTGGAACACCTCGAGGTCGGCGTGTGCCCTGTTGATGACCCCGAGAGGGTTGAGGCGGAGCTGCTTGCACAACTGTCGCCAGTACTGAACCTCAAAGGGAGTCGCAATCCCCTCGCTTCCAAGATTCGCGCTCTCAGAAAGACCTGCGCGGACGAAGCTCGGGGAGGAGCCGGATGTGCCTAACCCGGGCGTCCAGCAGACACCGCGCCCCGTGAGGTACCCTCGGCTAGGAAACGTGCGTCGGCGCGGTGCAGCTGACGCGCAACAACGTTAGGAACAACCCGGACATGCTTTCTCGCGATGAGGCAACAGCGCTCCT
>JACUUN010000070.1 GCA_014859265.1 Coriobacteriia bacterium
CCTCGACCCGGCTCCTCTTGGTCTTGTCCATCTCAGTCCGCTCCCTTGTCGCTAGTGGTCGCGTCGTAGTGGACAACTGAAGCGCTTGCAGGCTTCGATCACCGCTTTCGGTGTGGCTTGCGTCTTCTTCTTGAACACATCGGCGATGATGTCCGCATCGGAATCGAGCCGGTATACGACCCGCCACGTCGAGTCCTCATCGACGACGCGCGACTCGTGACACCGCCTGCCGATCGATGGTATGGGCCGCGAAGCGGCTGTCTGGTCGATCTCCGGGCTAGCCGTCAACCGAGTCGTCTGGGATATCGGGAATCTGTGCGCCATGCCATACGCCCACCACCCAGATCGTCTCGCTCTCAAGTCGGTAGAAGAACCGGTAGGAATCGACGATGATGACCTCGCGGAACTTGAGGTCGGGGAACTCGGGCGCGATGCGACCCGCATCAGGGAACTCGGTGAGGTGCGAGAGCGCGTCGTTGACGCGATGGCGAAACGACAGAGCGGCACCGGGTCTGTCGGCCCGTATGTAGGCAACAGCAGCGAGGAACTGTGCGCGTGCGGGTGGGGTGAACTGGATCCGACGGGTCACGACTCGCCCAGTAGCGCGTCCGCCTCCGCCATCACGACATCCAAGTCGAAGCCGACACCGGCAGCGATGTCCGCCTCGCCCTTCGCGAGCATCCGCAGGATTTCGAGCTCGTGCTGAGTGCGCTCGTAGGTGCCGGCGCTGACGAGCACGGCCGAGGCGCGACCGCGCTGGGTGATGAACACCGGTTCGCCCGACGCCGAGGCTCTCTTGACGATGCCGGAGGCGTCTTGGCGGAGGTCACTGATTGGAACGATGTTGGGAACGGTTGGCATTGGCGGTACCTCCTTCGCTAGCGCTGATTGTACCACCAACGCTACCGCCGCACGCCCTTCTGTACACCTAGTCACTATGAGATGGCCGGTCCGTTCCGTGTATACGTGGATCGTCCGCAGGAATGGGCCCGCGGCGCCGACAAACGGAGGGACCGGCCATGATCGAGTGTACTCACATCGGGCTCGACGTGCATAAGGAGACCATCGCGGTGGCGGTGCTGCGGCCCGGCGGCACGGAGGTCGACGAGCGGGTGATCCCGAACACGCCCGAGGCGATCCGCAAGCTGCTACGAAAGCATCGTGACGTCGCGGCGACGAGGATCTGCTACGAGGCGGGCCCGTCGGGCTACGACACGCACCGCCTGATCACCTCGCTGGGCTACCCCTGCGACGTGATCGCGCCCTCGCTCATCCCGAGACGCTCAGGGGTGCGGGTCAAGACCGACCGCATCGACGCCCGCAACCTTGCGCGGCTGCACCGCGCCGGCGAGCTTTCCTGCGTTCGGGTACCCACACCGGCAGAAGAAGCCGTGCGCGCTCTGATCCGCGTGCGCGAGGAGGTCAAGGCAGACCGCCGCGTCGCCCGTCAGCGCATCCGGTCGTTTCTCACCCGCTACGGCAAGCGCTACCCGCACGCCAACGACAAGTGGTCGCACCGCTTCGAGGTCTGGGCCCGGGCGGTTCGCTTCGAGGAGCCGTGCGCACAAGAGGCCTTCGAGCACCTGCTCGCCGCCTACTTCGTGCGCGACGCGCAGCTCGCCGCGATGGGCAGGCGCATAGAAGAGCTCGCCGGGACCGAGCCGCTCGCCGTACCGGTGGCCTTGCTGGGCGCGCTGCGCGGCATCGGCACGCTTACTGCGATGACGATCATCGCCGAGACGTGCGACTTCTCGCGCTTCCCGGACGCGGGTGCCTACATGGCCTTCACCGGGCTCACCCCCTCCGAGCACTCCAGCGGAGCCTCCCGCCACCAGGGCTCGATCACCAAGACGGGCAACCGCCACATCCGCCGCGTGCTCGTGGAGGCCGCCTGGGCGTATCGCCACGCCCCGGCGGTGCGCGGCAAGCTCAAGGTCCGCCTCGAGGGGCAGGCGCCTGAGGTCGTGGCGTACTCGTGGGCTGCTCAGTGCAGGTGCCACGGCACGTTCCGCAGAGTCGCGGCGCGCAAGGGCGCGCACGCCGCTGTCGTCGCCACCGCTCGTGAACTCGCGGGCTTCGTCTGGGGGCTTTCCACAGGCAACACGGCGATGGCGAGGTGGACGTCGTGCCAGCGGGCGGGCGCCGAACTCCGGAGCGATTCTCGACAACGTTATGCGACTTCGGTAAGCGCGCGCACTAGCTAGTCTGAGGCAGGCTCCGGTCCGACCCGGATGTGGGGTTGAAATCCCCGGATATCAGCATGGTCGAGCGCCGAACCCATGTGCCCGCCCGCTTGCATCGGCTCCTCGGCAGAGAGGGCCGTAGGACAGCAGGGGTTGACCGGCCATCTCATATCAGTCGTTGAGCGGATGAGCTGCCGGGCGCAGACTCACCGCTGCGATCTAGTCCAGCGTCCGAGCGCCCGAGTCTGCTCAATCCGCTGGTTAGCAGCACCTCGATACTCGCAGACCAAGGGAGTGACAATCCCTGAGTCGTCATCCAGGTGCGTGGCCGTCACTCGACGCTCTCGTGCCCAGTGTTGAGGAAGCGGCCATGCCCCGTGGGACCGTGTGTGTCACGATGGGAGTGGAATACACCTCACGGAAGGATGCGCATGGCTGGCGATACTGGCCCGATGTCTACTGCCGAAGGGCACGCGTATCCGCAGCCAAGCGGTCGCCAGGACGTGAAGGAGGCGGTCCTCGATGCTGCAACGGAGCTGCTGTCACATCGCCCGCCATCGGCAGTGACCGTTCGGGAGATTGCTGAGCAGGCAGGCGTCAGCCATACTCTCGTCCACCGCTACTTCGGCTCCAAGCAAGAACTCATCCGCGACGTGTTGGAGCGAGCAGACAGCGAGATGCAGCCGTTGTTCGATGGAGAAACGGACATCCAGGAACTCGTCGCCCGAGTCTTCCGCGACAGCCTTGACCGAAGGCTCGTCATCGGTGCGGTTGCCCAGGCGCTGATCGATGGCGTGCCGGGCGAGGAAGTACAGCGTGAGTCACTGGTCACCAACCGACTGGTCCAGGAGTTCGAAGCGGCTCTGTCCGCTCAGCGGTCCAAGGACGTACCTATGGCCGACCCTCAGCTCGCCATGGCAGTTGTCGTCGCACTCATCGTGGGGTGGACGCTGTTCGAAGATTGGCTTCTGCACGTGGCCGACCTCAAGGATCGAGACATGTCCGAGGTTCGCCGCGATGTGGAGCAAGTGCTAGCGAGACTCACTGAGCACCGCACCTCCTCCGGCCCGTAGCACATCGTCTGCGTGCCTCCTCGGCGCTTGCAGCATCGGTAACCAACGGTTACATTCCTGCATATACGTTTCGGTCGACCGGCGTCGGCGTCACGCCGTCGCCAAGGCAGAAAGGGGTAAGGGATGGGTCTCGTAGATGGCAAAGTAGCGCTAGTCACGGGGGCGGGTTCCGGCATCGGACGCGGCACTGCGATAGCGTTCGCGCAGGAGGGCGCCAAGGTCATAGTGGCGGACATCGTGGTCGATGGTGGCGAAGAGACCGTCAAGATGATCAAGGACGCTGGCGGAGAAGCGGCGTTCGTCAAGTGCGACGTCTCGAAGGCGACAGACGTCGGGGCCACCGTCAAGTTCGCGGTGGACACCTACGGCAGACTGGATTATGCACACAACAACGCGGGCATCGAGGGTCCGATGAGTTCGACCGCCGACTACGCTGAGGCGGACTTTGACAAGGTCATCGCCATCAACCTCAAAGGCGTCTGGTTGTGCATGAAGTACGAGATCCCGCAGATGCTCGCGGGCGGCGGCGGAGCCATCGTGAACACCGCCTCCATCGCTGGGCTCGTTGGCTTCCAGGGGCTTCCCGCGTACACGGCGTCGAAGTGGGCCGTCAACGGCATGACCAAGGCGGCCGCATTGGAGTATGCGCAGGCTGGTATCCGGGTGAACTCGGTCTGTCCGGGCGTCATCCAAACGGCGATGGTGGAGCGTCTCGTCGAGGCGACGCCGGAGTTGGAGGCGGGTCTCGTAGCAGGAACGCCCATGGGGATCATGGGCCAGCCCGACAACATCGCCCAGGCCGTCGTGTGGCTCTGCTCGGACCGCGCTTCGTTCGTCACCGGTCACAACATGGCCGTCGACGGAGGATTCGTATCGCAGTAGCTCGGATAGCGGGCGACTGATTGGAGATTCAATGACGACAAGGTAGCCATCGTGACCGGCGCTGGATCAGGCATCGGTCGCGCGATAGCCCTCCTCTTTTCCGAGGAGGGTGCCAAGGTAGCCGTAGCCGACTACAACGGAGAGTCTGTCCAGGAGACGGCCAAGATGATCATGGATGCCGGTGGAGAGCAGCTAGCGATCACAGGCGATGTCTCCAATCCCGATGATGTCGACCGAGTAGTCTCCAGCACGGTCGACAAGTTCGGCAAGCTGGACATCCTGTGCAACAACGCAGGCGTGTTCGACGGCTTCACTCCGGCCTTGGACACGGACGATGAGCTATGGGACCGCATCATCAGCATCAACCTCAAGGGCGTGTTCCTGCGCTCACGTCGCGCCATCCCGGAGATGCTGAAGCAGGGCAAGGGCGCGATTGTCAATACCGCATCGATCGCTGGGCTGGTCGCGAACGGCGGCGGAGTTGCCTACACGGCATCGAAGCATGGCGTCGTCGGTATCACACGTGCGCTGGCGGCGGAGTTCACGCCTCAGGGAATCAGGGTCAATGCATTCTGTCCAGGGGGCATTCTGACGAACATGACCAAGGATCTGTTCCAAGATCCCGGTGTCAAGGCGATGATCGAGAACACACCTATCCATAGGATAGGAGAGCCTGAGGAGATGGCACGCGCTGCTCTCTTCTTAGCCTCAGACGATTCGAGCTTCTCTACTGGGTCCCTGCTCGTGGTCGACGGGGGGATGACCGCCGTCTAGAAGGCCCGTTTTGCCGGACCGGAGTCGAGGGCAGCCTAGTCCTCGGCTCCGGTTCTTGTGAACATGGGACTCTGCTAGTGTGAAGGGGCGGGCTGTAAGAGGCCCAACACGTGCATTGGACCCCAGTGCGGGACACATGCGGGAGAACGAGTCTCAGGAGGACACAGTGACCTGCTGAGGAGTACGGTCTCTTAGTCCCCAGGTCACGAGTCTGTCCGCAGCGCACAGCGCGTTGTTGCTGCTAGTCACTATGAGATGGCCGGTCCATTCCGTGTAAACGTGGATCGTCCGCGGGAATGCGCCCGCGGCGCCGACAGACGGAGGGACCGGCCATGGACAAGCTTACTCACATCGGACTCGACGTGCACAAGGACACGATCGCGGTGGCCGTGCTGCGCGAGGGCGGCACGGAGGTAGACGAGCGGGTGATACCGAACACCCCGGAGGCGATCCGCAAGCTCCTTGGCCGCCAGGACCCGGCGAGCGCTCGCGTGTGCTACGAGGCCGGACCTTCCGGCTACGACGCGCACCGGCTAATCACCGCACTCGGCTTTGCCTGCGACGTGATCGCGCCCTCGCTCATCCCGCGGCGCGCCGGCTGCCGCGTCAAGACCGACCGGATCGACGCGCGCAACCTCGCGCGCTTGCACCGAGCGGGCGAGCTTTCCTGCGTGCGCGTGCCGACGCCGGCAGAAGAGGCCATCCGCGACCTGATCCGCGTGCGCGAGGAGCTCAAGCGCGACCGCAGGGTCGCGCGCCAGAGGATCCGCAGCTTCCTGCTTCGCTACGGCAAGCGCTATCCGGCGGGGCCGGACAGGTGGTCTCATCGCTTCGAGGTCTGGGCTCGGGCGCTTGTCTTCGAGGAGCCGCATGCGACCGAGGCCTTCTCCCAGCTGCTCGCCGCCTACTTCGTGCGCGACGCCCAGCTCGCCGCGATGGGCCGTCGCATCGAGGAGATCGCAAGCGGCGAGCCCTTCGGCACTTCCGTGGCACGTCTTCGAGCGCTGCGGGGCATCGACACGCTCTCCGCGGTGACGATCGCCGCCGAGACTTAGCGACTTCGCCCGCTTCCCTGAGGCGGGTTCCTACATGGCCTTCACCGGGCTCGTGCCCTCCGAGCACTCAAGCGGGGCCTCACGGCACCAAGGCGGGATCACGAAGACGGGCAACCCGCACATCCGCCGCGTGCTCGTGGAGGCCGCCTGGGCGTATCGGCACGCACCGGCGGTGCGCGGCAGGCTCAGAGCCCGGCTCGAGGCACAGCCTCCCGAGGTGGTGGCCTACTCCTGGGCGGCGCAGTGCCGGCTTCACGGCACGTACCGAAAGATCGCGGGCAGGAAGGGTGCGCACACCGCCGTAGTCGCGTGCGCTCGGGAGCTCTCGGGGTTCGTGTGGGGGCTCATGACCGGCAAGCTCGCGGCGTAAAGGCAGCAGTGATGCACGCGGGCGGGCGCGACACTCCGGAGAGATCCTCGATCACGTTATGCGACGCAAGCAGGCGCGCGTCTAGTCTGAGGCAGGCTCCGGTCCGACCCGGATGTGGGGTTGAAATCCCCGGATATCAGCATGGTCGAGCGCCGTTCCCATGTGCCCGCCCGCTTGCACGGATCTCCCGTGGAAGAGGGCCGTGAGCGATCGCGGGTTGACCGGCCATCTCATATCAACGTTGATGCGGATGAGCGGCAGCCCAGCCACCTCACTTGAGTGTAGCGCGTCCGCTGTCCGCTCGATCCGCTTGTTCGGCCGATCCGCTCACGGCTCCACAGACGTGAACTCAAGAGGACTCGTCTTCGCGTCACCGACGGGTGGCTCGACGCTGATCTGCCAGCTGGCCTGGATGGAGTAGGCGCCCGGGGCGGGCACGGTGAACGTCTCTGTCTCGTGGCGCTTCTGACCCGGCTCAAGGGGCACGAGCGAAATCGGGTGACGGATACGACGCGGCTGGAGGACGATTCGCCCGGTGCTGTCGGTGATCCAGATGCCGGGGCCCCAGTCGCTGATCTCCATCGCAGCGAGACCTTCGTTCGCAATCGTCACGCTCGCCTCGTACGATGAGCCAGCGACGAGCGTGGTCGAGGTCATCTCGAGCGACAGGACCACGCCACTCGCGATCTCCGTCTTGACCACCGTACTTGTCCTGGGAGCGGAAGACGGCTTTGGCTTCGGACTCGGCGTCGAGGCTGGTTGTGCGCATGCCGACAGGGCCAACAGCGTCGCAAGCACCGCCACGGCGTGTCCCGCACGTGCCATTCGGAGCCTCCCGTCACCATCTACTCTGCACCGCGCCGCCCGAACGCGGATTCGGCCGAACTGGTTTGGGGATGAGCGGCGGCGCATCCCCTAGCTTGAGTGTAGCGCCTCTCGCCGTCCGCTCGATCCCCGGGTTCGACAGATGCGGTCAGCATCCGCCCAGCGTAGTCGCCACACCGTTGATGATCTTCTGAGTCGTGTTGAGCCCCGTGTGAGCCAATGACTTCGTCGCGCCGAGCTTGCGCGAGAGCCGGCTTCGATCGCCCTGCTTCTGAGTTCGCTGGAGATCAAGCTCGTGCGAGATCTGGTTCCGCGCAACGAATAGCGGGCGAAGCCCAGTGATCTCCTGCCGGAGCTTGCGATCATTCAGACCGAGGGCACCGGCGACCTTATCCACCTGCTCGACGGACTGAAGAGACTCGCCGGTCAACGAAGCGATGTAGTCGAGGATGACCGCCTGTCGCGGGACCGGAGACACCAGGTAGCGGGCGAGACTGGTGGGCGCGGCGTCCGTCTTGATTCGAGTTGCCAGAAACGCCTCGAGCTTCTCGTGCGCGTCCGGGCTGACATCGAGGAGGCTCGGGAGCGAGTCTTCGATGAGACGCTTGAGGGCGGAGTCCATGCCCGCACCTGAAAAGAGAACGGCGGCGCGCAGAAGGTCTTCCTCATTCCCCGGGAGCCTGCCTTGGATGTTGCGGCCCTGACTCTTCCTCAGGCGCCGAAGGGCCTCGAGGTTGTCGAACATGGCGGCAACGGAATCGAATGCACTTGCGAGGAAGCGCTGCGCCGTCTCGGTCTGCGCGCAGGTGATAGCCGGTTCAAGACCCTGCATCACTCCCCCTGAGGTAGATGATTCTGTCGAACGTTGTTGCGGATGAGCGGCTGCCCAGCCACCTTCCTCGAGTGTAGCGCTACTGATGCTCCTATATCGTGTCAATCCCTCCAAGCCCCCTCAAGTCGAGCACGATCGA
>JACUUN010000222.1 GCA_014859265.1 Coriobacteriia bacterium
GTGACGATAGACTAGAGGGGGCAACATGAAAGGACTGTGCATCCAATTGTCGCAGCCGCGAGTAGCGGAGTTCTTCGCAGGAATCGGCCTCGTTGGACATGCCCTGGAGCGTGAGGGGTGCAAGGTCATCTTTGCGAACGACATCGATCCGGTGAAGCACCGCCTATTTGCGGACAACTACGATGACTCGGTCTTCACCGTGGGGGACATTCGGGACATTCACGGCCACCATGTGCCTGATGTTGACATCGCCACGGCGTCGTTCCCGTGTACGGACCTCTCACTTGCCGGGAATCGCGCGGGACTCACCGGCGATCACTCCGGGATGTTCTGGCAGTTCACCCGGATACTTGACGAGATGGGACACCGTAGGCCACGAGTAGTGATGCTGGAGAACGTGGTGGGGTTCTTCTCTTCCAATGGTGGCAAGGATCTCCGCGCCGCTATTGAGGAGCTCAACGCGCTGGGGTATCGATGCGACCTGGTTCTGGCAGACGCAAGATGGTTCGTCCCTCAGAGCCGCCCGCGGGTATTCATTGTCGGGTCCTCCGCGCCACTGCCCGCCAATCAGAGCGATACCACACCGGCGGCCAGGCCGAGCTGGTTCGCAGAGTTTGCTTCGCAGAATCCGGACCTGATGCTGCAGGAGTTCCCGGTGCGCTTGCCTGCAACTCTCGATGTCCACTTGTCTTCCGTTGTTGACCGCATTTCAGACGACGACTCAGCGTGGTGGGATGCTCAGCGCACAAAGGCGTTCGTCGATTCCCTGTCTCCGCTGCAGGGGGCGAGAGTTGAGGAGTTGCGCTGCGCTCCTGCGGTTGAGTGGAGGACGGCATACCGGCGCACTAGGAACGGTGTACCGGTCTGGGAAGTCCGAAGAGACGCGATAGCTGGATGCCTCCGCACTGCGCGCGGGGGTTCAAGCAAGCAGGCGGTCGTCCAGGCGGGCGCAGGTGGTTTGCGGATCAGATGGATGAGCGCACGCGAGTACGCCCGGCTGCAGGGCGTGCCCGACTACCGGCTCGACTCGGTGACGGAGAGCCAAGCGCTGTTCGGATTCGGAGATGCAGTCTGCGTTCCGGTTGTCCAGTGGATCGGTCGTGAGTACCTGCTGCCCGCGCTCGCAGCCGCCGTTCGGGAAAGGCTAGTGATCAATGAGGGAGTCCCAGTCTGCAGCGGATGTGCTGCCCTGTAGGCACGCGCTGAGGTCTTCTGACATCAACAAGGCAAAGGAGCTGCTGACGGGGCTTCCGGACGTCGCGCCTGAGGCGTTGGCGCAGGTCGGTCTGCAGCGAAGCGACTGGGACATGCTGCTTCGCGCCGCGATTGAGAGCCTCCGCGGCACATCCGCAGCCACGACGTCCGAGAAAAGCCGCTTCATTGAGGCCGTG
>JACUUN010000223.1 GCA_014859265.1 Coriobacteriia bacterium
CGCCCGATTCGTTGCCTCACAAAGGATGTACTCGAGGCGAGGACGCCTCCACCTCCTTTCGTTGAGCGGTCTTCTTGGCATTGAGGGCGTAGAGCTCGTCTTGCAGCTTGCCGATCCGCCGCCGCAGCTCCGCCGGGTTGAGCGTCAGGAACTGCTCGGTCAGCGCGGCTTTGACCTCGTCTGGGACGTGTTCGCCGGCAAGGACGCGTCGGAACGGGGTCGTAGGCGTATCGTAGCGCTTCGTGACCTTCGAGCCGGAGCGCGTCTTGGACACGAGCTTGGCCGAGGGCATGAAGAAGTTGGTGTGCAGGCGCACGAGCGCGTGGATCTCGTTCAGCACGGCGAGCTCCTCCGGCGTGTCGAAGCGCGCGTAGCCGACGTTCTGCCGCACGACCGACCAGTTCTTCTGCTCCACGTGGCAGGAGTCGTTCTTGTTGTACGGGCGGCTCCTCGTGAAGGTCACCTTCCGCTCGTCGCAGAAGCGCTTGAGCTCGTGGTTGATGAACTCGGATCCGTTGTCGCTGTCGATCCCCAGTAGTGCGAACGGCAGGGCGGACACGATGTCTTCGAGCGCGGCGAACACGTGGACCTGGGCTTTGTTGCGCACCGCGCGCGTCTCGGTCCATCCCGTGGCGATGTCGGTCGCGTCCAGCGTGTTGCAGTACTCGCCGGCGGCAGTCTCCCCGCAGTGCGCGACGAGGTCGATCTCCAGGAAGCCCGGACGTCCGTCGTCCCACTCGGTGAAGGTCCTGATCGGGATCTGGGACTTGAGAAGGCTGCCGGGCTTAGTCGTCGCCCGGCCCTTGAGAGAGCTCTTGGCGCGCTCGGGTGCGAGCAGCCGGTCGATCGTGGCGGGCGACATCGCGCACAGCTGCTCGATCACGAGCGGGTCGTCGACGAGTTCGCTGGCGCGCACGAGCGCGGAGACCGCGTCGGCCATGCCGGCAGCCAACCGCTTGCCGCACGCGAAGTCCAGGCTCGCCCAGACCTTGCGCAGCGGGGTGAGCAGGGCTCGCGTGTAGGTCTTCTTACGTCCGCGGGTCTCGGGGCCCGTGCGCTTCCTCGGCTCCGCACGCAAGCGCCTCGATGCGTAGCTTCTGGTCCAACCGGTCAACTCGGTCAGCTCATCGAGCATGCGCCCTCGCGCGGTCTTGCGGGACTTCCTGTAGCGCCGGCGCATCTCGCGGGTGATGGCATCTCTCTCGGCCATGGACAGCGGCATCCGAAACCCCTTCGCCGACCCGATCGGCGAGGGGCCGATTCGAGTACCTCCTTTTCTGAGGCAACGAATCGGATTCGAGTACATCCTTTGTGAGGCAACGCGACGCGTTGACACTCCGGGCTCCGCGTCCGTATCCTGTTAGGTCACAACCACACA
>JACUUN010000224.1 GCA_014859265.1 Coriobacteriia bacterium
CCCGTTGCCTCACGTAAGGATGTCGTCGAACGTCACCTTCGTTGACTCATCATAGATGTCGTCGAGATCGGGTGCCTCCACCTCCCTTCTTCTGATCGATTCCTTGAGTGAGACGAGCTCGTAGAGGCGGCGCTGCAGGTCGGTGATCCGGCGCTTGAGCGCAACCGGGTTGAGATGCTCGTAGTGCCGCGTCAGCCGGCGCTTGGCCGCCTCGGTCACGTGCTCGGAGGCCAGCACGCGAGCGTACGGTGTCTTCGGAGTGTCGTAGCGCTTGGTCACCTTCGCGCCGTCACGGGTCTTTGAGACGAGCTTGGCCGACGGCATGAAGTAGTTCGTGTGCTCTCTGAGCACCGCGTAGAGCTCGTTTAGGACCGCGAGCTCTTCTGGCGTGTCGAAGCGCGCGTAGCCGACGTTGCGCCTCACCACCGACCAGTTCTTCTGCTCCACGTAGCAGCCGTCGTTCTTCTTGTAGGCGCGTGAGCGGGTGAAGGTGATGCGCCTGTCCTGGCAGTAGCGGAACAGCTCCTTGTTGATGAACTCGCTTCCGTTGTCGGAGTCGATCCCGAGGAGTGGGAAGGGCAGGGCGGCCCGGACCTCCTTGAGTGCCGCGAAGACGTGGACCTGCGCCTTGTTCTTGACGGCCCTCGTCTCGGTCCAGCCCGTGGCCACGTCGGTCACGTCGAGCGTCTGGCAGTACTCGCCCCGGAGCACCCCGCCCTCATGCCCCACCAGATCGATCTCGACGAAGCCCGGCCGCGCGTCGTTCCACTCGGCGAAGGTGCGCACCGGTATCTGGTGCTTGAGCAACGTCCCGGGCTTGGTCCCGGGACGGCCCTTGAGCGAGAGCCTGGCCCGGTCCGGCGCGAGCAGCCGGTCGATCGTGGCCGCCGAGATCGCGAGCAGCTTGGTCCGCACCTCGCGCGAGACGCTCAGTTCCATGCATCTCTCCATCGCCACCACCATCTCAGGCAGGGCGGCGTGCACCCGCTTGCCGCAGACCCCGTCGAGCGTCGCCCAGATCCTCCGAAGCGCGAACAGCACCTCGGCGTCATAGGTCCGCGGGCGGGAACGCCTCTGCTTCCCCGGCCGCTTCGGCGACGGTCCCGCGCGCAGCAGCCGTGCCGCGTGGTCGCGGCTGTACCCCGTGATCGATATCAGCGTGTCCAGGATCTCGCCCTTCTCGCTTCTGGCCGCCCGCCGGTATCTCTCGGCGAGCTTCCGTGTCACCGCGTGCTTCTCCGCCATCGTCAAAGGCACCCCGTTTGCGCCTCCTCGCCGTCGATCGAACCGACGAGATCGACGCTAGCCGTTCGACGACATCCTTACGTGAGGCAACGATTCCGTTTGGACGACATTTCTGGTGAGGCAACTCG
>JACUUN010000225.1 GCA_014859265.1 Coriobacteriia bacterium
TCCTCGGCGAGACGTGCTTCGACGTGTACCTGAACGACGTCGCGTACTGGCGGTGTGTGCCGGCGAGCGTGTGGCGCTACACCATCGGTGGGTACCAGGTGATCAAGAAGTGGCTGTCGTATCGGGAGCGGGCGCTGCTCGGGCGGGACTTGCGGCCGGAAGAGGCGCGATACGTCACCGAGATGGTGCGTCGGATCGCAGCGCTCGTGCTGATGGGGCCGGAGCTCGACGCGAACTACGAGCGCGTGAAGGCGGACGTGTGGGAGTGGTAGGGTCGTCGAAGACGGAGTGCGGCAACGATGATCTCCGATGTGGGGATTATCCAGACTGCTCATTCATGGGTTAGGCACAACGGCGGTTTGGGGGAGCGTTGGACATCTACTTCTCTGACTACTTCGGGGTGTCGCCTGGGGCGCTAGTTGATTACGGCGCGTTCGACATCTCTCTGGTCAACGACCTCCCGCTCTTTGTGGATCCGTTTCTGCTCTTCAACAGCGAGAATCCTGTCTACCGCGGTCTGCATGACGAAATCATCCGCTACATGCGTTTCCTGAAGAATGTGTCCCTCGGAGACCCGATTTCAACTGCACTCCGGGACATGTGGTTCACCTTCCCGGAGGTTAGGCAAAACTGGTTCGGCTACTCCCAGACCGGCAACGGCGGTCATGGCCTCGGTGTGGACTTCGCGCGAGCACTGCATAAGAACTTCCGCACGGTGTTCACCGATTTCGGCAGCGAGACGCTCACCCAGGCGAGCCACATCGAGAAGCTCTGTTTGATCAAGAGCGGTGTCGGACGTGACAACCTTAGTGACTTCACGACCAACCTCATCAAGGGCTACTTGGCCGAGTATACGCAGGAGTTCTCGGCACAGTACGTTGACGCTGCTCTACTCAAGGAGTTCGCAATCGCGAAGGCCAGCTTCAACTATGAGACCAGAAGCTGGGTCACGAAGAGGTACGTCTTGCCAGCCCACGGACTCGACTTCGTACTCCTGACCCCGAAGGACATCCTCACCAAGGACGAGACATGGATCAACCGCGGCGACCTGCTCAATCGGGTGACGGGCATTGCCGGTGCCCTGCCTGACGCGGGGCTGCGCGCGCAGGTGAACGACTACATGCTCCGTGTGCTCCCTGTCGGCCCGAAGGCCACTCGGAAGGAAGTAGACGCCGCGCTCTCGCTGGTCATCGAGCGTTTTCCGCAACTGCTTGACTACTACATCCAGCAGAAGGAGGCCACGGGGGATCTGGCTACATCTGCTGCGATGACGCACGTATCGGAGGTCGAGAATCGCTTTGTCGAGCAGGTGCGTCGATTGGTTGACGACTACCTCGAGCCTGCGGGTTTCTACAGCGTTGCCGGCGATACC
>JACUUN010000226.1 GCA_014859265.1 Coriobacteriia bacterium
TGTTGCTCCTATGTCAACCCTACACAGCGGCGTCGATCGCGGCGGGGCCGAAGTCCACATCGATCACCTCGGCCGTTCGCGCTCGCTCGGCGCGCAGCATCGTCTTGAACACGACCCGGCTCAGGTGCCGCTTGAGGCAGCGAAGGGCTTCGCGCGTGCTCATCCCCTCGGCGCGCTTGCGCTCGATAAAGGCAATCGCCGGCGGGTGCATCCGCAGCTGGGTGACCGCGATGATGTGGATCGTGGAGTTCAGGCACCTGTTACCGGTCCTGTTGAGACGGTGCCTCTCGGACTTGCCTGATGACACGGGCAGGGGCGCTGTACCCACATGCATCGCAAAGGCAGCCTCTCCCGAGAAGCGCGATGCCCCGGCGGTCTGCCCGAGGAGGTGGGCAGCCGAGATCGCCGAGCACCCCGGGATGTCCATGAGCTCCGGTGCGAGCGCGGCCGCGAGGGTGCGGATCTCGCGCTCCAGTCCGCGCACCGCGGCAGTGAGCTCGCGGCAGCGCTTGAGCTGCTCCAGCGCGACGCGCTGCCGCATGCTGGGGGCAAGAGCGCCCAGTACCTGCTCGAGGCGGTCGAGCCACACGTAGCGGTCCAGCACGCGCGCGGGCAGCTCGAGTCCCACCTCGAGGTCGTGGCAGTGCCACCGCAGTCTCTTGATGATGCGCGCACGCTCTGCGACCAGGTCGTCTCTGTGGTCGGTGAGTAGTCGCAGGTCCGCTTCGGGTCCGGCGAGAGTCGCGTGCGGGAGGCCCGGCTCACGCAGCGCCGCCCGTGCGATGCACGCCGCGTCGATGGGGTCGGACTTGCCGTAGGTGCGCGCCGAGGCCCGAGCTCCCGCCATCATCTTGGGCGGCACCCGCACGACGCGTTCGCCTCTGGGCAGCAGGTGGCGCTCGATCCTGCCCGAGACGTGCCGACAATCCTCGATGGCGAAGTAGCGCTCGGCGCTGAGAGCCCGCGCCCAGCTCAGGAGTTCGTCATGCCCGGCCCTGTCGCAGGTCACCGTCATCTCTGCCAGGCTCACCCCCGTCGCGGCGTCGATCGCCACCGCCGTGTGGGTCTTCATGTGCGGGTCGATGCCGACTACGATCATCTCCAAGTCCCCTTCCGCCGGGTGCATGTGGCGGGAGTCGCCGGCGGACACGCCTTAGCTGGGGCCTCTAGGCCAGGCTCCTATGAAGTCACGACGGCGACCCCTCGAGTCCCGGCGGCGGGGGACGTAACAGCAATAGGTCAACCAGCAAGAGGCGACAGATGCGCGGGCGGGTCACCCCGCCGCCGGAACCGAGGCTACCTGACGGATGTCAGGCATCCCACGGGGGGCAGACTGACACTAAGGATGCGCGGGTT
>JACUUN010000227.1 GCA_014859265.1 Coriobacteriia bacterium
GGCGTCATTAATGTCACTCTGCCCCGGTGGGATGCCCGACGGTGGTCGGGTAGCCTCGGATCCGGCGGTGTGGTGACCCACCCGAGCATCTGTCGCCGATGATGGGCTGACCGCCAGCTGTTACGTCCCCCGCCGCCGGATTCGAGGGGTCGCCGTCGTGACCTGATAGGAGCCTGGCCTAGAGGCCCCCGTTAAGGCGTGTCCGTCGGCGTTCCCCCCGATCGGTCTGGCATCCGGCGGAAGGGGACTCAGCAATGATCGTAGTCGGGATAGACCCGCACATGAAGACCCACACCGCGGTGGCGCTCGACGCCGCGACGGGGGTGAGTCTGGGAGAGCGGACGGTGACCTGCGACGGAGAGGGACACGACGAACTCTTGAGGTGGGCGCGGGCGCTGGACTCCGAGCGCTGCTTCGCCATCGAAGATTGCCGGCACGTCTCGGGCCGACTCGAGCGCCATCTGCTGCCTCACGGCGAGCACGTGGTGCGTGTCCCGCCGAAGTTGATGGCCGGCGCACGCGCCTCGGCGAGGACCTACGGCAAGTCCGACCCCATCGACGCCGCGTGCGTGGCTCGCGCCGCCCTGCGCGAGCCCTCTCTCCCGCGTGCCGTTCCCGCCGGCCCCGAACACGACGTGCGCCTGCTCGTCGATCACCGGGACGACCTGGTCGGAGAGCGTCGGCGCATCATCAAGCGCCTGCGTTGGAACTGCCACGATCTCGAGGTCGCACTCGACTTGCCCCCGCGCGTGCTCGACCGCTACGTGTGGCTCGACCGCCTGGCCGAGGTACTGCGCTCGCTTCCCGAGAGCACCCGTCAGCGCATCGCGCTCGACCAGGTACGCAGGAGCCGCGAGCTCACCGAAGAGATCAGGCGGCTCGAGCGCGAGATCCGCGGGCACATGCGCACGCTCGCGCCCGAGCTCATGGGGGTACCGGGCTGCTCGGCACTCTCCGCCGCCCAGCTCGTCGGACAGACCGCATCAGCGAATCGCTTTCGCGGAGAGGCCGCCTTTGCGATGCATGTGGGTACCGCTCCGCTCGCAGTGAGTTCGGGCAAGAGTGAGCGGCATCGCCTGAACCGCACGGGCAACCGGAAGCTCAACGCCACCATCCACATCATCGCCGTCACCCAAGCGCGCATGCATCCGCCGGCGATAGCGTTCGTGGAGCGCAAGCGCGCCGAGGGGATGAGCGGCAGGGAGGCGCTGCGGTGCCTGAAGCGCCACATCACCCGCACGCTCTACAAGACCATGGTCCGGGCAGAGCGGGCGCGGTCCGCTGACGTCGTGCCTGTCGATTTCACACCTGACCCGGTCTGCGTCGCGGTGTAGGGTTGACATAGGAGCAACA
>JACUUN010000071.1 GCA_014859265.1 Coriobacteriia bacterium
CTCCTCGGGAAGCGCCATATCACGACGTTGGCGAAGCTGCCCAACAGCAGGCCGAGGACGGTCATGACGGATGCGAACGCCCACGTCGGGAGCGGCGGCACTGGGACCTCCGGAGTCGGTAGGGATCGATGATGTCGGCTCCAGAGTACCGCCGCGACCGTCCACATGCCATACACAGCAAGAAGGCCGGCGGTCTCCCGCCGGCCTTCTCTGCCGAAGCTGCTAGGTCATCTGGAGACCTACTGGAAGTGACCGTGCCCAGTATTGGCGTCATCGGGGCAGACCGTCACACCGGCAGTGAGCACGTACGGGCCGACACCGCTCGTCGGACACAGAGGGCTCGTCTGGATGAAGCCATCCGCCACCAGCGTAGCGACCCCGCCGGCGTCCAGATCCGCGATATTCCGTCCGACCTCACTGGCGACCCACGTCTGGGCGGCGCCTTCGAGCGTGCGCTGGTTCGCATGGCAGGTCCGCTCCTGTGCGGCGCCGCGAGCAGCATTGAACACCGGGATAGCGATTGCGACAAGGATACCGATAATGAGAACGACGACCATCAGCTCGACGAGGGTGAAGCCCTCATCCCTTCTATGGAACATCCTCATGTCCCGCACCTCCTTCTCCCTTTCGGGATTAGCGGTGGCCTGCCCTCGAGGCGGCCACCCTCTTTCCTCTCACACGTGTTATCGGGCGAGGAGGTGCGGGACTTTAGCCGCTTTCTTGAATCAGGTTCACGGCCTAGTTGATGAGCGTGATAATCTGGAACATCGGCATATAGAGCGCGATGACCATGGCACCGACTATGAGACCGAGCGTGGCCATCATGAGCGGCTCGATGAGCGACGTGAGTCCGTCCACAGCGTTCGCCACCTCTTCGTCGTAAAAGTCGGCGATCTTGTTGAGCATCGCATCGAGCGCGCCCGTCTCCTCGCCCACTGCGATCATCTGGACGAGCATCGAGGGGAACACCTTCGACTCGGAGAGCGGCTTGGCGATGGTCTCGCCCTCCTTGATGGCGGAGCGCGTCTTCTTCACCGCCTGGGCTATGACCTCGTTACCCGCTGTGTCGGCCACGATGTCCAGTGCGCCCAGGATTGGAACGCCGGCCGAGACCAGCGTACCGAATGTCCGCGTGAACTTGGCCAGTGCGATCTTGCGGATCATGCCGCCGAAGACCGGCATCCTGAGTTTCGTCGCATCCCAGATGAACCTGCCACTGGAAGTGCCGGTCCAGTACCGGAATGCAAACACGCCGACGCCTGTGCCGACCAGAACGAAGAGCCCGCCGATGCCCGACACGAAATCGGACACGTTTACGAGCAGCTGGGTGATGAACGGCAGCTCCCCGCCCATCGACTCGAACATCCCCTCGAAGACCGGGACCACGAAGATCATCATGGCAGTAAGGATGACGAGTACGATCGCGCCCATGGCCACCGGGTAGGTCATCGCGGACTTGATCTTGCCCTTCAGAGCTTGCTCGGCCTCGAAGTGGTCGGCGACACGCACGAGTACCTCGTCGAGCACACCACCGGTCTCGCCCGCGCGCACCATGTTCACGAAGATCGGCGGGAACACCTTCGGGTGCTTCGAGAGCGAGTCCGAGAGCGATTGTCCGGCCTCGACATCATTGGCGACCTGCTGGATGACGTCCTTGAGCCCCTGGCTCTCGGTCTGCTCGGCGAGGATGCTCAGGCACTTCGTAAGCGAGAGACCCGCGTTGATCATCGTGGCAAACTGACGCGCGAAGATGGCGACGTCCTTGACCTTTACCCCGGTCCCGATCCTGATCTGCCCCATCGCCGCAAACTGAGACTGCTGGTCGAGCTCCAGGATGATGTAGCCCATCTCCCGCAGCTTGGCGCCGACGGCCTCCCGGGTGTCCCCCTCAAGGGAGCCCTTGACGATCTTGCCGGCCCGGTCGCGAACAGCGTAGTTGTAAACAGCCATCGAAGCTCTCCTCGTTCCGGTGTCCCGCCCTGCGAGACGGCCCTCTGTCAGTCCCCGAGGCCGCCTACACGATGACGCGTAGAATCTCCTCGACGGAGGTGACCCCCATCCGAACCTTCTCGAGCCCATCCTGCTTGAGGGTGAGCATCCCTTCCGCGATGGCGGTCCTCTTGATCTCCTCGGCGGTAGCCCCTGTGACGGTGAGCCGGCCTATCTCCTCTGACACGAGAAGCACTTCATGCACACCCATGCGCCCGAGGTAGCCGGTGCCGCCGCACTTCTTGCAGCCGACCGCCTTGAAGATCCTCTCAGGCAGGTTATCGGCAGCAAAGCCGGCGTCTATAAGCGTTTGCGGCTTTGGCTCGTACTCATCCTTGCACGAAGAGCACAGGCGGCGTGCGAGTCTCTGGGCGAGGACGCAGTCGACAGCCGAGGCGACGAGGAACGGCTCGACTCCCATCTCCACCAGGCGCGTCACAGCACCCGCGGCATCATTGGTGTGGAGTGTTGAGAGCACGAGGTGGCCGGTGAGTGCCGACTCGATACCGATGCGTGCCGTCTCCTGATCGCGGATCTCGCCGACGAGGATGATATCGGGCGAGCAGCGCAGGAAGGAGCGCAGCGCCCGGGCGAAGGTCAGTCCCGCCTTCACGTTGACCTGACACTGGTTGATGCCCGGAACCCGGTACTCCACCGGGTCTTCGGCGGTGATGATGTGCTTGTCGGGCGAGTTAAGCACATTGATTGCCGCATAGAGCGAGGTCGACTTGCCCGAGCCCGTCGGACCCGTCACGAGAATCGCTCCGTACGGCTTGCGGAACGAGGATTCGAAGCGCTCGAGCGAGGAGGGCAGGAAGCCCAGGTCGCTCAGTTGCAGCAATATCGCGTCTTTGCGCAGGATTCGAAGCACGACCCGCTCGCCGTAGACCGTGGGGAGCGAGGAAACACGGAAGTCGATCGTGCGTCCTGCCACGGTCACCGCGCAGTGCCCATCCTGCGGCTTGCGGGTCTCGGCGATGTCCATGTCGGCCATTATCTTGAAGCGGCTGATGATGGATGCCTGTACGGTGCGGGGACTCCGCATCGCCTCATGCAGAACACCGTCGACCCGGAAGCGCACCCTGAGGTCGGTCTCCTGCGGCTCGATATGAATGTCGCTCGCACGCTCGCTGACGGCCTTGGTGATGATGTAGTTCACAAGCTTGACGATCGGGGCATCGGTGGCCACACCGGTCAAGCTCTCCAGTTCGGCGTCGTCGATGTCATCAGAGCCGATGAAGTCACCGGGGTCGGAGCGCTCGGCGATCTTGTAGTACTCCTCGACGGCGCCCAGGATATCGTCTTTCGTGGAGATACCGGCACGGATCTCGTGTCCCGTGATGATTCGCAGGTCGTCGAGCGCGAGCACGTTCTGCGGATCGGCCATCGCGACGACCAGCACGCCATCGGCGATGGTGATCGGCATCAGTGTGTACCGCTCGGCGAGCTCCCTGGGCACTGCCGCGACCGCATTGGGATCGGGGTTGGTGACCGTGAAGTCGAAGTACTCGATGCCGATCTGGGTGGCCATCACGGAGAGAATCGCTCCCTGCGTGGCGTATCCGAGATCCACGATGATGCGTCCCAGACGCTCTCCGGTCGCCTTGTGGACTTCGAGCGCATCGGCGAGCTGGCGCTCGGTGACGACCCCCGCGCGCATCAGTAGTTGGCCGAGTCGCTGTCCCGCCTCTGCCACTGCCACCGTCACGCCCTCTCAGGACGACCGTGTACCCACCGAACCCATGCCGACGAGCGACGCATCACAACCATGGTACGACATCCTCAACATGCGGACGATGCCCGTCACGGCCGTGCACGTGCCGATCTCAACTCCTCGAACAGTACGGCCGCAAATCGCTGAAAGCGCGCATCCGTATCCGAGCCGGGCCGGACCGCAACCCGCACTTCATCGAACCAGAGTTCGACCGGCGCCGTCATCTCATACTCCTCATGACACGGAGCCGGCTCCCCCCCGCATACCTCAGGCCCAGGAGGAGACCCTTTCGTGTAGTCATCGAGGTGTGACGTCCACCAGGGTTGAGACTCCGCAGCGGTTGTTTCGGGTAAGACTTCGGCCGCACCGTAACGCTTCATCAGCGCACGCACCCGCACGAACGCTATTAGGCCCATCAGACCGAGAAGCGAGAGCGATGCGGCCGGCGCGTGAAGCTCTAGGTTCACCGGTCACTCCATGCTCTCCAGGATGCGGTAGAGAAGCGCGAGGAGCACGTGCTTCACGGACTCTCTGTCGCGCGCATCCACGGCGAGCACTTCGATGGATTCCTCGATCCCAAGCCGCTCGCGAAGTTCATCGAGGCCGTCGGACGTGCCGACCCTGTTCGCAGCGACGACGAAGGGTACAGACGACATGCTACGGAAGAAGCCGATAATCGAGGTGGCATCCGCGAGTGAGGTCTCATCGGCCGCATCGACGAGGAGGACGAATCCGAGCATACCTTCGGAGAGCGTCTCCCACATGAACGAGAAGCGTTCCTGACCGGGCGTGCCGAAGATGTAGAGCACCACATCTTCGGAGATAGTAATGCGCCCGAAATCCATCGCGACCGTGGTCTCCTCGCCTCCTGCAGATGAATCGCTCACCTCGCGTTCAGTTGAGAGCACCGTGATCTCGCTCACCGACTTGATGAAGGTCGTCTTGCCCGCGTTGAACGGACCGGTGACCACTACTTTCACAGACTGCATCCGGCTGTCCTACCCTCCGTCACAGTTTCTTGAGTCCGTCGATGATCTTCATCACGAGCGCCTTACTGACCGCCTCGTCTCTGCGGAGGCCGGGAACGTGTCCCGAATCCGGAATACTGCTCACGCTCACCTGCGGACGAGCTCTCCGTGTTCCAGTCAGTGCCCCCAGCTCGTCGCTCATGTCACTCGAGAGATCCGGCTCCACTTCCCCGCGACCAGCATCCCCGAAGTCTCCCGTGGAGATGAACGGGCCCGCATGCGGTTCCGACACCTCCTCCTCCCCAAACAACGCGTTCTCACCCTGGTCGGACACCGGCGCAATGTGGAGCTCAGGTTCATCGAGAGAATCGAGCAGGTCGCTGAGGTCTGGTACCGCCGACCCAGCATCCTCGTCGACGAACGTTGTGGCGGGTCCGGATTCGGGCTCCGGTTCGGGCTCGAACACCAGGCCCTCTTGTAAATCGAGGTCCTTAGCAGCCTCCTCGGGCAGCTCACCCATACCGAGTGACATGAGGTCGCGTTCGAAATCGAGTTCCGGGGTCTCAGTAGCCTCCGGGGTCTCAGTAGCCTCCGGGGTCTCAGTAGCCTCCGGGACCTCGGCGACTGGTTCCGCTTCGACGATCTCGAAATCCTCAAGTTCATGGACCTCAGGTGTCGGCGGCACGAACTCGACCTGTGGGGCGTCGAGCACCGCTCCCATCATCTCGGCGAAAGAGGTCACGTCATCGGTCGTCTGACCGGTAGCGGAACCGGTGAGGAACTCGGGCACCTCGGGCGCGGGCCGGTCGACGGCCGGAGCAGAGGACTTGGGAGCCGGCTCGATCTCCGGTTCGGGCTCTGGCTCGGGAGCCGGCTCGTGGACAAGCTCAGGCTCCGAAGGCGGCTCGTGGACAAGCTCTGGCTCGGGAGCCGGCTCGTGGACAAGCTCAGCCTCGGGAGGCGGCTCATAGATGAGTTCCGGTTCTGGCTCGATCTCCGGTTCGGGCTCGGCTGGGGGCGTTTCGTCCTCCTCGGGCCTCTGGACCCGCACTTTGCCGAGGTCGTCCTCTTCTGCGAACTCGAGCAGCCCGGCGGAGAAGAGCCCGTAGAGGATGCGCGCGACCTCGAAATCGGTCCGACGGGTGTCGCGCGCGAGCTCAGCGACCGAACGTGTACCGTCGACCAGCAACAATAGGCTCCACTCGACGGGCTTGAGCGAGATCTCAAAGGTCCCCTCTCCCGGGGCGGTGGCCATCTTGAACACGACGTCCATCGAGGGGACTTTCTTCCTGATGCGCGCCCACTCGTCGAGTCGGCGGCTCCCCTCCATAATCACGTTCTCAATCGAGACAGTCAGACCGATGTCCTCGTCGACGACCTCGGGCAGCAATTCGAAGTCGAACTCACCGGCCTCCCACCGCATGAGGTCGAAGATGGTGTCCTGTATCTGCTCCTGGACAAATGCCTCGAGCACCTTCTCGGTGATGTAGCCCTCGTCAACGAGCACCTGGCCGAGCCGTCGGCCTCCATCGGGTTCGGCGGAGCGGATCTCCAACGCTTTCTCGAGCGCGCTCGGGGTGATCTTCCGAGCGGCGACGAGCCGTTCGCCGAGAAGCTCGTGATGCCAGTTTGACTGGGCGAAGAAGACCTCTCCTTCCCGGAACCACACGCTTCCCTTCGCGTCACCGGGACCCGAGATGCGTAGCACACCGGTCTTCCTGCTGAAGGTAATCAGCTGGAAAACGTCGGGTAGGCTGAAGTCCTTGAGGTTACCTCTCAGGGCCATCGGATCCGTCAGTGCCTTTCCCAGCCGGGGTGCATGGCTGCTCGATGACTAGCGGAGTGTCTCAGCTATGGTATCGGCAGCAGCCCTCATGTCGTAGAGGACCAGGCCGAGTTTAGCTTCACGGCGCGCGAGTACGGTCAGCACCGCGCGGTCTCCAGCCGCGACGAGCAGTACGTACCCCTCGGCTCCCTCGATGAACACCTGGGTTAGCGGTCCCCGGCCCAGTTCGGTCGCTGCACGCTCGCCGAGTGCGAGAATCGCCGCTGACATTGCGCCGACGCGGTCCTCTTGCATCCCCTTCGGCAAGGCCGAGGCGATGATGAAGCCGTCGAGGCTCACGAGAGCGGCTGCCTCGACATCGGACGACTCGTGCATCAGGCGCTCCAGCGCGGCAGCGAGACGAGCCTCCCGGTTCGAGACCGCGCGTGGAGCAGGGGCCGGTTCGGCAGCCGCCGATGGGACTTCGGCTACCGCCGGTGCAGGCGCCGACTCCGCGGGAACGTCCGGTGCGGCACCGGAGGCAGCAGGATGCGCGGAAACCGTGTCCGTCACCGGAGGCACGATGACCGGAGGAGCGATGCCTTCGCCATCCTCGTCGAGCATCTCGTCGTCGATATCACCGATCAAGTACTTGTCGATACCCTCACCGGACACTACCGATGCCACCTCCCCGTTCACTGGAGCGCCCGCCGCCACAGACACTCGAAGCACCACGGCGACCTGCGGCCGCTCTCCCCAAGTCTCTCACGAAGCCCCTAACCGAACAACCAAGAAACGCCCGTACGCTGCGAAAACGCCAGTTCATACCACAACTCGCATAATCTCCTCGATCGACGTCAGGCCCATGAGCACCTTCTCGAAACCGTCGACCCTGAGTGTCTTCATGCCCTCTGCGACCGCCTGCGCCATGAGCTCGTCCGTCGACGCGTTCTCCACCGTCATTCGCTCCAGCGTCTCCGACATCACGAGCACCTCGTGCACGCCCATGCGACCGCGATACCCGATGTCGTTGCACTTCCGGCATCCCTTGGCCCGAAAGAGCTGCGGGGGATTTCCCGGCTCGAACGGGAAGCCCACGCGCGCGAGAGCCTCCTCTTCAGGCACGTACTCTTCTTTGCAGTTGGGACAGAGCCGGCGTGCGAGACGCTGCGCCAGAATGCATGTGATCGCCGATGCAGTCAGGAAGGGCTGGATGCCCATCTCCGTGAGGCGAATGACCGCCGATGGCGCGTCATTGGTATGGAGCGTTGAGAGGACCAGGTGACCGGTCAGCGCCGCCTCGATCGCGATGGTACA
>JACUUN010000072.1 GCA_014859265.1 Coriobacteriia bacterium
AGCGCCACCTACACCTACGACGGCAACGGCCAGCGCACGTCGGCGACCGTGACCGCAGGCGGCCTCACCACCACGACGACCGACTACACCTACGACGGCATCACCCTGCTCTCGCTTTCCGCTGCGCGCTCCGACGAGACCACCTACGCGGTCGCCTACCTTCACGACGAGGAGGGGCGTCCGTATGCGGGCGTCTACCGCAGCAGCGAGGTGACGGGGTCGGTGACCTTCCTCATCGCCACGACCGACCGCGGTGACGTCGTCGCGCTCACGGACGCGGAAGGCGCCGTCTTCGCCCGCTACACCTACGACCCGTACGGCGCCGTGCTCTCGCAGGAGACCGACGCCGCCGGCGACATCACGGCCGAGCTCGCCGAGGCGATCGCCCCCCGCCAGCCGCTGCGCTACGCGGGCTACGTCTACGACGCCCACTCGGCGACGTACTACCTGTCGGCCCGCCACTACGACCCGGCGACTGCGCGCTTCCTCACCAAAGACCCTGCGCGCGACGACGGCGAGGAGAGCGCCTACCAGTACTGCGCGGGAGACCCGGCGGGGAAGGTCGATGCGAGTGGGATGGCTGCCGTCAGGATTACTGTGCCTGCCACGAGACTTAGATTCTGGAAAGGACTATGGGGTTATCAGCGTCTTGGGGAGCGGTACTTCGGAAACTATCTATGGATTGTGTGGACGAGGGGTACGATCTCAAGGCTTTGCTCAGGCAACCCGCATCTATGGGAGCTGAGAAGAGCGCTTGCGGCCCTATATGTCACAGCAGGTATCGTTGTTTCGAAAGGCGGAGTCGAACTCGTAACGGGTTTGGTTAGCCTCGGTGTACCGAACAACGCGCGAGCATCGGACGCCATAAGGACACTGAGCGGCCGAGCTCAACGTATGGCTGCAACCGCCCAATCGTGGGAGCGCAGGAACGGACACATGAGTAATGGTCGGCACAGGACGAATCGTGTTCACCTGTACTGGAAATAGGGAGATAGGGACGGGAGTGATCCATGGCTATCGAGTCGCGAGGGATGCCGATAGCGATTGCGGGAATGGCCCTCGGCCTGGTCGCCACCGCGTTGGTTACCAGGTGGGCTGTCGGACGGATGGCGGTTGCTGCCGAGTTGACGAAGGTTCTCGGCGGGACTCATCCTGGCGTGTACATCGGGCCAGTCGCTACCTGGGCGCTTACATTCGCGCTCGGTGTACTCTTTATGGGGATGGCGTTCTGGTTGGGACTGCGCTGGGGCTGGCGCGTTGCTCTCGTAACGGCCCTAGCCCTTCCAATGACGTTGGTGGTGTTCTGGTGGTTTGCGGTCGAGCAGCCTCTACGGTCAGCCTTCGGCTGACCCCTGACGTGGAGGAACAGATTGCGGCGGCGCATCACCCTGCTCTCGTTTGCCGCCGTGCGCTCCGACGAGACCACGTACTCGGTCGCCTACCTCACCGACGAGGACGCCCGCCCGTATGCGGGCGTCTACGAAAGCAGCGAGACGACCGTGCCGGTGACCTTCCTCATCGCCACGACCGACCGCGGCGACGTCGTCGCGCTCACGAACACCGCAGGCGCGCCGTTCGCCCGCTACGCGTACGACCCGTACGGCGCGGTGCTCTCGCAGGAGACGAACGCCGTCACCGGCATCACGGCCGACGAGGCCGCCGCGATCGCCGCCCGCCAGCCGCTGCGCTACGCGGGCTACACCTACGACGCCCACTCGGCCACCTACTACCTCTCTGCCCGCCACTACGACCCCGCCACGATGCGCTTCCTCACGAAAGACCCCGCCCGCGACGACGGCGAGGAGAGCGCCTACCAGTACTGCGCGGGAGACCCGGTGGGGAAGGTGGATCCGACGGGGCTGCTAGCAACGAGCAATACCAGAGTGAAATGGACTTCACCCTGGATGAACCACCTGTTGAGTAGCGGCACCAAGAACTTCACGGCATGAGAGTGAATTGCCCCGCATTTTCGGGAGACCCGTCGTTTGACGGGACGGGGTCATCGGCAGGCGAACCAGGTGCCCACAAGAAGTGCGTGAACGGATGAAGGAACTCGAGCGCGAGAATCGCGAACTGACGCTAACGGGGGTCTTGCACACTAACATGTGAGGTGTTAGTGTGCAACCATGATGTTATCTATGGACAGTGCTGCTGACAGATCCCGTGATCTTGCTGCAGCGACCGAGACCTATGTCGCCAAGACGCTGCACGCCCCGTTCGAGCTGCGCCCGTGGCGGGACGCATCTGAGCTTCCGCCCTATCTGCGCAACACCTATTGCGTCATGCGCGGAGCGGTGCGGGGGCGAGATGCGCTGTGGCTGCTCGCTGAAGAGGAGCTGACCCCGGGAGCGGTCGAGAAGCACATGAATGCACTGTCGGAGTTGTGGCCAGATGCGCAAGTCGTCGTCTTCGACCGCTTGCCGTCCTACACGCGCGCGCGACTCATCGACCGAGGCATCGCTTTCGTTGTTCCTGGGATGCAGCTCTATCTCCCGGATCACGGCATCGACTTCCGGTCACGCGGCAAGCAGCAGCTTGCCGTCAGCGAGAGGCTGCGGCCGTCAGCACAGGCGCTGCTTCTCCACTCCATGCTGCGGCGGGAGGCTGACGAACCGAGTACCGCAACCAAGGTCGCACCGGTGCTCGGCTACACGCTGATGACGATGAGCCGAGCAGTGGCTGAACTCGATGCGCACGGACTAATCGAGACCAACCAAGTCGGCCGCAGCAAGGAGTTCCGGTTCGTCGCCGGCCGCCGCGAGACCTGGAACCGGGCCTTGCCGCTGTTGAGTAGTCCCGTGAAGCGCCGCATCACTGTAAGCGAATCGACGGTGATCGACGTGGAGTGCCGGCTCGCTGGCCTCAGTGCGCTCGCCCGGCACACAATGCTCGCACCGCCTCGCTCGCGGACGTGCGCGGTAGGCGCCAACGACGCGCGGGCGGCTGAACGCTCGGCGGAGGCGCTCACCCGGGAGGGGGCGTCCCTTCTCGAGGACGAGGATGCTCGGATCATCGAGGTGTGGTCATACGACCCCGCCGTGCTCTCCAAGGGCCCCGTGGTTGATGTACTCTCGCTCTACCTGTCGCTTCGCGATGACCCCGATGAGCGGGTGCAGGCCGCGCTTACCCGGATGATGGAGAGGCTGCCGTGGTAAGGGGGATCGTCCGGTTCCGAGAGCACTTCGCCGACTATACCGATCGCTTTGTTCTTGTCGGCGGAGCTGCGGTCGACGTGCTGATGGACCGGGCGGGTCTCACTTTCCGTGCGACCAAGGACCTCGATGTTGTGCTCTTGGTCGAGTCGCTCGACGCGGAGTTCGGCGCCGTGTTCTGGGAGTTCATCAAGGCAGGGGAGTACGAGCATCGGCACAAGAGCCGTGGAGAGGCCTGCTTCTACCGCTTCCATACGCCAAAGGACGAGTCGTATCCCCACATGATCGAGCTCTTCGCACGCCGCAAGGGTGTCGTCGAGATGCCCGCCGAGGCCGTAGTCGCCCCTTTGCCGGTCGCTGAAGAGGTGTCGAGTCTCTCGGCGATACTGCTTGACGACATCTACTACGAGTTCGTCCGCAGGGGCGCCCGCGTGGTCGAAGGGGTGCCGCTCCTCGGTCCCGAGTATCTCATCCCGCTCAAGGCCCATGCGTGGCTCGATCTGACACGTCGGCGCGATGTCGGCGAGTCCATCCAGGGCGACGACATCAAGAAGCATCGTGCCGACGTGGTGCGTCTTTATCAGCTGATTTCGCCTACGGCCCGGGTGTTACTTCCGGCCGAGATTGCCGCCGATCTCGCAGACTTCCTGGGTCGGGCCTATGCGGACGGGTACGACCCGGCCGTGGTTCGTGTGCGCGATACGAACATCGAGGAGGTCGTGTTGGCCTTGCGTGCTGTGTACGGGCTGGATGCGTGATTGAGACGCGTCGGTTGAAGCGCTGGGCAACGCGCTCACCGACACCGCAGGCGCCGTCTTCGCCCGCTACGCGTACGACCCGTACGGCGCGGTGCTCTCGCAGGACACGAACGCCGTCACCGGCATCACGCCCGACGTGGCCGCCGCGATCGCGACCCGCCAGCCGCTTCGCTACGCGGGCTACGTCTACGACGCCCACTCGGGCACCTACTACCTGTCTGCCCGCCACTACGACCCGGCCACCGCGCGCTTCCTCACGAAAGACCCTGCGCGCGACGACGGCGAGGAGAGCGCCTACCAGTACTGCGCGGGAGACCCGGTGGGGAGCGTGGAGACGACCGACGAGGTCAAGACGACCTTCGGCTGGGGCGACGCGTCTACGGTGTTCGTTATACGCAGCTTCGGCAAACGGTGCGTATAACGCATTGAGGCATCAGCTGTAGCGCGCCTCTATCCAACTCCCCTGCCAGCGCATCGCTCGCGCGGCGCGCTACCTGTTGGATTCACTAGTACCAGATCAGCCAGCCTTCTCCAGCCGTTCAGCGATCCAGACCTTGATGATCGACTGTCGCGTGACTCCGAGCCGGCTCGCCTCGCGGTCGAGGGATTCGACCATCCACAGAGGGAAGTCCACGTTCACGCGCTTCTGGGCCTTGTTCGGACGCGTCGCGCCTCCAAGGTCGAACTCGTCGATGACATCGTCGACACCTTCATCGAACTTCTCATCCAGCTCACTGGCCTTCATACGCCTCGACCTCCCGGGGTCGTGACCTCCTGACGGAGATGATGCGGATCGTATCGCCGCGGTAGGTGCCAATCGCCGACCAGCACCTGGTTGCCAATCACGCCGATGAACAAGAACCGCTGCATCGCGTTGCGCTCCGTTACAATATAGAAACTATACCGTCCACGTAAACTGAAGACAACAGGCACAGCGACACCACCGCACGGGATCGCAAGTTCGGTGAGCGGTGACCAGACAGCCCCTACATCCTTACTAACCGAGCAGTCCCGGCGCTGATGCTTGCAGTATCATATCACAGTGCATACACTCAGTATGCACCATCCGCAACCTTAGGGAGACCTCATGGCCGCACGCGTGACCATCACTCTGCCGGAGGATGTCCTGAGCCGGCTCGACACCATCGCGCACGAGCAGGGCGTGACCCGCAGCGAGGTCGTGCGGGAGGCCGCGGCCGACTACCTCACGGAACGCACGGACCGCGCCGAGGCCACCGCACGCAAGCGCGCCGTCGAGGACGGCATCGCATGGCTCGAGGCGACCGCCGCTGCGCCCCAGGGGGAGTCGTCGCAAGACAGCCTCGCGGTCCTGCGTGAGCTGCGCGGCACTGAGGTGGCAGGCAGGCCGCTGGAGCCCGAGAAGCGGCCGGCTGCGAGGCGTCGATGAAGACGGTCGTGCTCGACGCCTCGGTCGGCATCAAGTGGTTTCGTGACGAGCCCGGCTCCACCGAGGCTCGCGCGCTGCTGCAGGCCCACGGCGCTGGAGAGGTGAGGATCGCGGTGCCCTCGCTTTTCGTCTACGAGTTCGCGGGTGTGGCCTCGCGCTTCCTTGCCCCCGCCGAAGTGCGCGAGCTCTGGGCCCGCTTCATCGACTGGCGCATCAGCGTCCGCGAGGTAGGAGACTCGCTCATGCGTGACGCCTTCGACCTGCGCGATCGCTACGGATGCGCGCTCTACGACGCGGTCTCTCCCGCGCTTGCGGCGCAGCTCGGCGCGACTCTCTACTCGGCCGACCACCGCGCCCACGGCGCGATGCCCGACGTCGCCATCATCGGCGAGTAGCCCCGCGACGCAGGGCCTTGCTCGCGGCAGCATGACCTCGATGCCGTGCTTGGCGCCGCTACCGGCCCACCTTGTGTTATACGCACAGTCGCGGTATGCTGCGTATAACTCATTCGTGGGGAGCAACTCATGAAGCGGCAGCCGCTTGAAGTCCAGACCATCTACGCGGAGCTCCTCGAACAGCTGGTCGCGTACGAGGCCTCGCGCGCCATCGGTCACACACCCGGTTCGTTCGTGACCAAGACCATAAAGGGTCAGGAGTACTACTACTTCCAGTACATGGGACCCGGCGGAACGAGGCACCAGACGTACCTGGGTCGCAGGGACTCCGCGCTCGACGCCCTGTCGGAGCGGTTCGCTGAGGGCCGGCTGAGTGTTGCGAGCGAACAGGAGTCCATCGAGCGGCTGGCCGCGTTGCTCCGGGCGGGCGGCGCGATGCTCACCGACGGTCCGTCGGCACGCGTGCTCCGTGGTCTTGCGGATGCGGGCGTGTTTCATGCCGGTGGGGTCCTCGTCGGAACTCACGCCTTCATCGTGCTCGGAAACCTGCTCGGCGTTCGCTGGGAGAGCTCTCTGCGGACGCAGGACGTCGACATCGCAGCCAACCCGAGCCTCGACATAGCAGTGCCTGACGCCAGCGCGGACCTGCCTTCGGCGCTTGACAGCCTCGAGATGGGATTCCTTCCGGTGCCAGGACTCGATCCGAAAAGCCCCACGACATCGTTCAAGGTGCGAGGCCAGGCTCTGAGGGTGGACGTCCTCACACCGGTGTCACGGACTCGCTCCCGACCGGTGGCCCTGCCGAGGTTCGCCGCGGCTGCCCAGCCCATGCGGTTTCTGGACTACCTGATCGACTCGCCCGTGAGGGCGGCCGTAATCGACGGCGGTGTCGTTGCCGTGAACGTGCCCGAGCCTGCGCGGTTCGCGCTCCATAAGCTGGTTGTTGCGGGTGAGCGGCCTGCTGCCATGGCCGCGAAGCGCGAGAAGGACCTGGCGCAGTCGGCACAAGTTCTCGAGGTGCTCCAGGAGGATCGGCCCGGAGACCTTGCACTGGCCTGGCAGGCGCTTGTCGCACGGGGTGGCGCATGGGTGAGCCGGGTCAAGAGGTCGGTCCCTGCGCTCAATCGGGTCTCTCCCGACGCCGCCCGGCGGGTTCGGGAGCTCGTCGGACGGTGATCCGGCAGGTCGTCTCGCCGTCGCGGCAGACCATCTCGAACTTGGGCCAGGTCTTCGGGATGCAGGGGTTCGTCCGCAGGGGCGCCCGCGTGGTCGAAGGGGTGCCGCTCCTCGGTCCCTTCGTGTCCTCGCAACGTGCATCGTACGCCGGTACGCGGTATAAGGGTAGGGTCCGCAGAGACCCAGGAGCCTGAGACATGGTCGACGAGTTCGATCTGCCATATCCACAGTACCGCTGCCCGACGTGCGGCAAGGACCTGCCGCTCAACGAGGCGCGGATGACAGTGACATGCGCCGAGCACCAGCCTGCCGAGGCACTCGAGTTCGTGGTCCGTTCGGCACGTCCGGACGACCGTCACGATATCGAGGAGATCTGCGATCGGGCGCTCGGCGAGACCGAGGTCGACGTGTTCGACCGCACGTTCGACGTGCTCGCCGGCGAGAACCTCATCGCAGAGACGGGCGGCGGGCTCGCGGGCCTGCTCTCGACGGCGGTAGACGGAGGCGAACTGGTTATCGCGCTCCTCTCGGTCTACCCGGAACACCAGGGCCAGGGTGTCGGGGCTGCGCTTCTGCGTGCAGCTGTCGATCTCGCGCGCGAGCGCGGGTTGCCCTCGGTTCGCGTGGCCGTCTCCAACGACGACATCCCGCTGCTCTACTTCTACCAGCGCCACGGCTTCGCCTTGTATGACATCGCACTCGGCCTGCTGGCCGACCGGGCCGGAGCCGCAGTCGCGGGCTTCTCCGGCATCCTGTCCCGCGACGAGGTGCGGCTGCGCCGCTCCGTGTGTGCCGGCTAAC
>JACUUN010000011.1 GCA_014859265.1 Coriobacteriia bacterium
GGGGGGATCTCGACCTGTTCTCCGTCACGGTACACGGTGACGGCCGTAGGACGCCTGCTGCATCGCGTTGTCGATTTCCTGCATGTCGACCTGCGAGACTACGTCGAAACTCTGTTCCTTTGCCATATGGCCACCTCCTCGTAATGCTCGCGGATGCTCAGGTGCCTACTCGCTCGCAGAGAGCACGAGGGTGGGCGGATCGCCCGGGGGGATCTCGACCTGTTCTCCGTCACGGTACACGGTGACGGCCGTAGGACGCCCGATGCGAAGCGAAGCCTCTTCGGCAACCTCCCACTCCTGGGTCTGCCCCCCGGCCATCGTCCCTTCATATGCGACGAGCCCGTCGACGGTGATTCTGAGCCACGAGGCGCTATCCGTGGCGATCACCACACGCAGGGTGAAAGGTGTCTCCTCGGCCGACTCGCGTGCTTCGGAGTCGCCAGGCCCGTCGACGCCCGGACTCGCAGCCTGAGGCACCGAGGGTTCGGCGGTGCTGGTGTCCTCGGGTATCGCAGGAATCGGCGGTGGGGCCTCGGGACCCCGCAGTGCACGTCCGACTCCCCACACCCCCGTGACGAGTAACACTAGCACGCCGAGGACGATGAGGCCTGTGCGCAGGGGCAGGTGCTGTCCGTGGCCACGCGGCGCGACGACCTGTTCGGGTAGGCGGACGGGCTCGGTCCGTATGGCCTGACCGGTTTCCTGCTCGTAGAGCTCGAGCAGCGGTTCCGCGTCCAACCCGAGGAACTTGGCGTATGAGATGACGTAACCCTTCACGTACGCGGGACTCGGCAGCGCCTCGTATTCTCCCCTTTCGAGCGCCTGGAGAAGCCGTGCCCGAATGCGGGTGTCGGCTTCGGCTTCCGGCAGCGACCTGCCGAGGGAGCGGCGCGTCTTCTCGAGGACTTGGCCGAGAGTATCGCTCACGACGTCACTCCTTCCCCTTCCGGGCATCGTTGCGTTCAAAGGCCTTGAGAGCTTCGAGTTCCTCGATGCCGACGCTGACTTCGCGGGGCTTGGAGCCATCCGGCGGACCGACGATCTCCTTCGCCTCGAGCATGTCCATGATGCGACCCGCTCGCGCGTATCCGACCCTCAGGCGGCGCTGGAGCATTGAAGTGGAGCCGAGCCCCGAGGTCACGACGATGTCGGCTGCCTCCCACAGAAGCGGATCGTCCTCCTCGCCGCTATCGACCCCTCCTCCCACGGCTGCGACTTTGAGATGCAGTATCTCCTCGTGGTAGTCAGGCTCGGCCTGAGCTTTTAGGTGTTCCACCACGAGCGAGATCTCCGGTTCTGACACGAATGCGCCCTGGATGCGCTTGGGCTTGTGCAGGGCTGGGGTGGAGAACAGCATGTCGCCTTCGCCGACGAGTTTCTCGGCGCCGGACTGGTCTAGGATGACGCGCGAGTCGATGCTCGAAGAAACGGCGAACGCGATTCGGTTCGTGATGTTCGTCTTGATGAGGCCAGTGATGATGTCGGTCGACGGGCGCTGCGTGGCGACCACAAGGTGGATGCCCGCGGCACGGGCGAGCTGCGCAATCCGGCAGATCGAGTCCTCGACCTCTTTCGCCGCGACCATCATGAGGTCGGCCAACTCGTCGATGACGATTATGAGGTAGGGCATCTCCTCGGCGCCCTCCGGTGCCCTGCCCTCCTGGACGAGCGCGTTGTACATGCCGATGTTGCGGGTGCCTATCTTCTGCAGCCGCGTGAGACGGGCATCCATCTCCGAGACCGCCCAGGCCAGCGCACTTGCGGCCTCCTTAGGCTCGGTCACCACTGGCACGTAGAGGTGCGGGACCTCGTTGTAGAGCGAGAGCTCGATGCGTTTCGGGTCGATGAGGATAAGGCGCACCTCGGCTGGCGTCGCACGCATTAGTACCGTTGTGAGTAGGGCATTGATGCAGACCGACTTGCCCGTACCCGTCGAGCCGGCGATGAGCAGGTGCGGCATGGTGGCAAGGTCGGCGAGCACGCTGTCGCCGGAGACGTCCTTTCCGATTGCGAGCATAAGTGGCCCGCCAGTCGCGGCGGCGGGCACCGACAGGACGTCGCCGAGTGTGACGGTGGACCGGCGCACGTTAGGAACTTCGATGCCGACGAGCGACTTGCCCGGGATCGGGGCCAAGATTCTCACGGTTTGTGCGGCGAGCGCGAGTGCGAGGTCGTCGGCGAGTCGCGTGATGCTGCTGACCTTGATGCCCCGGGGAAGCTCGATTTCGTACATCGTGACGGTCGGGCCGGGGATCCAGTTCACGACGGTGGCTGGCACGTCGAACGTGGCAAGGGTCTCCTCGATGAGCCGGGCGGTCGAAGTAAGTTCGCGTTCGGTCGCCCGGTGGCGCGCTGTGCTCTCGGGACTGCGTGTCAGGAGAGTCATCTTCGGTAGTTCGAAGCCCTCCATCGCCTTGGGGGCCGCCGCACGTGGTGCGGGCTCGGTCTTTCGGCACGTCTCTGGGTCTTCGGCCGGTGCGGATTCGGTAGACGTTGCGCTCCTGCGCGCGGGCTTGGGAGGCTCCGCATCGAAGTCCGAGAGTGGGACCGTGCGGGGTGTGCGCTCGCGCCTGCGGGACCGGGGCTCGGGTTCAGCGTTGGGAACCCGGCGGAGGCGGTCCGCTGCCCACTCGACGATTCCCGAGATGGAGAATCCGGTGATCACGAGGCCGACGAGCATAAGGGCTGCGAGCGTCACGTAGCCGATGGTGACACCGAGCAAGGAGCGCAGCGCCCATGCAAGCGCTCCTCCGAGGTATCCGCCGTTGGCCTCCAGGACAGCCCGCTCCCACTGAGGCGCCTCGGGTGCCCGTAGTGCGAACGCGCCTATCAGCGCCATGAGGATCGATCCGAGGCCGATGCCCACACGCATCTCGCTGATGGCGAACGCCCGGACGAAGAAGGTGAGCCCCCAGAAGAGCATGAACGCGGGTATTGCGAAGGCTCCGATGCCGAAGATCAGACGGAAGAGCGTGGCAAGGGGGCCGCCTAGCATGCCTGTGCCACCGGAGAGGAGAGCGATTGTCAGCGCGACCGCACCCGCAACCAGCAGGATTCCGTAGATGTCGTTGCGCGCATCCGGGTCCAGGACCTGACGCGATGCACGTACCTCGGAGTGCTTCTTCGCACCAGCGGTGGATACCGGGCGTTCTGTGGTCCGCTTAGTGTTCTTTGTGGCTGCCATAAACGGGGCCCCTGTCCCTCAGCCCGTCAGTCGCCAGACTAGCACGGATACGCCCATGACGGCGGTGTAGACGGCGAATACGGCGAACGAGTGCCGTTTCAGATAGGCCATCAGGCTGGCAATGGCGGCATATCCGGTGACTGCTGCGGCGACGAAACCAGTCACCGACGCTGCGATGCCGGGGATCACCGCGCCTCCGGAGAGAACATCGATGCCCTGATTCACACCGGCAAGCAGAATGATGGGCCCGGAGAGCAGAAAGGAGAAGCGAGCCGCCTGCTCCCGGTCGAGACCGACTCCCAGCCCCATGGCCATGGTAGCTCCCGCACGCGAGATGCCGGGCATGATAGCGATTCCCTGGGCGATGCCCACGAGCACCGCACGACCCAAGCCGAGGCCTTCAGCCGCATGCAGGGACTTGCGCGAGAGCGTGTCCGCGACCGTCAGCGCTGCCGAGGTGACCAGGAATGCGACGCCAACGTAGAGGATGTCAGCAGTCTCGAAGAAGTCACCCCCGGAAAGACCGATGATGCCGGTGGGTATGGTGGCGATCACCACCAGCCAGGCAAGACGGCGGTCGTGCGCGCACGCGGGGTCCGTCGAGAGGAATGCGCGTGTCATGTGAAGGATGTCGGTTCGAAAGTAGACCACGACAGCGAGGAGTGTGGCGATGTGGAGCATCGTATCGAATGCGAGACCGAACTCATCAGCGATACCGAAGAACTCCTGGACCACTCTGAGGTGCCCCGAGGAGGAGACGGGCAGGAACTCCGAGACCCCTTGAACGGCGCCGAGGAGAATCGCCTGAAGGACCTGCATCCTATCAGACCTCCATCACGACGGGGACGATCATCGGACGGCTGCGGGTCCGCTCCCACATGAACTGGGAGAGGGACTCGCGGACCGCATTCTTGATGACCGCGTGGTCCGTCGCGCCTTCACGGGCGGTCTTCGCAAGCGTCTTCGCCACCCGCTGCCGGGCCTCGTCCATGAAGGCGGAGTCGTCCCCGCCGAGTGATATCCCTCGCATCACTAGCTCGGGCTCGCCGATAGGCCGGCCATCCTGCTGGTCGATTGCGATGATGATGGTTGCCAGTCCATCGCGCGCGAGCAACTGGCGGTCCCGGATGATCACCTGCCCGATGTCGCCCACGGACAAACCGTCGACGTAGACCACACCGGACTCGACCCGCTCGGCGATGCGGACGGAGCCCTCGGTGATTTCGAGGCAGTCGCCGATGTCCATGATGAACACGTTCTCATCGGGAACGCCGGTGAGTTTGGCAAGATCGGCGTGAGCTTTCAAGTGGCGGCTCTCTCCGTGGATCGGCACGAAGGCGGCCGGCTTAATCAGGTTGAGCATGAGCTTGAGTTCCTCGGCGGCGGCGTGTCCCGAGACGTGAACAGGGGCCGTCCCTTTGTGCACGATCGTAGCACCGGCTTTCGAGAGGCGGTTGATGACGCGGCTGACCGCCTTCTCGTTGCCTGGAATCGGCGTTGCCGAGATGACCACTGTGTCCCCCGCCTCGATGGTCACCGTGCGATGGTCATGGTTGGCCATGCGCGCGAGCGCCGAGAGAGGCTCGCCCTGGCTGCCCGTCGAGAGCACCACGACGCGCTCGGGGGGCAGATCCCCCATCTCGTATGCATCAACGAGGTTGTCTTCTGAGATCGTGAGGTAGCCGAGTTGGCGTGCGATCTTTGTGTTGTTGATCATCGAGCGACCAGTGACAACGACTTTGCGTCCAACGGCCACTGCAGCATCGCATACCTGCTGGACACGGTGAATGTGGCTGGCAAAGGAGGCAACGATGATGCGCTGCTCGGCCGTGGCGAAGATCTCCCGGAGCGCCGCGCCCACCGTTGCCTCGGAGTTGGTGATTCCGGCGGTCTCGGCGTTGGTCGAGTCGCTCATGAGCAGCCGTACGCCCTTCTTGCCTGCCGCAGCGAGCGCCCCGTAGTCGGTCAGCCTGCCGTCGATCGGGGTCTGGTCGAACTTGAAGTCGCCCGTGTGGAGGATGTTGCCCACAGGAGTGCGGATGAACAGAGCGACCCCGTCGGGGATCGAGTGGTTGACCGGGATGAAGTCGAAGCCAAACGGGCCGATGTTGACGTGGCCGCCCTCACGGATCTCGCGGAGCTTCGGCTTCTTGATCCGGTGCTCTTCGAGCTTGCCGGTCACGAGGCCGAGGGTGAGCTTAGTGCCGAGGACGGGCACCCCCGCACCTACCTCCTTGAGCAGGTAAGGCAGCGCGCCGGTATGGTCTTCGTGACCATGCGTGATCATGATAGCGCGCAGCTTGTCTCTTCTGTGCACGATGTAGCTGTAGTCGGGAAGTATGAGGTCGACACCGGGGTGGTCGTCGTCGGGGAACATGATGCCGGCATCGATGACGACCATGTCGTTCCCGTACTCGAGCACGGTCATGTTCTTGCCTATCTCGCCAAGCCCTCCCAGGGGGATGACGCGCAGGCGGGTCTTCTTCTGTGTCATAGGGGTGCCGTAGCGCTCCTTAGATCATGTCGCACTCCGGCGACGATGGTTGGTTCACACGCGGGCGGCAGTGCCGTCCGCGCAATGTTCCGTTCAGACGGGCAGGACGCCGACGTGGCGCATCACATGTTCGAGTTCGGCGGTCTGCTCGCTTGTGGGCGGCACCAGTGGGAGCCTGACGGTGCCGACGGAGAAGCCCTGGAGTCGCAGTGCTTCCTTCACCATGATGGGGTTGGCCGTCATGAAGAGCGCTTTCATCAGGGGCAGGAGTTCGAGGTGAATCCTGAGAGCGCGTGTGTGGTCACCGGCGACATGCGCCGAGATCATCTCCTTGAAGCGACGCCCCGCCACATGAGCTACGACGCTGATCACGCCGGTGCCGCCGAGTCCCATCATCGGGAGTGTCATCTCGTCATCGCCGGAGAGGACCTCGAAGCCCGCGGGGGCGCCGTCGATGATCTGCGCTATCTGGGTGAGGTCACCGCTTGCTTCCTTGACGGCGACGATGTTCTCGCAGTCGTGTGCGAGCCGCAGGGTCGTCTCTGCCATCATGTTGACGACGCAACGTCCCGGAATGTTGTAGAGGATCACGGGAACGTCCACGGCTTCAGCGATGGCCCGGAAGTGGCGATAGAGTCCCTCCTGTGGAGGCTTGTTGTAGTAGGGCACCACAGCCATGATTCCGTCCACCCCGAGAGCAGCGACCTTCTGCGCGAACTCGACACTGTCCTCGGTGCAGTTGTCTCCGGCATTGGCGATGACCGGAGCCCGGTCTCCGACCGCGCCGATAACCGCACGGAAGAGCTCCATCTTCTGCGGGTAGAATACGGTCGGCGACTCGCCGGTCGTCCCGCACACGATCAGCCCGTCGGTGCCGCTCGAGAGTAGCCGGTCAGCCAGAGCCTGGGCACGGGGAAGGTCGAGTTCGAGATCGGAGGTGAACGGCGTGACCATAGCGGTCAGCATGCGTCCGAAGCGCGGTTCAGCCATGGATACTCCCCTTGCGTCTCACCGTGGGCGGGATGTCGGCGTATCGGGCGTTCGACGTAGTTCATTGTGCCATACCGGTGGATCTGGTGATCGGCCCAGTCCGCAGCGTTGCCACCGCATCATCGGTGACGATGCGAGACCGTCGCGACTCAGGATTCGGATGCCGCGAGTCCGAAGCCGTCGTGGAGCGCCTGCACGGCGCCGCGGCATTCCTCCGAAGGGACCAGTACCGAGATCGTTGTGTGGCTGTCGGCCGTCTGCAGCACTGTGATACCTCCTCGATCGAGGTACTCTGCCATTCGCGCCATGACTCCGGGCACACCGTGCATGCCGGCTCCGATGAGAGTGACCTTGGAGAGCGAGGCTTGGACCCGGTAGGTCAAGCCCAGGGTGGCAAGCACTTCGCACGCACGGTCGAGGGCCTCATCAGCGACGGAGAACACAAGCGTCTCGCCCACGGGCGTGAACATGTCGAGTGACACGGATGCATCCGCCATCGCGCGGTAGACGCGCGCCTGCGCAGCCATGTGAGCACGGGTGCCTTCAGGCGCCGGAAGCGAGATTCGGAGCCGTGCCAGACCGCCGGTGTGCGAGACAGCCGTGGCCACGCGGTCCGGTCGGTATGCATCGATGTCGGCGACCAGGGTTCCCGGATGATTGCTGTAGGTGTTGCGCACGCGCACGGAAAGGCCGCTGGCGAGTGCCAGCTCGGCTGCCGGCGTGTGGATGACACGAGCCCCGTGGCGGGCCATCTGATGGAGCTCATCGGCCCGGATAACCTCAAGGACCTCAGGGCCGTCGCACGTGCAGGGATCCGCACTCATGACGCCGTCGACGTCGGTGTAAATCTCGACCGCATCGGCTTGCAACGCGACACCGAGAGCGCATGCGGTCGTGTCTGAGCCGCCGCGCCCCAACGTGGTGAGAGAGCCGTCCTGGGCAATGCCCTGGAAACCGGTGACCACGGGTACCGCACCCTGCGAGATGGCTGCGATAAGTGGTCCGGGGTGGATGTCGGTGATCGCAGCCGAGCCGTGTGCGCCATCAGTGCCGATGCCTGCCTCGCCACCCGTGAATGCGCGCGCATCGACGCCTGCAGCGCGCAACTCGTGAGCCAGCACAACGGCGGCGACTACCTCACCGCTCGCCATCAGCAGATCCCGCTCTCGGGCGTCGGTTGGCAACGCGTCTACGAGGGACAGGAGCGTATCGGTAGCGTACGGCTGACCAGCGCGGCCCATGGCAGAGACGACAAGCACAGGCGAGCCGCCTGAGTTGAGGTTTGCGAGGACGGCCCGGGCGACTGCGGCGCGCGCATCGGCGGTTGCGACCGACGTGCCTCCGAACTTCATCACCACGATGCCACTGGTGGTTCCGGTCACCCTACGCCCCCATGAGGTTCTCGAGGCCGATGATGAGACCGGAGCGGGAGACTACCTCGCGGACGGCAAGGACGACACCGGGCATAAACGAGGTGCGGTCGATGGAGTCGTGACGGACGGTGAGCGTCTGGCCCTGCCCGCCGAAGATGACTTCCTGGTGCGCGACGAGACCAGGCAGCCGGACGCTGTGGATGCACACATCGTTGACGAGCGCCCCGCGCGCACCTTCGGCGAGTTCGGTCTCCCGGCCTGGACTCGCAGGAGCATCGCCGCGGGAGGCGGCGATCAGCGAGGCGGTACGGAGCGCGGTGCCCGAGGGGGCGTCGGCCTTGTGGTCGTGATGCAGCTCGATGATCTCGACGTGGGGCATGAAGCGAGCAGCTTCTTGAGCGAAACGCATCATGAGCACCGCGCCGATCGCGAAGTTCGGGGCGACAAAGAGGCAGACGTCGGGAGCACCCCCGGACAGCTCACGGAGTCTCTCCTCGGCGACACCGGTGGTGCCGAGCACGCAGTGGACACCCGCCGCGAGCGCCAGCCGGAGGTTTTCCTCGACCGCGTCCGGGTGAGTGAAGTCCACCATGACCGCGGGCCGGGACGCTTCCAATGCGGCTGCGAGGTCCGCAGAGCAGATCAGCTCTCCCCCGGCACCGTCATCGACGGGACGTCCGTCATGTCCAGGGTCCACTGCGGCCACGGTGCGGATATTGTCGGCCGCGGTGAGGGTTCGTACGACCTCGCGGCCCATGCGTCCAGCGGCACCGTTGACAAGTACATCGATCATGGTATGCCCTCCCCTCTTGGCGTCTACCCTACCAGGTGGGCTACGTCATCGGCGGAGTACGGTCCGATCATGGCGAGCACACGCTCCCGGTCGAGAACATCGGTCGCGACACGGCGCGCTGAAGCCAGGTCGACGGCGTCGATTCGCTCGACGACCTCATCGACGGAGATCAGCTCGCCACCGGTCACCGCGTTCTTGCCGAGTCTCGTCATGCGATTGCGAGTGCTCTCCAGGCCGAGGACGAGATGCCCCTTGATGGACTCTTTGGCACGTGACAGCTCGTCAGCGGTCAGTCCGGATGTCAGCAGGCGCTCTATCTCGGACTGGATGAGGCGCACTACCTGCTCGGCATTGCCAGGACGCGTTCCTGCGTACACCGTGAACTGGCCGGTGTCCTGATAAAGCGCGTGGAAGCTGTATACCGCGTAGGCGAGGCCTTTCTTCTCACGGATCTCCTGGAAGAGCCGCGAGGACATGCCCCCGCCGAGGACAGTGTCCACGACGGCGAGCGTGAAGCGATCGGAATGCCGTGCGTTCAGGCAAGAAACGCCGTAGCAAATGTGCGTCTGCTCGGTGTCCTTCTCGATGACCGCCAGGCGCCCCGTCGAGGGCGATTCGGCAGCAGGGCGATCGCTACGCGGGCCTTCAGGCAGGACGAGGTGGGCCCTCACGAGTTCGACGAGAGCGTCGTGATCAACGCTGCCGGCCGCTGCGACAACGCAGTTGCCGGTCAGGTAGTGCCGCGTGCGAAAGGCGACTGACGCCATGTGGTCGAATCCGCCGACAGTGTCACTGTTGCCCAGTATCGGCAGACCGATCGGGTGTTCTGGCCAGAGCGCCCGGGAGAACAGCTCGTGGATGCGGTCGTCAGGAGTGTCCTCCATGCGGGCGATCTCCTCGATGACCACTTCCCGCTCCTTGGTGCAGGAGTCATCGGTGAGCGACGCATTGCACACCATGTCCGAGAGGAGCTCGATCGCAGTGGGAAGGTGCTCATCGATCACGCGCGAGTAGTAGCACGTGTACTCCTTGCTGGTAAACGCGTTGAGCTCAGCACCGAGACGGTCGAACGTCTCGGAGATGTCCGCGGCCGAGCGTGTCGGTGTCCCCTTGAACATCATGTGCTCCATGAAGTGGGACATGCCGGCTTCCGCTGGGCTCTCGTCACGGCTACCGACGGAGAACCACACGCCAAGCGCCACGGTCCTCACCGAGTCAAGGGACTCGGTGAGGACCGTCACGCTGTTGTCGAGTACGGTTTCGCGATAGAACATCAGCGTGTCCCGCCGCCTAGTGACGACGGCGCGGCTTGCGATCGCCGCGGTCAGCGCCACGCTCGCGGTCTGGCCGGTCGCCGCCGCCGTGAGGCTTACGGTCGCCACCACCACCGCCGGTCGACGGGGGCGCCTCAGGCTTGTCGATGCGATCGAGACTGATCTTGCCGCGATCGTCGATGTCGAGCACCTCGACCTCGACCTCATCGCCTACAGCGAGCACATCCTCGACCTTCTCGACGCGGCCCTTGGCGACACGCGAGATGTGGAGCAGGCCATCCTTGCCCGGGGTGAGCTCGATGAAGGCGCCAAACGCCTGTATAGACACAACGCGGCCCTTGTAGCGCTCGCCGATCTCGGGGACCTTGACGATGAGCTGGATGCGACGGACCGCCTCCTCGCCGCCCTGGTCGCGCGAGGCCACGAAGATGGTGCCGTCCTCCTGGATATCTATCTGCGCGCCGGTCTCCTCCTGGATGCCCCGGATGACCTTGCCGCCCGAACCGATGACTTCGCGGATTTTGTCGACAGGGATCTTGACGGTGAGGATGCGGGGTGCGAACTGCGAGAGTTCCTCGCGCGGCACGTCGATGGCCTCGAGCATCTTGGAGAGGATGTGCGCGCGGCCGTCTTTAGCTTGACGGAGCGCTGTCTCGAGTATCTCGTAGGACAGGCCCTTGGCTTTGTTGTCCATCTGCAGTGCTGTGATGCCCTGCTCGGTCCCGGCGACCTTGAAGTCCATGTCGCCGAGGAAGTCCTCGAGGCCCTGGATGTCGGAGAGCACCGCGACGCGGTCGCCCTCCTTGACCAGTCCCATGGCGATACCGGATACAGGTGCCTTGATGGGCACTCCGGCGTCCATGAGCGCGAGCGACGAGCCGCACACCGAGCCCATCGAGCTTGAGCCGTTCGACTCGAGGACCTCAGAGACGATACGGATCGTGTAGGGGAACTCGTCTTCGGCAGGAAGCATCGGCACGAGTGCGCGTTCGGCCAGGGCACCGTGACCGATTTCACGGCGCTTCGGGCCGCGCATGAACCCGGTCTCACCCGTGCAGAACGGCGGGAAGTTGTAGTGGTGCATGTAGCGCTTACCCTCGGACACGTCGATGGTGTCGATGCGCTGCCACTCAGAGAGCATGCCGAGCGTGAGCACGGAGAGCACCTGGGTCTGCCCGCGCGTGAACAGACCGGATCCGTGAGCGCGGGGCAGGTAGCCCGCCACGCTCGTGACCTGGCGGATCTCGTCAGTACGACGACCGTCGGCACGCTCGCCCTCATCGAGGACCATGGCACGCATAGTCTTCTTCTCGAGTTCCTTGAGAAGGGCCTTGATGTCCTTGCCGTCTGCGGTCAGCTCCTCCTCGGTGAAGGTCGCAAGGACCTCGTCCTTGACCGCGACGACGCCGTTCATGCGAGAGAACTTGTCTGCGTTGTGGAGCGCCGCGCGCATCTTCTCCGAGCCGGCGGCAAACACCCGCTCGCGCAGCGACTCGTCTATGGTGTGAATCGGTACCTCCATCGGCGTGACGTCGGCCTGTGCGACGAAGCGCTCCTGGACGGCGCAGAACTCGGCGATCGCCTCCTGTGCGAAGGTGAGCGCTGCGAGCATGTCGTCCTCGGAGACCTCGTACGCGCCGGCCTCGATCATGTAGACGGCATCGGGTGACCCGGCGACCACGAGGTCGAGATCGGAGACCTCGAGCTCGTCGAAGGTCGGGTTGACGACGAACTCTCCGTCGACCCGGCCGATGCGAACGCCGGCGAGCGGTCCCTCGAAAGGAATGCCGGCGACGCGCAGCGCTGCGGAGGCGCCCATGATGCTGATGACGTCAGGCTGTGAAACCTGGTCTGCGGAGAGCACCGTCACGAGGATCTGGACTTCGTTACGGAACCCGTCGGCGAAGGCCGAGCGCAGCGGGCGGTCGATCATGCGTGCGGTGAGGATTGCCTTCTCACTCGGACGGGCCTCGCGCTTAATGAAGCCGCCCGGCAACTTGCCGGCCGCGTACATACGCTCCTCGAAATCGACGGTCAGCGGGAAGAAATCCAGGTCCTTGGGATTACGTGACGCGGTAGCCGCGACGAGCACCATCGTGTCGCCCTGACGAACGACGACCGCTCCGCCGGCCTGCTTGGCGAGCTCCCCGGTCTCCAGGACGTACTCCTTGCCGTACAACTCGAAACGTTCGACGATCTTTGACATCTGACTCCTACTTCCTCTACCTCTTCACTCCACGCCCCGTGCGCGGAGACCTCTCTACTACCTGCGCATCCGGCGTCCGGTAGTAAGAAGGCGGGAACTCTCTCTCCCGCCTTCGGAGTGCCTATGTGGGTTCTTACCCGCGGATGCCGAGTTCCGCGGTGATTGCGCGGTAGCGCTCGATGTCGGTCTTCTTGAGATAGCCGAGGAGCCTACGGCGCTGGCCGACAAGCATCAGCAGACCGCGGCGCGTGTGGTGGTCCTTCTTGTGAGTCTTGAGGTGCTCGGTAAGGTCGCGGATACGCTGCGTGAGGAGCGCGATTTGAACCTCGGGAGAGCCGGTGTCGTCCTCGGCTCGTGCATACTTGGAGATAATCTCCGACTTCGTGTCTTTGGACAGCGGCATACTTCATTCACCTTTCTGTTCATGTACACCCCCGTCCGGGGCCCGCGTCGGTGATTCGCGGGTCTCAGGCGAGGGTAAGCAATACAACCGTCGTATAATACCACAAGATAGACAGTCGGCGCCCGAGCGTCCGGACATTGATTCCTACGGGTGCATCGAGCGACGGACCTCGTCGATGTCGCGCGCAATCGCCGCCGCGAGTTCCGCATCAGATTCGAAGGTGCACTGATCGCGCAAGCGATGGCTGAATCCCACCGTCATGATCCGGCCGTAGAGGTCGCCGGCGAAGTCGAGGATGTGCGCTTCAAGCCGGTCATGCGCCATCGGATACATCGGCGGGATGCCGACGGACAACGCTGCCGGATGGGGGGTACCGTCGATGAGCGCCCATCCTGAGTAGACTCCATCGAGCGGGAGAGCCGCGTGCTCGACGGGCAGTAGGTTGGCTGTCGAGATGCCGAGAACCTGCCGGCCATGGCCACGACCCCGCACGACCCGGCCCGAAACACGGTGCTCCCTGCCGAGGAGCGCGGCGGCGTCCTGAACGTCGCCCGACGCGACGAGATCGCGGATGCGTGTGGACGTCACCGGCGTGCCGCCCGCGGTGACGAGCTCCTGGGCGCGCACGACGAAACCGTGGGCGTCCCCTGCAGTGGTCAGGGTGAGTACAGTGCCTTCGGCGTAGCGCCCGAACCGGAAATCCGTCCCGACGTGGACGGCACGGGGACTGAGCGCGGAGAGGAGCACCTTTGCGAGGAATCTCTCGGGAGAGAGCGCCGCCAGGGCGGTGTCGAACGGGATAACGAGTACACGGTGCGCACCCGCCTCAAGGAGAAAATCGCACTTGTCGGCAAGGGTGAGGAGTTGTGGTGCGGGAGCATCAGGGGTCACCACCTGGTCGGGGTCGCGATCGAACGTGACCACCACTGATGGGAGACCGCGCGCGCGCGCATCCGCAGCTGCGTGCCTGATGAGGGCCTGGTGACCGATGTGGACGCCATCGAACACCCCGATGGCTGCCACCGCGGCGCCAAGAGGCTCGACGCCGTTCTCCCAGATGAGAACGTCGCTCATCGCAACACACCACCTGCGAACACGGTTCCGGGACGAAGCATGCCATCGTCCGGAGAGAGCGTATAGACTGCATGGAGTCGCTCCTGATCTGTGAGGGCGACGGACCCGCCTGGTTCAAGTACCGGCACACATCCCGTTTCGATCGCGGCTCCCACGCGTACACGCTCCGTCTCTTCCGGTGTGAGTGTGCGGACCGGAAGTCCGAGGGCACCGACCGGATCGGTGAAGAGGCCCGCACAGTCGGGACCGGCATCGACGACCTCATCGAGGGAGTGAGCGTTCTCAAGGGCAAGCCGGCCGCTGGCGGTGCGTCTCAATGCTGCAAGATGGGCAGCGGTGCCCAACGCGTTACCGAGGTCGCGGGCGATAGAGCGCAGGTAAGTGCCCTTGGAGACGGTGAACGAAGCGTCCCAGCACACGCCGGGGTCACGCACAACTGCGAGGTGATGCGCGGCGAGGACTTCGATGTGGCGCGGCTCGAGAGCCAGCGGGGTACCCTCGCGGGCGGCACGGTGCGCGCTTACTCCACCACGCTTGATTGCCGAGTACGAGGGCGGAAGCTGGTCGTGGGTACCGACGAGATCCGCAATCGCCGCGGCCGCATATGCGGGGTCCCCGAGGATTGGCGGTACCGGGGCGACACGTACGGACCCGCCATCTGCGTCGTCTGTGTCGGTCTGGGTCCCGAAAGCGATTCGTGCGACGTAGGACTTCTCAGTGCCGATGAGGAACGGGGTAAGGCGCGTTGCGGGACCTACGAGGACTACCAGAACGCCGGTGGCCGCCGGATCGAGAGTGCCCGCGTGTCCGATGCGCTGTTCGCCGGTGGAGCGACGCACCGTCGCGACGACGTCGTGACTGGTCATGCCCGCAGGTTTGTCGATAACGAGGATGCCCGAGAGTCCGGTCGCTCCCCGGCGGGATGCGGTCACGCTTCCTCACCGCCGGGCAGGTGCGGGAGCAGCTCGGCGAGGACTTCGTCGAGGTCACCCGGGTGGTTGAATCCGGCGGCTGCGATATGGCCGCCTCCATCCCAGCGGCGGGCGACGGCGCTGACGTCGAAGCCGGTCTTGGCGCGCAGGTTCACGCGGACTTCGTCGGGGTGAACACGCAGCAGCAGGGCGACATCGATTCCCTCGAGTGCGCGAACGGCGTCAACGAGGTGTTCGGTCTCCCAGGGGTGTGCTCCGGTCTCGAGGTAGTCAGCGTCATCGATCCAGGCGTAGGCAACGCGACCACCGTTGGCCACTGTCAGGCGTGACAGCACGCGGGTCTCGAGTGCCATCGCTGCCGGAGTGCGGTTCTCGTAGAGCATACGGTGGGCTTCGGCGGCATCCGCGCCTGCTTCGAGCATTGTAGCGGCATCCCTGAGTGCATCCGGAGAGGTGTTATCGTATGCGAAGCGGCCGGTATCAGTCACGAGGGCCACCCAGCAGCAGAGCGCGACTTCGGGTGAGGGTTCATGCTCGAGCGCCCGCAGGAGCCGCCAGACCATCAGACCGGTAGCCGCGGCGCTGGAATCAGCCAGGTTGACGGTGCCGAAGTGAGTGTTATCCGGATGATGGTCGATGACGATGAGTGCCCCGGCAGCTCCCGCGAGATCCGCAGCTGCACCGAGCCGGTCGGAGCCCGGCGTGTCCAACGCGACGAAGACATGTGGCGGCTCCAGGTCGGCTGCGGGAACGAAGAGCCCGAAGCCCGGTAGGAATGCATAGGATCCGGGAGGCTCATCGGCATCGGCAAGTGTCGGAACGGCAGGGATGCCGGTCTCCCTGAGTGCCAGAGTCAGACCGAGTACGGAACCGATGGCGTCACCGTCGGGCTTGATGTGGCTGCACACGACCACAGACGAGGCCTTGCGCAGTTCGACAGCTACGCGGTGGTAGCCGACCATCAGCGGTTCACCCCTCCGTCTCGGAGTCCGCCTCCCCCGCACGTTCCTGGCGCAGGGTAGGCGGAACGTCCTTCAGCGCCTCTGAGATACGCATCCCCTCGTCCACTGAACGGTCGATGAGGAAGCGTAACTCCGGCGTGAAACGGAGGGTGATGCGCTTCCCGAGCAGCGAACGTATGCGCCCTTTCGCCGACTCGAGCCCTTCGAGGAGTTCGGCGTAGCGCTCCGCACCGCCGTGTGTGATGACGTAGATGTTGGCAACCATCATGTCGGGGCTCACCTCGGCTGAAGTGACTGTCACCAGGTCGAGGCGCGGATCGGAGACCTCCTCGGAGAGGATGATCGCAACCGCCTCGCGAACCGTCTCGTTGACCTTGCGGGTACGAGGGGTCTGCTTCACGGCCGCTCCCTATTCTTCACGGGCGACTTCGATGGTCTTAAAGGCCTCCACGACGTCACCCTCCTTGATGTCCTGGAATCCATCGATACTCAGTCCGCACTCGTAGCCGGAGCGGACGGTCTTGACGTCGTCCTTGAAGCGCCGGAGCGAGCCCAGCTTGCCTTCGTAGATAACGGTGCCGTCGCGCACCACCCGTACCTGGTCGTCGCGGGATATCTCGCCCTCCTGTACGTAGCAGCCTGCGACAACTCCCATCTTCGGCACGCGGAAGAGCTCGCGAATCTCGACCCGCGCGGTGTCCTTCTCGTGGAACTCCGGAGCGAGCATGCCGACGCGGGCGGCGTTGATGTCCTCGATGGCCTGATAGATGACCCGGTAGAGCCGGATGTCGACGCTCTCCTTCTCGGCGAGCGACTTGGCTTTGGGCTCCGGCCGCACGTTGAAGCCGATGATGATTGCATCCGAAGCATCGGCAAGCATGACGTCGGTTTCGGTGATAGCGCCGACAGCCGAGTGGATGACGTTGATCCGGACCTCGGTCTGATCCATCTTGTCGAGTGCGTCCTTGAGAGCCTCGATCGAACCCTGGACGTCGGCCTTGACCACAAGGTTGAGATCCCTGAGCTCACCTTCCTGGATGCGTGCGAACAAGTCATCGAGGGAGACGTGGACCTTCTTATCCTGGGCGAGCAGACGCTGCTTGAGGGCACGCTCTTCGGCCAGGTTACGCGCGTCACGTTCGTCCGCGAAGATGCGGAACTCGTCTCCCGCGGACGGCACATTGCCGAGGCCGATAATCTCGACCGGATCGGCGGGCCCAGCGGAGACCACGGTCTCGCCGAGGGGGCTCACCAGGGCGCGGACGCGACCGTGGGTCGTCCCGGCGACGATCGAATCGCCGACGTGTAACGTACCGCGCTGCACCAGAACGGTGGCCACTGGGCCGCGACCTTTGTCGAGTTTCGCCTCGATGACGATACCTGATGCCGGAGCATTCGGGTTCGCTTTGAGCTCCAGAACATCCGCCTGGAGCAGGATCATCTCGAGCAGCTCCTGGATGTTCAGCCGCTGCTTTGCCGAGACGTCAACGAAGATGTCAGAACCGCCCCACGCCTCCGGTACGATCTCGTGCTCGGTCAACTCCTGGCGGACGCGATCCGGGTTCGCTCCGTCCTTGTCGATCTTGTTGACCGCCACGATGATCGGAACGCCAGCGGCCTTCGCGTGGTGGATTGCCTCGACGGTCTGTGGCATGACGCCGTCATCAGCGGCGACGACGAGCACTGCGACGTCGGTGACCTTCGCACCACGGGCGCGCATCGCGGTGAACGCCTCGTGTCCCGGGGTGTCGATGAATGTGATCTGCTTGCCGTCGTGGAACACGACGCTCGCACCGATGTGCTGCGTGATGCCCCCGGCCTCGGTCTCGGCGACGCCCGTCTCGCGGATCGCATCGAGCAGCGAGGTCTTACCGTGGTCGACGTGGCCCATTACGGTCACCACGGGCGAACGCGGCTCAAGATCCTCGGGAGTATCGTCGAATACGAGACCTGTCTCCTCCTCGGGGCTCACCACGATCACTTCGCGGTCGAGATCGTCCGCGATGAGCTCGACGATGTCGCTCATCATCGGCTGGTTGACGGTGAGCGGGGTGCCAAGGAGCATGAGCCGCTTGATAATCTCGGTTGAGGGGATGCCGAGTGCGTCGGCGAACTCGCCTACGGTGACGCCCTCGGTCACGGTGATGAGCTCCCCGTCGCCAACGGCGACGGGTGTGGTGACCTGTCCTATCTCGGCGACCGCCTCATCAGCGTGCTTCTGACGCTTCTCCTTGCGCTTCTTGCGCTTGCCTTGCTCGGTTGCCGCGGCGGCTACCGCCTGCTTCGCCTCTTCGATGATGGTCGAACGCGATACCTCTTCGACCTGTTTGGCCATCTGACGGTACCGGTCTTCTTCGCTCTTCTCGAGGGTGCCGGCCTCCTCCGCCTCTCGCTTCGCGCGCTCGACTGCCTCAACGGCGTGGCGCTCTTCCTCGGCTTTGCGGGCGGCCTCTTTGGCGGCGTGCTTCGCGGTCTCCTCGTCCTCTGCAGCGCGACGGGCCTCCTCAGTGATGCGGGCGGCTTCCTCCCGGCGCGCACGCTCCTGGGCCGCGGCCGCGCGACGGGCATCGTCCTCGGCTTTGCGGGCGGCTTCCTCGGCCTCGCGTTTCGTAATCTCCTCCGCCTCGGCCTTGAGGCGCTCTTGCTCGAGTGCGGCCTGGCGCTCGGCGATGAGCGGCCCGAGGTCCTTGCGGATCTTGTCGACATACGCCTCGACGAGCGTGGAGGCGTGATTCTTTGCAGGTATCTTCATGACCTGGAGCTGCTCGAGCAGCTCCTTGGAGGTCATGCCGAACTCTTTGGCGAGTTCGTGGACTCTCATGCTGGGCATGCGTTCACCGTCCTTGCTGCGAGGTTGCCGCATCGGCGAGCAGTGCCTCGAGGTCTCGTCTCAATCGGTCTAGGTCGTCGTCGTGCAAGTGGACACGCAGTGCAGGGTCGAACCTCCGCCGGCCGGCTGCTGCGTCGAAACACTCGACGCTCGGGCAGACGTACGCACCCCGGCCATTCACCTTCCCCGTAGGGTCGAGCTCGATGTGGCCATCGCTTGTGCGCACGATACGCACGAGGGCGCGCTTATCGTCAGCGCGACCGCATCCAACGCAGGTTCGCGTCGGCATCTTGCGGGTGCGTGTCACGTGTTAGCACCCTCCTTCTGGTGGATGCCACAGTAGACGCTTCCGGGGCGCGCTTTGTTGCGGCAGCGGAGCCCGGAGCTCGTCACGGCGACGCAGCGTCCGTCGGTCTCCTCCTCGGGAGTCGTACCCTCGGCTGCGGCCACCTGCGCGGCTAGACCAGCCTCTGCGGCCTGCGCCTGACTCTTGATGTCGATTCTCCAGCCGGTGAGCTTCGCGGCGAGCCGGGCGTTTTGGCCCTCCTTGCCGATGGCCAGCGAGAGTTGGTCCTCGGGCACGATGACCGTGGCGATGTGGTTCTGCTCGTCGATGAGCACCGTAGTGACCTTCGCGGGCGAGATGGCGTTCGCAACGTAGGAGGCGGGCTCTTCAGCCCAGGGGATGACGTCGATGCGCTCTCCGCGCAACTCGCTCACGATCATGCGGACGCGGCTACCCTTCGGGCCCACGCATGCGCCAACCGGGTCGAGCCCGGACTCGCGGCTCGACACCGCTACTTTCGAGCGCATGCCGGGCTCGCGCGCGACGCTCTTGATTTCAACGATCCCGTCGTAGATTTCCGGTACCTCGAGCTCGAAGAGACGGCGGATCAGTCCCGGGTGGGTGCGGGAGACGACGATCGATGGCTCGGTCGACGTCTTGCGAACCTCGATGATATAGGCCTTCAGGCGCTGGTTGTGGTCGTAGCGCTCGTTTGGGGGCTGCTCGGCCGGTGGCAGCAGCGCCTCAACACCCTCGCGAAGCTTGATGAGGGTGTAGCGGCTGTCTGACTGCTGAACCGTGCCGGTCACACTCTCCCCGACGCGGTCCGAGTACTCCTCGTAGATCTTTTCGCGTTCCGCCTCGCGGATCGATGACATGATGACGTTCTTGGCCGCTTGTGCTGCGATTCGAGAAACGTCCGCGGGGGTGATGTCGTGCTCCTCGAACTCAGGCTCCTCTTCGGTGCCCCCGATAGGGATGAGCTCGTAGACGTAGATACGGCCGGTCTCCCGGTCGATAGCGACCCGCGTGTCGTTCTCAAGGTCGAGTATGCGACGGTAGGTGGTAGCAAGCTGCTGCTCCAGCCTGTCGAGTATCTCGTACTCGTCGATGTTCTTCTCGCGCGCCAGCTGGCGCAACGCCTCCATGAGTTCAGAGCTCATCGCTCACAACCGCCTTTCGCCTGCTCGAAGTCCACCTCGCCCTTCAGCCGCGCGTTGCGCACGTTGCCGAAGGGAATGCGGACGGGTTCTCCGTCTACGTCCAGGACCACCACGTCATCCTGGACACTCTCGATGGTGCCGGTGAATCTCGTACGCCCGTCTATCGGGCGGGTCCTGAGCGTCGCCGTGGATCCTGCGAACCGCTCGAAGTCAGCCAGTTTGCGCAGCGGCCGGTCGATACCGGGCGACGACACCTCGAGAGTGTAGGGCCCGTCGAACGGTTCGGTCTCGTCAAGGAGCGCGGAGACCCACTCGTTGGCCTCGCATATCTCATCGAGCCCGATACCGCCGTCCCGGTCGAGGTAGACGCGGAGGATCGGCTGTGCGTGGGCACCTGCAAGCTCAACAGCGACGAGTTCAAGCTCGTGGCTGATGGCAGCGGGCGCGAGCGCGGCTTCCAGGCGCGCTTCGAGTTCCGTTGTCACTTCACCGACCTCCTTCCAGACGAAAAGAAGCGGGGGTTACCCACTTCTCGCAGGACACGCTGTAGACCTCGATGATTCTACCACACCGTTCAGCGCGGAAGAACCTGCGGATTGGTCCCGCCGCAGGTCGAAAACGAGGACTGCCCACGGGGAAAGCCGATCAGCGGTAGCGGGAGCGCTCCTCGGCGATGCGCGACGCGAGTGTCTCGACGAGTGCATCGATTGCGACCTCTGTTCGCTCTCCCGTCGACCGCTCCTTGAGTTCAACGACGCCAGCGGCGACACCGCGCTTCCCAATCACGACCTGATACGGATAGCCGACGAGGTCCGCATCGGCGAACTTCACACCGGCCCGTTCGTCCCTATCGTCGATAAGCACCTCCACACCGGACTCAGCAAGTCGGCGCCAGAGCTCGTCGGCGACCGGCCAGACCGTGTCGTCATCGACGGAGAGCGGGACAACCGCAACCTCGAGAGGAGCGACCGATATCGGCCATACGATGCCGGAGTCGTCGTGGTGCTGCTCGATGACCGCGGCAAGCGAACGTGTGATGCCGACCCCGTAGCAGCCCATGACGAAGGGGCGCTCGGTACCGTCCTCGGCCGTGAAGGTAGCGCTGAGGGATTCGGAGTACTTCGTTCCGAGCTGGAATACCTGGCTGACTTCGATACCCCGCGCGCTTCGCAGCACGCCGCCGCACACCGGACAGCCATCGCCTGGTTCTGCGACGACCAGGTCGGCCCAGAGGTCGACCTCAAAGTCACGACCGGGCATAGCACCGATGAGATGGTAGTCGTTCTCGTTCGCGCCGATCCCCCACGCTACCTCCTCGTGGAGCGAGAGGTCGGCAACGACCAAAGTGCCCTCGGGCGGTGACACGGGGCCGAGGGAACCGCGGGGGATGCTGTACGCGGCGAAATCCTCGTCTCCGAGGAGCTCGACTCCGGAGACCGCACGCAAGGCCTTCAAGGGGTTGAGCTCCCGGTTCCCCGGCACGCAGAAGTATACGAGCATTCCGTTCGGCGTCTTGCCGGCCATCGTCTTGACGGTATCGTGCTCTGGGATGGCAAGGAACTGCGAAAGCTCGGCGATGGTACGGATGCCGGGCGTGTGGACGCGCTCCATCGGGCGCGGTTCGGTGATGCCAGACGTCTGCGGTACGACGGTGCCTGCCGCCTCGATGTTTGCGGCCCACCCGCACTCGCAGTAGACGAGCGCAGCCTCCCCGGTGTCGGCGAGTGCCATGAACTCAGTGGTGACTGAGCCGCCGATCTGCCCAGAGTCGGCCTCGACCGGGCGGAATGTGAGACCGAGACGCTCGCAGATGCGCCCGTACGCGCGCGCCTGATCGTCGTAGTGCTCCTGCAGCGACTCCTGGGAGTCGTGGAAGGAGTAGGCATCCTTCATGATGAACTCCCGTCCGCGGAGCAAGCCGAAGCGGGGACGCATCTCGTCGCGGAACTTCAGGTTGATCTGGTAGAGGGAGAGCGGCAGGTCGCGATAGGAGCGCACCTCTCCACGGACGAGAGCGGTGATGATCTCCTCATGGGTCGGGCCGAGGCAGAACTCCCGACCCTGGCGGTCGCTCAGGCGCGCGAGTTCGGGACCGTATGCCTCCCATCGCCCGGACTCCTGCCAGAGTTCGGCGGGCTGCACGAAGGGCAGAAGGAGCTCCTGCGAGCCGATCGCGTCCATCTCCTCACGGACGATCTGCTCGATCTTGCGCACGCTGCGCCACCCGAGAGGGAGGAACGTGTAGATGCCGGCGGCCGCCTTGCGGATCATGCCGGCCCTCAGCAGTAGGCGGTGCGAGGCGATCTCTGCCTCGGTCGGATCCTCCTTCAGCGTCGGGACGTGAAGGTTGCTCATGCGCAGCGCGACGGTCATGGGGTTCTCTCGCTTCCGATACGTCAGGGTTCGGCAACAACGTCATCGGCGTCGGGTGACAGGATAGCGCATACCAACAATACCGAGTGTGGTGCGAGCTACCCCTCCAGGGCGTCGATCTCCTCCATGAGCGCATCGACGATCTCGTCCTCGCGCACCTTGCGCAGTGGGCGCCCCTTCGCGAATACCATGCCGACCCCCTTGCCTGCGGCGACACCGATGTCGGCCTCGCGTGCCTCGCCCGGACCGTTGACTACGCACCCCATCACCGCCACCTTCAAGCCACAGCGTCGGCCGCGCAAGCGTCGCTCGACTTCGGTGGCGATGGGTATCAGGTCGATTTCACACCGGCCACAGGTGGGACAGCTCACCAACTCGGGGTTGCGGCGCCGCAGATCGAGAGCGGCGAGTATCTCCCAGCCGACCAGCACCTCGTCGACGGGATCTGCGGTCAGTGAGACCCGAAGGGTGTCCCCGATGCCTTCCGCCAGCAGAATACCGAGTCCGACGCTCGACTTCACCGTGCCGGCGAGCGAGGTGCCGGCCTCGGTCACACCGATGTGCAGCGGATAGGGTAGCTGCTCGGCCAGCGCACGATACGCGTCGATGGTCGATGCCACACTCGATGCCTTGGCGGAGACGACGATGTCCTCGAAACCGCGACTCTCGAAGTGTTCGCAGAAGCTCACCGCACTAGCCACCAGCTTGTCCGCGAGTGGCCAGTCACGGTCGCGATACTGCTCGGCCAGCGATCCTGCGTTCACGCCGATTCGAATGGGGATGCCTGCTTCGCTCGCCGCCTCGATGACCGCATCAACCCGGTCAAGCGAGCCGATGTTGCCCGGATTGATGCGGAGCTTCGAAGCCCCCCGGCGGGCGGCTTCGATAGCCAGGGTGTGATCGAAGTGCACGTCGGCGACGACCGGGATCGGGGATGCGACGCATACGGCCTCGAATCCGTCGAGGGCGTCGGCACGCGGGATGGCGACCCGAACGATCTCGCACCCGGCATCGGCGAGCGCGAACACCTGGTCGAGCGTCGCCCCAGAATCACGCGTGTCGGTGGTGGTCATAGACTGCACCGTGACGGGCGCACAACCTCCGACAGGCACCCCTCCGGCCATGACAGGTCGGGTCTCGCGCCTCTCGAGCATTTGCCGGCCTCCTCGGTTCAGTTCTGGATGAAGTACCGCACCACGTCAGCGTACATGAGGTATCCGATGAGCGAGAAGAGCACCACGGCCCCGGACAGGCTGAGGCCGAGCGAGAAGCGGCGACTGAGCGGGCGGCCGGTCACGGCCTCCACTATCTCGAGGGCGATCTTGCCTCCGTCGAGGGGCGGTATCGGCAGGATGTTCATCACGCCGAGAGAGAGCGAAAGCAGCGCGACGATCCAGGCGTAGTTCAGAGGTCCCATACGCGCTGCCGCGGCCACCTCGACCGTAATGCCGACAATGCTGCGAGCGCCCTCCACCGACTCCTGGAAAGTCTCAGGCGAGAAGAACCTCCCGATTGCCACGAACACCATGCCGGTGAGGCGAACGCTCTCGATGGCCGCCTCGCCTATCGAGGGGTCAATGTGTTCTACGTCCGAGATGACGCCGATGACCGGCGTGCCCTGCTCGGACTCTCCGACGACCACCTCTGCGGTGCGGAACTCGCCGTTACGCACGAAACCAACTTCGATACGGTCGCCGGGCTGACGCAATGCGACCTCGCGGGTGAGCATCATCCAGTCGTCGATCTCTTTCTCCCCTATGGAGGCGATGCGGTCACCAGGCTGAAGTCCGGCTTGATCCGCGCCGGAGTCCGGCTGGACATCGTAGAGAGTGAGCGACTGGGTGTAGTAGCCCCATACGCCGAGAACGACCGTGAAGACGAGAAGGGCAGTGAACAGGTTGGTAAGCACGCCCATAGAGAGGAGCGTGATGCGCTTGGGCTTTGAGAGCGCCCGGTACGTCACCGAGCGGGCGTGGTCGAGAAGAACAGTCGCTTCGGTGTCCGTATCCGCCTCGAGGGTGGCGAGGTAAGAGATCTCGTCATCGACGGCCGGAACGAGCGCGCCCCAGTCCGCGAGGGTTGCGAGAAGTGTGGACGCGCGTTCGACGTCAACGCCGATGTCGGCAGCGAGCCGATTCGCATCGGTGCGTCTTGCAAGGGTCGCCGTCCTCAGCGCGGGTGCCAGAAGATCGTCCTCGAGGCCCGGCTCCATCCCGGCAATGCGCACGTATCCTCCGAGCGGGATTGCCGTGATGCCGAACGCAGTTCCGTTCCGCTTGCTGCGGAACCTGATTGCGGGACCAGGAAGCCCGACCATGAACTCGTGAACCTTCACACCGAAGGCACGGGCGGCGAGGAAGTGCCCGCCCTCGTGCAGCACGACAAGGATGGAGAAGGTCACAACACCCCAGAGGATGGTGGATATGGCGTCCGGCATGGGTCCTCTCTCAGGTCCACTAGGCGGTGTGGGCGTGGTCAGGACAAGTGCAAAGAGCGCGCCAGCGGTGCAACGTCACAGTGCGTTGCGCGCGGTTTCTCGCGCCCACCGGTCAACCGCTTCCACCTGCTCGATGGAGGCAAGTCGCTCCGAATCGTGGGCGTTCATAACCGTTTCAACGACGCGATCGATATCGGTGAGGCGGCATCGCCCCGACAGGAACGCGTCGACCGCAACCTCGTTGGCCGCATTGAGGACCGCGGGAAGTGTACCGCCCTCGCGGCCTGCTGCGAGAGCCAGAGACAGGCAGCGGAAGGTCTCGAGGTCAGGAGGCTCGAAGTCGAGCGATCCGATGGTGGTGAAGTCGACTGGCGACACCGGCGCCGGCCACCGCCGCGGATGGCTGAACGCATACTGAATCGGGATGCGCATGTCCGTCGTGCCGAGGTGCGCCTTCACGGAACCGTCGGAGAACTCGACCATCGAGTGCACGCATGACTGGGGATGGACGACGATGGAGATACGATCGTAGCCCACCGAAAAGAGATGGTGGGCCTCGATGGCCTCGAGGCCCTTGTTCATAAGCGTTGCCGAGTCTATGGTGATTTTCGGACCCATCGTCCAGGTCGGATGCGCGAGCGCAGCGGCTGCATTGACCCGGCGAAGGAACTCGCGGTCCCGGCCGCGGAACGGGCCTCCGGAGGCTGTAAGCCAAATCCTGGCCACATCTCGTATGTCCTCGCCGAGCAGGCACTGGAAGATTGCCGAGTGCTCGGAGTCGACCGGAAGGATGCTGCCCGGCCGGGCAAGTGCTGTCACCAGCTCACCACCAACGACCAGTGACTCCTTGTTGGCGAGGGCGAGTGTCTTGCCGGAGCGAAGCGCGGCGACCGTGGCGCGCAGCCCGGCCGCGCCGACGAGCGCGTTGAGAACCATGTCGACGTCCGGGAGGGATGCTAGCGCCTGGACGGCTTCCGGCCCGGCTCCGACATCGATTCCGGGAAGGGCGCGATCGGCTGCGCGGGCCGAGTCAGGATCGTGAAGGGCGACCGCCACGGGTCGGCACGAGAGTGCCTGCTCCGTCAGGAGGACGTAATCGGAGTCGGCGGCAAGTGCGGTGATGCGCACGGCGTCGGGCATTCGGGCGGCAACGTCGAGCGCCTGGCGGCCGATGGATCCGGTCGACCCGAGCACGGCGACACGGAGTATCCTACTCATCGGATTCCCCCAGCGACGAGCAGGTAGTACGCGACGACGCTGACGAGAAGAAGGCTGTCGATGCGGTCGAGGAAGCCGCCATGTCCCGGCAGGAGGTTGCCCGAGTCCTTGACGCCCACCTCGCGTTTGATGCGGGACTCGAAGAGGTCGCCGATGAGTGCGGCGATGGTGAGGGTCAAGCCGATGGTGATACGCCACGGAACGGATAACGTGGTGTCGATGACGAGCGGAAGGGCGAGCCACACGCCAACGGTACCAGCCATCCCCGCCAGGAAACCTTCCCACGACTTGTTAGGTGAGACACGCGGCGCCAGTTTATGTGATCCGATGAGAGAGCCGACGAAGTACGCAAGTACGTCGCCTGCCCATACGCCGATCAGTACGGCAAGGGCCAGGAGCATACCACCCTCAAGGAGGCGGACCAAGACGAAGTGTGAGAGCGCGAAGCCGATGTACGCCGCCCCGAACACGACAACAGCGGTGTCGGCGATTCGCAGATTCACGAAGCTCACATGCCAGATGAGCGAGGCGACGACAAGTGCGGTCATCACGGACGGGAGCGTCGACAGGCCCCAAAGCAACGCCACGACGGGCATGACCACCACGGCTGCGAAACCGCAGAACTCCGCAGCCGGGCGGCGCTCGCGTCTGGTTATCCGATAGAGCTCGGAGACCGCAAGGGCCCCGAGCAGGATCATGAGGACCGCAAGCCCGATGGGGCCTCCGAAGTAAATCACTCCGAGGAGGGTCGCGCCGTAGAGTCCCCCGGTTGCGACCCGTACGGGCAGCGAGGAGAACGGTCCCTTCGTGGCGGTCTCGCCAGCCACTGTCACCGCCCTCCAAAGCGACGCTCGCGTGACTCGAAGTCCGCTATGGCGCGGAGCATCTCGTAGCGATCGAAGTCCGGCCAGAGAGTATCGGTGACCCAGATCTCGCTGTACGCAATCTGCCAGAGCAGGAAGTTGGAGACACGCATCTCGCCGCTCGTGCGTATCAGGAGATCCGGATCGGGCACTTCTGGCAGGTATAGATGGCGGGCAAAAGTCGCTTCATCTATGGCATCGGCCGACAGATCGCCGGACGAGACACGCTCAGCGATGGCTCTCGCCGCGCGAACGATCTCAGTGCGGGCACCGTAGTTGAGCGCCACCACGAGCGTGAGCGTCTGGTTGTTCGCTGTACTCTGCACCGTTGCGCGGAACGCTTCGGCCGTATCCGCCGGCAGGTCGTCTAGATCGCCGCTGACCAGCACCCGGACATCCATCTTCTCGAGATTGGCGAGTTCACGCTCGAGGACTTCTACGAAGAGACGCATGAGGCCTGAGACTTCCTCGGCAGGACGCGACCAGTTCTCCGAACTGAACGAGTAGATTGTGAGGTACTCGACACCGAGCTCGATCGAAGCGGCGATCAGCTCGCGAACGGCTTTGGCGCCCGCCCGATGGCCGGCCACACGGGGAAGGTTCCTTGCGACTGCCCAGCGGCCATTGCCGTCCATGATGACGGCCACGTGGCGCGGGACGCGCGCAAAATCGATCTTTCCGAGGAGTTCCGGACCTGGAGTATCGGAGAAGAATTCGGCGAGTGAGTCCGATGAGGGAGCCAAGACCCTCAGACCTCCATGATCTCAGCTTCTTTACGTTTGAGCGCGTCATCGATCTCGGTTACGTGCGCGTCGGTGGTCTTCTGGATGTCAGCCTCGGTCCGGTGGAGATCGTCCTGACTGATCTCCCCGTCACGCTCGGACTTCTTGAGTCTCTCGTTCGCGTCACGACGTATGTTGCGAACCGCGACGCGGGCTTCCTCGGCGTAGTTCTTGCACAGCTTCACGAGTTCGCGCCGGCGCTCCTCGGTGAGTGGCGGGAACGGCACCCGTATGACCTGGCCGTCGTTGGCCGGGTTGAGTCCGAGGTCGGAGGCGAGGATGGCCTTCTCGATTGCCTTGATGGCGGTCTTGTCGTACGGCTGGATGACCAAGAGCTGAGGCTCGGGTGCTGTCACCGTAGCGATTTGCATGAGGGGTGTGGCCACGCCGTAATAGTCGACGAGGACCTTCTCTAGGATTGCGCCGGACGCGCGACCGGTTCGCACAGTCGAGAACTCGTGCGCGAGCGCCGTGACTGACTTGTCCATATGATCGGCGGCATCCTTGACAATCTCCTTGATCATCCCTGGTCTCCCCTCACAATCGTGCCCACAGGCTCACCCATGAGCGCCCGTTCGATGTTGCCCTCGGTTTCCATGTTGAAGACAAGGATGGGCAGGTTATTGTCCATACACAACGAAATGGCGGTGTTGTCCATGACCTGGAGGCCCCTGTTAAGGACCTCGATGTATGGAAGCTCATCGAACCTTGCGGCGTCGGGGTTGGTGACCGGATCGGCATCAAAGACCCCGTCAACCTTGGTTGCTTTCATGATGCACTCAGCGCCGATTTCCAGTGCGCGTAGCGCGGCCGTCGTATCCGTCGTGAAGTACGGGTTGCCGGTGCCGGCGGCGAAGATGACCACACGGCCCTTCTCGATGTGTCGGATGGCACGACGTCGGATGTACGGTTCGGCGACTGCCTGCATCTCGATCGCCGACATGACGCGTGTGAAGACCGAGTGCCGCTCCAGGGCATCCTGGAGCGCGAGGGAGTTCATGACGGTGGCCAGCATCCCCATGTAGTCCGCCTGGGCGCGATCCATACCTGTGGATGCGGCTGCAAGCCCACGGAAGATATTGCCGCCCCCGACCACGATGGCAACCTGCACGCCTGCGGCGTTGACGGTGCGAATCTGGCGGGCAAGGGACTCGAGAACCGTGGGATCTATCCCATAATCGGCATCGCCCATGAGGGCCTCGCCGGACAGTTTCAACAGGACACGACGGAACCGGTACTCTCCCACACCTCTCCCCTCTCGGTGGACGCACTCTGCGATGACACATCCTCCACAGCATACAGCACACGGGCCGGCACTTGTGGGTACCGGCCCGTGTCGTCACGCTGCGGTTACCCGCAAGTGATGGCGAGTTGCATATTACTCGGCGGAAGCGGTCTCGCCGAGGACGAAGCGCTCGAAGCGCACTATGTCGAACTCGGCGTTGAGCGCCTTCGCGGTGCTCTCGAGGTACTGCTTGACGGTGACGTCAGAATCCTTCACGAATGGCTGCTCGAACAGGCAGACTTCCTTGTAGTACTTCTCGAGCCGGCCGACAGCGATCTTCTCCTGGATCTGCTCGGGCTTGCCGGATTCGGCTGCCTGGGCTTTGTAGATCTCCATCTCGTGCTCGACGATGGCGGCAGGGACCTCTTCACGGCGGATCGAGATCGGCGAGGTAGCGGCGATTTGCATTGCAACATCCTTGCCGAAAGAGGCGAACGCGTCGGCCGAGGCCGCGTCGACGGTCGAAGCCGTAAGCTCCACCATGACACCGATGTTGCCGACGCCGTGGATGTAGATGGTAATGGCGCCGACATCCGAGCCCAGCTCGTAGCGGGCGAAGCGGGCGATACCCATGTTCTCGCCGAGCTTGCCCACGGTCTCGCCGAGGAGCTGCTCGACACTCACTTCCGTGCGAGCTACGTAGGGCTGCGCGAGAAGCGCCTGCACGTCTACCGGAGCAGACACAGCGATGTGCGATGCGATGTCGTTCACGAAGGCTTTGAAGTCGGCGTTACGGGCGACGAAATCGGTCTCGCAGTTGACCTCGACCAGGACGCCGGTCCGCCCGTCATCGCTGACGAACCCGCCGATGACACCCTCGTTTGTGGCACGCCCGGCCTTCTTGGCGAGTGCGGCCAGACCCTTTGTCCTGAGGATGTCGATGGCGGCGTCCATGTCGCCATCAGCCTTGGACAGGGCCTTCTTGCAGTCCATCATGCCTGCGCCGGTACACTCACGCAGGTCCTTAACCATCTTGGCGGTGATATCTGCCATTCTGCGGTTACCTCCGGTATTCGTTATCGATTTGTGGTGCGCGGTGGTCGGTGAGTCGGGCTACTCGGCAGTGGGGGCCGGACTCTCTTCAGCAGCATCGACCGCGGGAGCCTCAGGCGTTGCGTCGGTCATCGCGCCAGATACCTCGGCAGCCGTCTCAGCCGCCTCGATAACAGCAGGCACCGGACGCTCCGCGGTTTCGGCGACACGCGGGCCTTCGAGAGCAGCGCGGCCCTCGATGACCGCGTCGGCGATGACTCGCGACATGAGCGAAACAGAGCGAATCGCGTCGTCGTTGCCGGGAATGATGTAGTCGATCTCGTCGGGATCGGCGTTCGTATCCGCCAGACCGATAATCGGGATCTTCAGGCGGCGTGCCTCGGCGACCGCTATGGCCTCACGCTTGGTGTCGATGACGAATATCGCGGCGGGCAGGCTCTTCATCTCGCGAATGCCAGTGAGGTTGCGCTTCAGCTTCTCCTTCTCCTTGCCGAGGAGCAGCTGCTCCTTCTTCGGCAGCGAGGCCATCGTGCCGTCCTCCTCCATCGTCTCAAGGGCGACGAGGCGGTCGACGCGGGTCCTCATGGTGACGAAGTTGGTGAGCATACCACCAAGCCAGCGCTGGTTGACGTACGGGCTTCCGGAGCGTTCGGCCTCCGATGAGACGGGTTCCTGGGCCTGCTTCTTGGTGCCGACGAACAGGACGTGATCGCCCCGTGCGGCGAGATCGCGAACGAACTGGTACGCCGTGTCCAGCTCGCGCAGCGTGCGCTGCAGGTCGAGGATGTATATCCCGTTGCGCTCCGTGAAGATGTACGGTTTCATCTTCGGATTCCAGCGCCGGGTCTGGTGTCCGAAGTGGACACCGGCCTCGAGAAGGCTCTTCATCGAGACGATGGACATAGTGGTACCTCCTTCATCGGTTGTGCCTCCGCTCGCTGTCAGCCCCGTCCCGCGTTCCGCGCCGTCAGACAGCGAGGACACCCGCGGGTAGGTCGGCGGGCGTGTGTGATAAGAACCCGCGTATCATACCACAGGGTCTGGAGGGCATCACGCGGGCGATTTCCGCGGCGCGAAGTGCCTGAGGAGGCGCTACGCCAAGGGTAGTTTGGCACGCATCCGGAGGACGGCTTTTGTGTGTAGCTGGCTGACGCGCGACTCGGTGACGCCGAGGACCTTCCCTATCTCCTTCAAGGTCAAACCTTCGTAATAGTAGAGCGTTATGACGATCCGCTCCCGTTCGGGCAAGTGTTCGATCGCGTCAGCCAGGATGTGCTTAACCTCCTCTGTCTCGAACATGGCGACCGGATCATGGGCATCGTGGTCAGGGATGGATGCGGCACCATCAGAGTGCTCCTCACGATCCACGCCGGTCCACAGCTCCTCGAACGAGATGACAGATGCGTAGGAGAGCTTGGAGAGTATCTCGTGGAGCTCGTCGGGGGACAGCCCCATCTCCTCGGCGAGCTCGACATCACTCGGGATTCGGCGCAACCGAGTCTCGAGCGCGACGTAAGCGGCTTCGATCTCCCGCGCCCGTGCTCGCACGGAGCGTGGCACCCAGTCAAGCGAACGCAGCTCGTCGATGATCGCTCCCTTGATGCGGGCAATTGCGTATGTCTCGAACTTGATGCCGCGATCCAAATCGTACTTCTCGATGGCATCTATGAGTCCGAAGAGGCCATAGCTGATGAGGTCGGCGGTGTCGACGGTCTGGGGAAGCGTCGAGGAGACGCGGCCGGCGACGTACTTGACCAGCGGGGAGTAGTTGAGAATGAGGCGCTCACGAATGTCAGCGTCGGCGGTATCTTTGAATGTAGCCCAGAGAGCGGCCACGTCCGTCCGCGCGTCGTTCCTCATCTGTGTATGCCCCTCGCCCGCGGCAGTTACCCCTGGCACGTCACGCTCTCGGGTGCGCCTGACGATGTACGTCTTGAAGCCGCTTCATGCTCACGTGAGTATAAATCTGGGTAGTGGACAGCGCAACGTGGCCGAGAAGTTCCTGCACTGTACGGAGGTCGGCACCGCCCTCCAGCAGATGGGTGGCAAAGGTGTGACGAAGGGAGTGCGGTGAAAGCGCGGTCGCAGCTCCAGCGGTAGCGAGGTGAGTCTTCAGGAGCCTTCGGACGGCATCCGCCGACAACGGGTTGCCCCGGGTCGATAGGAAGACAGTCCCGGGGTCATCGCCCCGTACGAGTTTCGGGCGGGCCCATTCGAGGTAGTCGCGTACCCGGCGAATCGCGAACTGGTGGAGGGGTACCACGCGTTCTTTGGACCCCTTCCCCATCACCGTTGCCAGACCGAATCGCAGGTCGAGGCGGTTGAGGGTCAGACCCGTTAGCTCGGATACGCGGATGCCCGAGGCGTAGAGTACCTCAAGTATGGCGCGGTCCCGGATCCCGACGAGTGTGTCGGGGTCGGGCGTGTCGAGCAGCACCCGAAGAACGTCTTGTGGCACGACGTCCGGAAGATGGCGTGGTGTTCTTGGGGCAGAGACGACGCGGGATGGGTCGGAGGTGACGATACCTTCGTCCGAGAGGTAGCCCATGAAGGTGCGGAGTGCGGCGAGCCGTCGCGAGATGGTCCGGCGTGCGTATCCCGAACGGTCGAGGTCGGCGAGGTAGCGTCGTAGCGCCCTGTGCGTCAGTCGCAGCGGATCGACGTTTGAGCGCTCCGCCCACTCGAAGTAACGCAAGAGGTCGGAAGAGTATGCGCGCAGCGTGTGCTCTGACAGCCCCCGCTCGGCCGAGAGGTATTGGAGGAACGCGTCGAGGTGCGGGAACGCGTCGGTCATCGACTGGCTCCTTCCCTGTATTCGTCGAGCAGCGGATGGGCTGATGTCCAGGCAGCCAGGTTGAGCGCTGCCCTTTCAGCATACGCTGCATATCGATTGCGCTTCCCCCTGACCGAGGGGACAAGCGGTGGCACAAGGCCCCAGTTGACGTGCATGGGCTGGTAGCCGGTGGTGGCCGAATCTGTCGCGTACGCGATGAGTGCGCCGAGAGCGGTCGCAGGCGGCAGGACGACCGGAGGTGCCCCTGTCAGGTCCGCAACCGTGTTCAGAGCCGCGAGCAAACCGGATGCAGCAGCTTCGAGATAACCTTCGGTTCCGGTCACCTGACCCGCCATCCGCACCTTAGGTGCATGCCGCAGGGCCAGAGTTCGGTCGAGCAGGACGGGCGCCTCGATGAACGTGTTACGGTGCATGACGCCGTAGCGGAGGAACTCTGCGGCGGTGAGACCAGGTATCATTCCGAACACCCTGCGCTGCTCGCCGAAGGTCAGGTTCGTCTGAAAACCGACGAGATTGTACGCGGTACCCTCCGCGTTCTCGGGGCGGAGCTGCACCACTGCCCACGGACGTTTGCCGGTTCTCGGGTCGATCAATCCTACCGGCTTGAGGGCCCCGTACCGGAGTGCATTCAGCCCACTGCGGGCCACCTCTTCTATCGGCTGGCACGCCTGGAAGAGGTCCGCCCCCTCGAAGTCGTGGACGCGCACTGTTCGGGCATCGACAAGCTCGGCGACGAATGCGGCGTACTGGTTGGGGTCGAGGGGGCAGTTGAGGTAGTCAGCGCCGCCCCCCTTGCCGTAGCGCGATGCGGCGAACGTAATCGACCTATCTGTCGTCGCGGCATCGACAATGGGTGCAACTGCGTCATAGAAGGCCAGTCGGTCCGGGCCGACCAGATCGGAGAGGGCCTCCTCCATGGCCGGGCTAGTGAGAGGTCCCGTTGCGATGATGACCCTCCCCTCCGGAAGTCGGGTGACTTCCTCGCGGATGATCTCGATGAGCGGGTGCGCCTCGAGCAGCTTCGTCAGTGTCGCCGAGAAGGCCTCCCGATTGACTGCGAGGGCTGCGCCCGCGGGTACTGCAGTGCGGCGTGCCACCTCCAGGACAACAGAACAAAGGGCGGTGAGCTCGTTCTTGAGGGTACCCGTCGCCGAAGACGGATCGGTGCCCTTGAACGAGTTGGAGCAGACGAGCTCGGCCAGGTCGCCTGTCGAGTGGGCGGGCGAGCACGCTCCTGGGCGCATCTCGTAGAGGAGCACGGGGACGCCGTGCCGCGCGAGTTGCCACGCGGCCTCGGTACCGGCGAGCCCGCCTCCGACGACGGTAACGCGTTCAGGCAGGGGCACGGGTTCCTCGGCATCTCTCGCAGATGGCTGGATGTCGGCATTGTACCGTGCTTCACCGGGGAAGCGTCCCGTACCGTCCGTCAGGGTATCGGGTCACCAAGCGCTGCGACTCGAGCACGCCCAGTGTGCGGATCGTCTGCACGATATCGAGATCGAACTCGCGGGCGACATCGTCCGGGCGCATAGGGGACGCTATCAGCGCCGAGAGCAGTCGGTCAGAGCAGTGAGGGGGTATCTCGGCGCGGGCCTCCTGCCCGAGCGCCTGGGCGAGTTCGGACACGTCTGTGATGGGGAGGGCGCCCTGACGAATCAGGCGGTTAGCGCCCCGGCACTCCGGGGCGAGGATCGACCCGGGTACGGCGAAGACATCTCTGCCGATCGCGAGCGCATGATCGGCGGTGGTGAACGTCCCGCTGGGCAATCCAGCCTCGACGACGAGTATGCCGAGTGAGAGAGCTGCGATGAGGCGGTTGCGACGGACGAACGACCACCGTTTCGGTTCCGAACCCCACGGCGCCTCGGACACGACGACTCCGCGCGATCGGATTTCGGCCAGGGTCCCCGAGGCACGGCGAGGATAATCGATGTCAGCGCCGCACGGCATCACCGCGACGGTTGGGCCGTCAACGGCCAAGGCGGTGCGGTGAGACTCCAGATCACAACCGATCGCAGCTCCCGAGACTACGGGGATACCGTTCGCCGCGGCCCACCCCGCGAAACGCCGCGCGCAGGCGAGTCCATATGGCGTGGCTCTCCGTGAGCCGATCACTGCGAGTCCTCCACCGAGCAGTCCGGGGTCCCCGAAACCGTACAGCACCTCCGGCGGGTCCGGCAGATCTTCAAGTTCGAACGGGTAGCCGTCATCGCCTCTTCTCAGGGACCACATGACTGTTGTGCTCATCGGAGATCCTCTCGGCGGAATCCCAACGCTTCCATGACATGAACCGTGCCGACCTGGGAAGAACCCTCTATATCTGCGATGGTACGAGCGACACGCATGAGCCGGGTGATCGCGCGACCGGACAGGTGGTGTTGACGTCCAACCTCAGTCAGCGTCTGACGGGTCTGGCTGTCGAACCGGCAGGCGGCGATGAGCTCGCCACCGCTAAGCGTTGCTGCGAGAGGTCGAGCGGCGTGCCGTGCGTGTGCGCGTGCATCACTCACCCGCTCGCGAACACGGTCCGAGGACTCGCCGTCTGCGCCGCGCACCAAGGCTGAAGGATCGATTCGCTCGACACTCACCGCCATGTCGATGCGGTCCATGAGCGGGCCTCCGATGCGTCCCTGATACCTGAGGACCGTAGACTCGGTGCAGCGGCATACCTTGACCGGGTCACCAAGATAGCCGCACGGACACGGGTTGGCAGCCGCCACGAGCGTGAACCGGGCCGGGAATCGGATTCGTCCCTCTGCCCTGACAAGGGTGATCCATCCGTCCTCCATAGGTTGCCGGAGGGACTGAAGTGCCGAAGGGGCGAACTCCGGGAGTTCGTCAAGGAAGAGCACGCCGTTGTGCGCAAGACTCACCTCTCCAGGGCGAGGTGGTGAACCCCCGCCCACGAGCCCTGCAAGCGAGGCACTGTGATGCGGCGCTCGAAACGGTCGCTGACCCCGGAGCGCCGGGCCTTCGTGGAGGCCTGCAACCGAGTGCACGAGAGCGGTCTCGATTCGCTCCTCCCCTTCGAGGGGTGGCAGGATCGGACCGAGCCGTCGGGCAAGCATCGTCTTGCCAGAGCCCGGAGGTCCGGTGAACAGGAGGTTGAGGCCGCCTGCAGCAGCGATCTCCAGAGCACGACGAGCCGTGTTGAGGCCGGTCACGTCCGCCAGATCGGGGGCCGCGAAACGCGTGCCGTGAGATGAACTGACCGCAGGCAGGCTCTCCTCGGAGAGTATTCTGGCAAGTGATGATATGCCCCGGTATTGAAGACCCGGCAACCCGCCAGCAAGATGGGCTGAGTCGAGAGGTCCCAGGAGCGGGAGATGGTCTCTCCGCGCACCGAGCGCATGCGCAAGCATTCCCGGTACCGGTCGCACGGCTCCATCGAGCGAGAGCTCCCCCACCGCCCGCCGTCCCGACCAGAGTTCCGACGGTATCTGAGCGGTGGCCGCTAGCAGCCCCAGTGCGATAGGCAGATCGAAGCCGGTGCCGTGCTTTCGCAAAGGGCCTGGTGCAAGATTGACGACCACCCGGGCGTTGGGGAATCGAAAGCCGGTCGACCGCACCGCCGAGCGCACGCGCTCACGTGCTTCGAGGACTGCAGTATCCCCAAGGCCGACGATGGAGAAGCCCGGAAGTCCGGGCGCGACGTCGACCTGCACCTCCACCGGAACGGGTTCGGTGCCAACCAAGGTGGTCGTTTCGACGGTGGCCTGTCCGTGTGATTCGGTCACGCGGTGAAGGCGGCTCGGTGGTGACGCAGTAACGCACGGTGCTCGGCGATGGGCCGGATCGCGATGACGTCGAACCGCACGTCAGCGCCCTCAAGTCCTGCATGTGCGAGGTAGTGGCGTGCGATTTTCACCAGGCGGCGCTGCTTGGTGGGCGATACCGCCTCTTCCGGCGTACCGGCCGAGGGTGTCCTGCGGGTCTTGACCTCTACGATAATCAGCGTCGAGCCGTCAAGCGCGACTATATCGACCTCTCCAGAAGAGCACCGCCAGTTCCGGTCGACGACCGTACAGCCTATCCGCTCGAGGTATGCGGCTGCGGCATCCTCCCCGCGCCGCGCGGTCTCTGCTCGTGTCATGGCTCCTCCTTTCGGGGGGAGCGTGGCACACAAGTGCAAACAGGACCTTACCGTCCTCTTCCCACTCTCAGAAGAGCGTTGAAGTGCCCCTACACGGAGCGAAGGAGCGCCGGTGCAGCGGGCACACCCCGTGCTCGGCGATGGCCTGAAGGTGTTCGGCGGTCCCGTAGCCCTTGTTCACGTCGAAAGCCCATGCGGGATAGTGGGCGGAGAGATCGGTCATGAGGCGATCGCGCTCGACCTTTGCAAGTATGGATGCTGCCGCTACCGCTGCGACCGTCGAGTCGCCCTTCACTACAGGGGTCTCGGGAACCGGCAGTCCAACGCGAAGACCATCAGTGACTGCATGATCTGCGGCGGGGACCAGCCGCGAGAGAGCAATCTCCATTGCTCGATATGTGGCCCGTGTCATGCCGAGAGCGTCTGCGACATGCGCCGGAACATGGGCAACCGCGTACGTGACGGCGATCATCCGGATCTCTCCAGCAAGCTGCGCCCTGCGGTGCGGGGCCAGGCGTTTAGAGTCGTGCAGCCCTATGAGGCGCGCTCCGGGCGGCAGAACGACCGCTGCAGCGGTGACGGGTCCGGCGAGAGCTCCGCGACCGACCTCGTCTATTCCTGCGACAAACATGCGACCGTCGGCGCGTAGACGGTCTTCGAGCTCGTGGAGCCTGTCGAGGCGGGCAACCTCAGCTTTGTGCCGGTCGAGCCGGCGGCGGGCCGCCTCGACCGCATCACGCACTCCGACACGGGCATCGTCGGCATGCGCAGCGATGCGGTCCGGGAGTTCAGCACAGTCTGCGTGTGCGAGCGCGGCCCTGCACTCGGCAACGCTTGGTGTGGGCACGGGCGTCCTTCCCTCGGGTCGCCACGAGGTATGCGCCAGGTGCTAGTAGGACTTCTCCTTGAGGCGGGCGGACTTGCCGACCTTGTCTCGGAGATAATAGAGCTTGGAGCGGCGTACCTTGCCCTGGCTGACGACCTCGATCTTCGCGATCTTCGGCGAGTGAACCGGGAAGGTGCGCTCCACCCCTACCGCGAACGATATCTTGCGCACGGTGAAGGTCTCGCGATTGCTGGCTCCGTGGCGGCGGATAACGCGTCCCTCAAACACCTGAACGCGCTCCCGGTTTCCCTCGACGACGCGGTAGTGGACCTTGACGTTGTCGCCGACCTGGAAGGCCGGAAGGTCATCGCGAATCTGCTGCTGTTCAATGGCTCGAATGGTATCCATCAGTATCCTCGGTCATCCTTCAACGGTCAGGCGCCGTTAAGGCGCAAGGCGAAAGTATAGACCACCTCTCCTCGGCTATGCAAACCCCC
>JACUUN010000228.1 GCA_014859265.1 Coriobacteriia bacterium
GATGCTCCTATATCGTGTCAATCCCTCCAAGCCCCCTCAAGTCGAGCACGATCGAGTGGTAGATCTCGCGCGCCAGGTAGCGCTTCAGGCACCGCATGATCTCGGGCTTGCTCAGCCCTTCTGCCGATCGCCGCTTCACGTAGGCCCGCGTTCGCGGGCAGCACCGCATCCGCACGATCACGGCCAGATGCAGCGCGCGGTTCGCCTGACGATCCCCGCCGCGATTGAGGCGCTGCCTGGTAGTGCGCCCGCTCGAGGCGGGGATGGGAGCGACACCGCACAGACGGGCGAACGCGGCCTCCGAGCGCACCCGCTCGGGGTTCTCGCCAGCGGTGACGAGCAGCTGTCCTGCGTGCTCCACTCCGATGCCCAGGCGCGCGATGGTCGAGGGTGCCGCCTCATGCACGAGAGCCGACAGTGACGCGTCGAGGGACGCAATCTCGGTTTCGAGTGCGACGATGCGACCCGCGATGCTGCGCAACGCGGCCTTGGTGCCCTGCACGGGCTCGCCCAGCCGGCTCCCGTCTGGGCGGAGCGCCGCGCACCTTGCGACGAGCGACGAGTGCTCGTGAGCGCACAGTGCTTCGCGCAGCGCTGCCGGAGCGGTCGTGAGTGTCGCTTTGAGGCTGTTGATCGCCGCGGTTTGCGCCTTCACCGCTCCACTGCGAGCGACCCGCAGCGCCCGGATCGACTCGACGACTCCCCGGCGGTCCTTCGGTCGCCCCGTCGCGGTGCCGGCCAGCACCGCTCTGGCGGCGGCCTCGGCGTCGATCGGGTCGGACTTGCCGCGCATGCGTCTCGTTCGGCGGTCGGGGCGGTCGACCTCGATGACCTCCACGCCTGCGGTGAGCAGGTGGCGGCAAAGCCCGGCGCCAAAGGAGCCGGTGCCCTCCACCCCTACCTGATCCAGCTCGCCGAAGCGGCGCAGCCACGCGAGCAGCTTGCGGTACCCGGCCTCGGAAGCATCGAACTCGTCAGTTCCGAGAATCCGGCCGGAGGTGTCGATCACCGCCGCGTGATGGGTGTCGCGATGAGTATCCACGCCGCCGATGACAGCGCGCCTGCTTCCTGCCATGCTCGACCTGCCTTCCCTAAGGTGAAGGCACGCACCGGCCGGGCGGGCGGACAAGACAGTGATGGGCGTCTGTGGCGCAGGCTCCTATGAGGTCACAGCCGCCCGTTCGGTCGCGTGCAAAGGATACGTGGAGCCTCGGCCGACCGGTCGACAGATCTGCCAAACGACACGAAGTCAGTCCGCTCGCGGGTCAGGCCGGCCGACCGAAGCTCCGGCACCATCGTCACAGGAACGGGCGCCTGGCGACATATTCACTG
>JACUUN010000229.1 GCA_014859265.1 Coriobacteriia bacterium
ACGCTCGCAGGGCCGAAAGTGTTCGGCTTCGAGCGGAATCGCTGTTCGGCTTGCACCGGAATACGCACTTGGCGAAGGTCGCAGCCAAGGGAACGGGTGATGCTTACCACCGGTTGCCCTCCGTAGTCGAGCGCCATGTTCTCCGCAAGGGCTTCCGGACAGTCGGAAACAAGGGGTACGTCCAACGGAGTCTTTCGGGTGCCGTGAACGGGAAGGCCGGAACGTATCAGGTAGGCTATCGAACGACGCGTACAGGCAGACGAGTCATCCACCACAGCTTCTTCAACGGACGCTGAGGGTAAGGAGGAAGCGCATTGGAGGCAGTAAGCTTGGAGTCTGGGTGCCGCATCGCGCCCGCCGAGACACCAGGAGCGATACTTGTCCACCAGTACGGCACAGAGCGTGGAGTGGGGACCGCACACATCCTTCGCTTCACGTGCCCGCGCCGAGCGCCATGGTACGGTTCATTCCTGGCCGAGTACTCAGTCCCTCCGGCGATCGACGTCGTTCTTCCAGCTCCGGATGGGCGCGTCGTGGTCGTCGTTGGGGGTAGCGTCTATGTTGGCCCCGCGGATTCTCCCGATGGATGGGAGCAGCCAGCCATCTTTCCGGTAGTAGGGTACAGGGAAGAGGCCGGCCTTCTGATTCTCCACAGCTTCACTTCTGCCTATGTCCTTGGCCGTTACCGAGACGCGCCCCACTGACGAGATCACCTCGGCTCTCGCCTCCGCGATAGCGTCTCGGCAGGTGCTTCGCTACGCGGGGTACTGCTACGATTCGCTCACGGGACTCTACTACCTCTCGCAGCGCTACTACGACCCGGCGACCTTCCAGTTCCTCTCGAAGGACCCCATTAGGGGCGACGGCGAGGAGAGCGCCTATCAGTACTGCGGCGGGAATCCCATCTCGCGGACGGACCCGTCGGGTCTCTCTTACCTGCTGCGGGCGACAGTTAGGAAGACGTACGATGGAAAGATCTGGCTGAGCCTATTCAAGTCCGACTACTGGAAGATCACCGTTACCGTGACGCTCGAGGTCTTGAACGGCGCCTGCACCAGCTGCCACGACATGCGTTCCTACCCTCACGTTTCGGTTCTAACCACGAGTGTCAAGGTGAGCGATGGCGCTCCCAAGACGATTCGGCTCAGGTATTGGAGGCGCGTGTTCACTACGCACAACTGGTCGAGTTGGGGAGACCGATGGGTGGATATCAGCAAGACGGGGACGCTACCGGGTACTCCAAAGGGTGGACTTAGATACGAACACCGAACTAACATCATACGAGAGGCGAAGTTCCAGGTAGACGATAGGAAAGCGGTAGTAGTGAG
>JACUUN010000012.1 GCA_014859265.1 Coriobacteriia bacterium
GCCGATGTCAAAGCTCACCTCTCGGAGATCGTCGATCTCGTCGAGGGCCAGCACGAGCGCGTTGTCGTCACCCGGCACGGGCGCCCCGCCGCTGTCATCATGAGCGTGCAGGACCTCGAGAGCCTCGAGGAGACGCTGGAAATTCTCTCGGTGCCCGGTGCCGTCGAGGAGATTCGTTCCGCCGAGCGCGAGATCGACCGCGGCCAGTACCTGAGCGCTGCCGAACTGCGGGCGAAGTACCTCGACACGGAGTAGCCGATGGTGGCGTACAGGCTGCTAGTCGCTTCATCAGCCGAGCGCATGCTGCGTCGACTACCCGAGGCCGCCGCCTCGGCGATGGTCGAGTTCATGACCGGCCCGCTCGTGGAGAACCCGACGAGGGTGGGCAAGCCGTTGATGTTCGATCTCGAAGGCTATCTGAGTGCCCGGCGCGGTCCCTACCGCGTCATCTATCGCGTCGATGAAGCCGAGCGCTCCGTCCGCGTCGTCCGTATCGACCACCGCGCGGACGTGTACCGCACGCGCTGAGTAGGTCGGCGGCAACGGAGTCGCCGGTAAGACTCTGCACAGAGTCCGGTAAGCCCTCGCTCCTACTCTCGGCTCAGGCGCATCTCGCGCTGCCCCGAGACAGGAGGTGGCCCCATGACCGGTCGAGATACTGGCCCGAGTCCCGACGTGGTTGACGATGCTCTGTTCGGCGATGTCGCCGACCTGATCGACCGAGCACGAGCCCGCGCTGCATCGGCGGTCAACACCGAACTCGTGATGCTCTACTGGAGCATCGGCAAGCGCGTAAGGGAGGACGTGCTCGGCGGAGAGCGCGCGGAGTACGGTTCGCAGGTGGTCAAACGCTTGGCGCAACGATTGACTGAGCGTTATGGTCGCGGGTACGGCTGGCGAAACCTAGTTCGGATGGCGAAGTTCGCGGAGCTGTACCCCGAACTAGAGATTTTGTCGCCACTGGCGACCAAATTGACCTGGACCAACATTGCAGAGCTTCTCACCATCTCCGAGCAGCCTAAACGCGACTTCTACCTCGCGATGTGCGGGCACGAAGGGTGGACCAAGCGCACCTTGCGCGAGCGTGTGTCGAGCAAGCTCTACGAGCGCACGGTCGCTGCACGCGGTTCGGCCGAAGGCGTCGAGGCCGACATCGCTGCCCTGACCGTGAAGGGTGCGACGGGGCAGGCGATCGTCTTCCGCGATCCATACATTCTCGACTTCCTCGACCTGCCGCCCCGCCATAGCGAGTCGCAGCTCGAGCAGGCGATACTCGACGAGGTCGAGCGCTTCATGCTCGAACTCGGCACGGGCTTCACGTTCGTCGCCCGTCAGAAGCGCATCATCGTCGACGGCAAGGACTACCACCTCGATCTGCTCTTCTATCACCGGGGGACGCGTTGCCTCGTGGCAGTCGAGCTCAAGACCCGGGACCTCGAGCCGGCCGACTTCGGCCAGATGGCGCTCTACCTGCGCTGGCTCGACCGATACGAGCGCCTGCCGGACGAGGAGCCGCCGGTCGGCATCATCCTCTGTGCGCGCAAGGGCGCCCAGCAGGTCGAACTCCTCGGCCTGGACTCCGGTGAGGTGCGCGCGGCCCAGTACCTGACGCATGAAGCGCGCGAGCAGCTGCAGCGCAGACTTGCTGCGCTGGAGTGATCCCGTGCGCCGTCGCTACTTCGCTCTGCGTGTTGGAGGGCTCGCCGGACTGGCCATCCGTTCCGGGCAGTCGGTTACCGCCCGTAGCGCGCCGGGTCCTCGGCGACGTAGTACCGGCGATGGGGGTCGTTGGGTCCGCTGCCGAGTTCGACCACGAGGCCGAGCTCGACGAGCCGGCGCAGCCGCGTCCGTGTCGCACGCGGAGTGCGCTCGATGTAGACGGCGATCTCGCTCGTAGTGAGACCGTCGGCTGAGCGGAGCGCTTCGAGGGTTGCGGTGTCGAGCAAGTCGATCTCCGGCACCTCGTCGCGCTCGGCGAACAGTGTCACCCGGAAGTGCGTCCCGACCTCCTCGAAGAGAGGGGGAGCCATCCCTGCGAGGCGACACGCTTCACGTATCCGGCCGATGCCGCTGCCCCACTGCTCGATCAATCCGAGTTCGCGGAACACGCGAGCTATCACGCGATTGCGCACCTTCGAGACGCCATCCAGCACGTCGGGTATGGTCAGCCCCGGTACCAGAAGCCCGGGGCTTTCGACCTCGAGCCGGTCGTCGAAGATGGCGATACGTATGGGGGCGCCGCGCTGCGAGTAGTCTGCATGCACGAGCGCGTTGACGATCGCCTCTCGCACCGCTTCCGGCGGGTACTCGGGGACCTCTATCCTGCGGGCATCGTCTCGCACCTCGAACGAGAGCGCGGTGTTGCGCCTGACGAACGCCAGCGCATGACCGGCGGCCTGGACGGGATAAGCGCGGATGTCGGCGGAGTCCACAATCGTGTGCTTGGTCGTACCCTTGAATCGGCCGGCTTGTACCCATGCATCCGGGAAATGGTCGAGCCGCTCAGTGCCGAACAGCAGGATCCCGCCTACGGTGGGCGCCACACGCCCCTGGTGGCGCATGGTCAGGCGCAAGGTACGCAGGTCCTCTTTCCGTATCTCCCGAACGCCGGCGAACGCTTCGCGCACGGCCTCGAGATCGATGACACCGGCTCCGAGATCCGGGACCGGCTGCTCGTCGTAGCTCTCGTTGCGGGCGCTGCGGGCGAGCTCGGCAGCGAGCCGGGTGTCGGCCTGACGATTGGTCGAGCCGACCCGCACGTAGACGCCTTCCTCGGGACCGATCGAGGTGAGGCAGTACGGACGCGATGGCCCCGGATGCACACGAAGTGCGATCACGTGCGTATCGCGCCAGGGGACGATGTCGATGTCGGGCAGGACGCGCGGGGTGACGCCGTCGGCGATGATGCTGGCGAGACGCTCCTCGTCATCGAGAGGGTCGGGTATCCCCAAGACGGTGCCGGAGCGGTCCTCGATGCCAAACACGATGGTCCCCCCAGCCGTGTTGGCGAAGGCGCAAACGGTCCGCAGGATCGGCAGATGCGAGGAGACATCGCGTTTGAACTCGAGGGTCTTCCCCTCGGGCATGCTGATTACTCCGGCGAGATCCATAGTAGGAAGTATACTCAGAAGTCTCTGAAGCACAAGGGCTTCCGAGTAACTATTCAGCCCTCATCTTGACTGCCCTCCCTCCTCGGCGGTATGAATAAACGGTATGAACATCGCGTCGGGGAGGAACCTGTGCCCAAGAAAAAGGTCGCCGTCGCGCTCTCGGAGTGGCTGCTCGACGAACTCGACACCGCAGCGGAGCAGTCGCGGACGAGCCGCAGTGCGCTCGTGGAAGAGGCGCTCGCGGACTACGTGGTGCGTCGGCGCACGCGTGAACGCGACGAGCGCTTTCGGCGCGAGGCCACGCTCGCGCTCGAGGACATGAAGAGTTTCGCCCGGGAGTACCACGCCGATCCCCGGACCGAGTCCGAGCCGTCCTCGCTCGAGAAGCTACGCGCGCTCCGTGCCGAGGGGAGAGGGCTCACGCTGTGAGCCTACCCGTCTGCGTCCTGGACGCTTCGGTCGGCGTGAAGTGGTTCCGGGACGAGCCCGGCTCAGAGGAGTCACGCGGCCTCGTCGAAGAGCACATCGCCGGCACGCTGACGATCGTCGTCGACACGCTCTTCTGCTACGAGGTGCTCCGAGCTGCGTCGCGTGACACCGAGCCGCGGGACGCCACCCGCATCTGGAGCGACCTCGCTCGGCTCGACCTGATCACCGTGCCACTCGGCGAGGAGCTCGTGGCCGCCGCTACTGACGCGCGCGCCGACCTCGGGTGCTCGCTCTACGACGCGTTCTCGGCAGGCGTGGCGAGCTTGCTCGGGGCTCCGCTCTACTCGGCGGACGCGCGGGCACACGGTGCGCACCCTGGTGTTCGCTTGATCGGTCGCACCCGCTCCCTCACGAAACCGGGTCAGCGGCCAGATGGTTCACGGACGTCCACGTTGGGGTAGTGAGACTTATCGGATGTCGGTGAACGGAGGAGGCCTGCATGAAACCGCTCGCAAGCGTCCGTTCTCCCCGCAGGGGACGGGTTCTGGGAGTCATCGTTGTGCTCGCGCTGCTGACCGTGCTTCCCGGCTGCGCCTCGCCCCGGCCGCCGGAAACCGATCCGACCATTCGCGGAGTCGTCGTCTCGGTGACCCCGGGTGCGGAGGGTGGCGTGATTCGCGTCGTCTGGCACGAGTCGCTCGGCGAACCGTACGACCTGGACTCGATAGATGCGACGGTGAACGACGCCACCGGCCTGTTCGACCGCGAGGGCAACCCCATCGAGTTCTCGGACATCGAGGTGCGCTACGTCGTCGATGTGTGGGTCTCGGGTCCGATCGCCGAGTCCTACCCGCCACAGGGTGGCGCTGACGCGGTGCGCGTGATCGGCGAGTTCGACGAGATCCGCCCGCTGCCGATCCCGCCCGGCCTCATCGAGCCGTAAGCCGCATTCGCCCCGACCTTCGGAGCCACTCATGCCGAACCGACTTGCCGGCGAGACCAGCCCCTATCTGTTGCAGCACGCGGAGAACCCCGTCGACTGGTATCCGTGGGGGCCGGAGGCGTTCGAGCGGGCGCGTGCCGAAGACAAGCCGATCTTCCTGAGCGTCGGCTACTCGGCGTGCCACTGGTGTCACGTGATGGAGCGCGAGAGCTTCGAGGACCCGCCGACCGCCCTGCTCCTCAACACCAACTTCGTGCCGGTGAAGGTCGATCGCGAGGAGCGTCCGGATGTCGACGCGGTCTACATGGATGCGGTACACGCGATCGCCGGGCGCGGTGGCTGGCCGATGAGCGTCTTCCTCACGCCCGAGGGCGAGCCGTTCTACGGCGGGACCTACTTCCCGAAGGACGCCCGCACGGGCACGCCCTCCTTCAAGGAGGTGCTCGACCAGCTCGCTTCCCTCTGGGAGACGCAGCGCGCCGAGGTGCTCGACGCCGCCACTCGCTTGACTGCGGACATGCGGAGCGCCCAGGACATACTCGCCTCCTCGGCCGGTGGCGAACTCCTTGGAGCCGACACGCTGCATGGTGCGGCTACGCGCCTCTCCTACGAGTTCGATGAGGATGACGGCGGCTGGGGTGGGCCTCCTAAGTTCCCGCAGCCGATGGTCATCGAGTTCCTCTTGCGTCGCTACCGTCAGACCAATGATGGGCGTTTGATGCGAATGGCATCCGAAACGCTCGACGCGATGGCCGCCGGGGGCCTCTTCGACCACCTCGGCGGGGGGTTCCATCGCTACGCGACCGACCTGCGCTGGCGTATCCCGCACTTCGAGAAGATGCTCACCGACAACGCACAGCTTGCACGCGTCTATCTGAGCGCATGGGAGCTCACGGGACTCGACAGGTATCGGCGCGTGGCGACCGAGACGCTCGACTACGTGCTGCGGGAGATGACCGATCCTGCGGGCGGTTTCTACTCGGCCCAGGATGCCGACACCGAGGGCGAGGAGGGACGCTTCTTCGTCTGGACGCCCGTAGAGATCACCGGAGTGCTCAAGGGCACGGCGGAGGGCGCCGACGGCGGAGTCGAACTCTTCCTCAAGGCCTACGGGGTCACACCCGAGGGCAACTTCGAGGGCAGCACCGTGCTGCACCTCACACGACCGCTCTCCGAGCTCGCGACTGACACGGGCACCCCTGTCGAGGAGCTGGACTCCCGGCTCGCGGCGATGCGCGTGCTGCTTTTCGAGGCGCGCGGGCGGCGGATGCGGCCCGCACGTGACGAGAAGGTGCTCGCGGGCTGGAACGGACTTGCACTCGGCGCGCTCGCGGTGGCGGCCCGCGTGCTCGACCACGAGGAGTACCGGAGCGCGGCAGAGCGCAATGCACACTTCCTCCTCGGCGAGATGTATACCGCCGACGGCCGGATATACCGCAGTTGGAAGGACGGGCGGGCTACACTCAACGGTTACCTCGAGGACTACGCGAACTGCGCGGAGGGGCTGCTCGAGCTCTTCGAGAGCACCGGCGATGAGCGCTGGCTCACCGCCGCCGCAGAGCTCGCCGATGCGATCGTCGAGCATTTCCCCGACCCCGCGGGCGGGTTCTTCGACACCAGCGACGATCACGAACAACTCATCATCCGCCCGAAAGGCGTGCAGGACGGCGCGGTGCCGTCGGGAGGCTCGATGGCCACCGGCGTGCTGTTGCGGCTCGCCGTCCGCACTCGCGAGGCCCGCTACGCCGACCCGGCCGCGAACGCGCTGCGCTCGGTCGGCCCGGTCCTCAGCCGGGCGCCGCTCGGATTCGCGAAGTGGCTGACGGTGTTCGCCGAGTTCCTCGAGGCCCGGGAGCAGATGCGGTAGCGCGCGGGAGGCTGCCAGCGCGCGGCGTGGACGTGCGGGGCGCTGACGTCGGGTACACTCTCGGCATGCTCACCCAGCTGATAACGCCGCTCATCGTCATCTACGTTGCCGTGGTGGTCGTCATCCTCATTTACGAGGACCGCGACCCATCGACCACGCTCGCCTGGCTGCTCATCCTCCTGTTCTTGCCGGTCGTGGGCATCCCGCTCTACTTCTTTGCCGGGCGCGTGTGGCCGTGGAAACGTCACCGGACACGCGTCGATGCGGCCAACGCCGCCGAGGCGCACCGGGTGCTGCCGGCGGTCTACGCCGCGCACCAACTCTGGGCCAACGCGCGGCGTGCTCGCTACGACGGCACCGACGTCGCCAAGATCATCACGATGATCGAGCGCCAGAGCGACGGGCATCCGATGCCCGCCGAGACGGTCGAGATCTTCACCTCGGGCGCAGAGAAGTTCGACCGCCTGATCGCCGACATTGAAGCGGCCACAGACCACGTCCACCTGCAGTACTTCATCTGGGAGCGCGACGCGCTCACGGCACGCGTCGCAGACGTACTGCGTCGCAAGGTGGCCGAGGGTGTGACCGTGCGCGTCATGTACGACTTCGTCGGTTCGCTCACCTACCGCAAGGACGAGCTCAAGACCCTCGAGCGTGCGGGTGTGCACGTAGGGGCCGACCTCACCAAGTTCAACGAGCTCAACTACCGCAACCACCTCAAGATCGCCGTCATCGACGGGTGCATCGGCTATACCGGTGGCATGAACATGGGTCAGGAGTATATCGACGGCGGCGAGCGCTTCGACATGTGGCGCGACACGCACATGCGAGTGAGCGGGCCGTTCGTGGCCGAACTCCAGCGGCTCTTCGTCGCGCGCTGGTTCTCCAACCGGACCGAGAGCCTGTGGACCGAGCGGTACTTTCCGGTCCAGCGCCTCGCCGACCCCTCCTCGGCGATCATGCTGCAGCTCGTGCACTCGAGCGTTGGCGACCAGTGGGAGGCGGTGAAGCAGACCTTCCTGCAGGCGGTGGCGAGCGCGGATCGCTCCGTGCGCATCCAATCGCCGTACTTCGTGCCCGACCAGTCGTTTTACGATACGTTGCTTTCCGTTGGGCTCGCCGGCATCGACGTGCGCTTCATGATGACCGGCGTGCCCGACAAGAAGATCGCGTTCTGGGCGGCCCGGACGTACTTTCCCAAAGTCGTGGCCTCCGGTGTGCGTGCCTACCAGTACACGGCGGGCTTCTTCCACGCCAAGTCCCTCGCGGTCGACTCGATGTTTTGCGCGATCGGCACCGCCAACATCGATGTGCGCTCTTTCAGCCTTCACGATGAGCTCGCGGTCTTCATCTACGACGAGGAGATCACCCGTCAGATCGAACTCCATTTCGAGGAGGATCTCTTCTACTGCCGCGAGATCACTGCCGAGGAGCTCCTGGCCGATGGGCGCCTCTTGCGCTTCCGCAACTCGGTCATGAGGCTTGCCTCGCGAGCGCTGTAGGCCCGGCAGGCCTCGGCGCGCAGCGGGGGCCCGGCAATCTCTGTCTCGTGTGACCGCCGACACGAAGTCGCCTCCCGGTCACGCCGATTCATCCGGTGTAGCTACAGTTCGGCGGCGCGGCGCCTCGCGCCCGAGGGAGGACGAAACCATGAGGAAGATCGTCGCACTTGGAACACTCATCGCGCTGGTTGCCACGCTTATCGTGCCGACTGTTGCGGTCGCCAGAGGCGGACCGCCCGCGGGCAAGGGCCCCGGCTTCACGCCGCCGGGTCAGGCGAAGAAGGCGGCACCGAGCGAGGCGAGTGTGGCGGAGGAGGCGGACGAGCCCGCCGACGAGGCACCGTCACCCGATTCAAAGGAAGCGCGCAAGGCAGAGAAGGCCGAGGGCAAGGCAGCTGCCAAGGCGGAGAAGGCCGCTGCAAGAAGCGTTTCGGAGGGCGCGGAACTCAGCTCGCTGGATGAGAGCGCGACACCCGATCCCGACGAGGCCGATGAGCCTTCCGATACCGGCAAGATGTTTGGCATAGCCAACGCGCTCTCCCGCATCATGGCCAATATCGAGCGCGCCGAGGCCAGGGTTGCGGCCGGTCAGAAGTCTCACGTCCCGACCGGACTGCTCAACGTGCTCTCCAAGTTCCTCGGCTGGCTCGGCATCGATGCGGAGCCGGAGTCTGACGTGGACGAGCCTGACGTGACCGACCCTGGCGATGAGGGATCCGACGAGGAGACCTCGACCCCGCTTCCCGACGGTTCAGAGGAAGACACTGTAACCACCGAACCAGAGTTCGAAGAGTAGCCACACTACCTTCCGATGGACCACCGAAGGGCCCCGCGAGGGGCCCTTCCTCTTGCCGACCGCCCTCTCAAAACCCGCCCTGCCTGATAGAATGATGCGTCACGCCGCATTGGCCTACGGCACGAATGGAGCTGCCCGATGACCCTCACGCCCGTCGCACGCCGCATCATGCTCGGCGGCATCATCGTTCTTTTCGGTGTCGTTGGATGGCTTACCTGGACGATGCCGCCCGTGCTGCAGCTCGGAACCCTCGTGAGGCTCGTGATCTTCCACGGCGCCTCCACCTGGGTGAACATGGCGGCGTTCACGCTGGCAGGCCTCGCAGGCCTCGCATATCTCACAACCTCGCGCGACCCGCTCTACCGGGTGGGGAGCGCGTTTCGCTACATAGCGGTTCCGTGGTGGATCATCAACACCGGCCTGGGGCTTCTCTCATCGCGTCTCGCGTGGAACGGCATCAACCTTGCCGAGCCACGGCTCCAGGCCACCTTCTGGATCATGCTTGCTGCGGGCATCGTGCTCGCGGTCGACTTCGGCTTCGGCAAGCGCCGGTGGTCGGCCGCGGCCGACGTCGCGGTGGCAGCCGTGCTTTGGACGCTCATCCTCGGGGCACGCAACTTCGTGCACCCCGACAACCCCGTTATGAACTCTGGCCCCGAGATCCAGCTGCCCTTCTTCGGCATCGTGGGGTCGCTCTTAGCGGCCACACTGCTCGCGGCGGCCATGATCTTCTCGATGATTCCCGCCGAGGAGCAGTAGCCGGGCCCGCTTACTGACGGTCCCGCGCGGCATCCGCCTCTTCCGCGCTGAGCCAGGCTGCGCTACGATGCCAGCGACAACTGCATAGATGCGTTGCCCGGTGCCCGCATACTGCGGGAGAATAGGGAAGCCGGTGAGAACCCGGCACGGACCCGCCACTGTGAAGCGGGGCTGGAGAGCAGCCCTCGAAGTCAGGAGACCTGCCGGGAGACGCGCGACGCGGCCTTCGAGGTAACGAGGCTTGATCGCGACGCCGGACGCACGATCCGCACCACCTGCTTCACTCGATCCGGCGCACGACCTATCTCGCTCACACTCCGAAGACCCGCACTCATCACGAGTGACGGGTCTTTCGCGTGTCAGCGGCCGCGCGAGAGGAAGGAGGCGCGCCGCCGTACAGCCGGAACCGCACGACTGATCCGACCCCGCAGGTCCGGTCCCCCTGACCGGAGCCGCACAACCGATAGGAGGCCCCATGCACCGCACATCGCATGAAACTCGCGCGATTCGCGCGGTTCTGACAGCGCTTACGTTCGCCCTGATGTTGGCCCTTGCGCTCTCGCTGGCCGGGTGCGGCACCGCTGCCGATTCAGACGCGCCCGCCGAGGTACCGGTCACGCAGAGCGTTGCGTTCCCCGTCACGGTCACCGACGACGCCGGCCGCGAAGTCACCATCGAGTCCGAGCCCCGTCGCATCGTGAGCCTCGCGCCGTCCAACACCGAGATCGTCGCAGCACTCGGCTTTGTGGACCGGCTAGTGGGCGTCACCTCCTTCGACGACTACCCGCCCGAGGTCGCCACCATCGATGTCATCGGCGACTTTGCGAGCCCGAACCTCGAGGCGGTCGCGGCCGCCGAGCCCGACCTCGTGCTTGCTACGACGGGCGTGCAGGCCGATATCATCGCCCAGCTCGAGGACCTCGGCGCGGTGGTAGTCGCCGTCGACCCGGCCGACCTCGACTCGCTCTTCGCCTCGATCGAGATGGTGGGCGAGGTCCTCGGCGCGTCCGAGGCCGCCGACACACTCGTCTCATCGATGCGTTCTGAACTCGATGAGATTACCGTCGCAATCGGTGACGCGGAGCTCGTGCCCTGCTTCCTCGAGATTGCCCAGGACCCGCTCTTCACCGCCGGCCCGGGCACGCTCCTCGACGACCTCATCACCGCCGCCGGCGGTGCGAACGTCGTGACCCAGGAGGGATACGTCGGCTACTCGGTCGAACAGCTCGTCACCGACGACCCTGCGGTCTACATGGCCACGTTCGGCTCGATGTCCGATCCCGCCGACCTGGCCTCACGCCCAGGCTATGGGGATCTCGATGCCGTGAAGACCGGGCGTGTCTTCGTGCTCGAAGACAACCTCGTAAGCCGCCCCGGCCCGCGCGTGGTCGAGGGCGTGCGCCTCATCGCCGAGGCGCTCCACCCCGACGCGTTCTAGCCTGTTAAGGAGGCCGCGCATGCCCGTCCCGACCCGTATCCGCCGGGCGACCGTGATCACGGTGCTGCTCGTGGGCCTTGCGCTTGCGATGCTCGTGGCGGTCGGGTTCGGGGCGGTCAGCGTCGGCGCCCCCGACATCGTCCGCGCGATCGTCCGTGCGATCACCGGCGAGGCACGCGTGGCGGGTGACGCGGTCATCGTCGACATCCGCCTGCCGCGCGTGCTCCTCGCCGCGCTTGTCGGAGCGAGCCTTGCCTCGGCCGGCGTGCTCTACCAGGCGCTCTTCCGCAACCCGCTCGCCGACCCCTACATCCTCGGCATGTCGGCAGGCGCCGGCCTCGGCGCGGTGATCGCGCTCACGCTCACCGCGTCTGCAACCGCGCTACGTTTCGGGGTGGTGCCTGCCGGCGCGTTCGTCGGCGCTGTGCTTACAATCGTGCTCGTGGTACGGCTCGCCTCGCTGCGCGGCACCCTCGACGTTACGTCGCTACTGCTCGCCGGCGTGGCGATCTCCTACGCGCTCTCGGCGCTGACCTCGTTCGTCATGGTCTTCTTCCGCGAGTCGATGGCCTCAGTCGTCTTCTGGATGATGGGCGGGCTGACCGGCGCATCGTGGCCGTACGTGCTCATGGTGACGCCGATGCTTGCGGTCGGCCTTGCCGTCCCGCTGCTTGCGACCCGCGAGCTCAACCTGATGCTGCTCGGTGAGGAGCGCGCCGGAGAGCTCGGCGTGGACGCCGAGCGCTTCAAGCGTCTCCTGCTTGCTGTTGGGGCCCTGCTCGTGGCCGCCGCGGTGTCGGTCTCCGGGCTCATCGGGTTCGTCGGGCTCATGACGCCGCACATGGTGCGCCTCGTGATTGGACCTGATCATCGCGTGCTGCTACCCGCCTCGGCCATCGGCGGGGCGATCGTGATGGTGCTCGCCGACCTCGCGGCCCGTACCGTGCTCGCGCCGGTCGAGATCCCAGTCGGCATCGTGACGGCGCTCGTGGGCGGACCATTCTTCATCTGGCTCCTCGTGCGCAGGAACGGGCATCGGTGAGTGCCCGGCTCGCATACGAGACGGCGACCGTCGGCTACCCCGGGGTCACCGTCGTGCGTGAGGCGACACTCGGCGTCGCGCCCGGCGAGGTCGTCGGGTTGATCGGTCCCAACGGCGCTGGCAAGTCCACGCTGCTACGCGCGGTCACAGGAGCCGCCCGCGTCTCGGCCGGTCGCATCACACTGGCTGGAGAGCCGCTTGCCGCCATCGGCCCGCGCGAGCGTGCGCGCATCGTCGGCGTCGTCCCGCAGGCCGTGAGCGCGGCGTTCTCCTTCAGCGCGCGCGAGTTCGTGCTCATGGGGCGCCATCCTCATCTCGGCAGGCTGCAGCAGGTCGACAGTGCCGACATCTCGCTGGCCGAGGAGGTCATGGAGCGCACCGACACGCTGCGGCTGGCTGCCGAGCCGGTCGACACGCTCTCCGGTGGAGACCTGCAGCGCCTCGCGCTCGCACAGGCGCTCGCCCAGGAACCGTCTGTGCTCCTGCTCGACGAGGCCACGAGTCACCTCGACCTGAACCACCGGCTCCAAGTCCTCGACCTCGTGCGCGAACTCGCCGACGCCGGGCTCGCGGTGCTCGCCGTCTTCCACGACCTCGACCTTGCCGCTCGCTTCAGCGACCGGCTCGGCGTGGTGGCCGCGGGATTGCTCGGCCCGATCGGTCCGGCGCCAGAGGTACTGACCGTCCCGCTGCTCGCGCGGGTCTTCGGGGTGAGGGCGGTTGTCGGGACCGATGCGGTTACCGGCGCGGTCGTGGTCACACCGGTGCTACGCGAGGAGGCCGTCACCGAGACCCGTCGCGGGCGCGTGCTCGTGGTGGGCGGCTCGGGGACCGCCGCACCGCTCTTGCGACGCCTCCACCTTGCGGGCTACGAGGTCCAGGCCGCCGCGCTCAACCGGGGCGACGTCGACCAGGCGGTCGCCGAGGCGCTCGGCCTGGAGCGGGTCGATGTCCCGGCCTTCGGAGAGGTGGACGCGGAAGCCGAGGCAGCGGTTGAGCGCATGGCTGCCGGGGCTGATGCGATCGTGGTGTGCGAGGTGCCCTTCGGCCGGGCGAACCTCGGTAACCTGCGGGCGCTTGCCCGGGCGGCTGTCCGCACGGTGCTCATCGGACGGTTCGGCCCGGAGCGCGAGTTCTCGGGAGGGGAGGCCACAGCGCTCGTCGACGGGCTTCAGGCCGCCGGGGCCGTTACCGTTGTCGAAGCAGGGGAGGCCGTGGCCGAGGTAGAGCGACTCACGTCCGCGGATAGCCCGCCGTCTGGTCGATAAGCGGCCGACAGACCTCTTCCCAATCGCAGCCGTCACACGCCAGGGCGCGCCAGCGCTCGAGGATCCGCTGTACCGATAGGGTGGCGACCCCCCAATCAAACTCCTCGTCGGCCTCGAGCTCGAGCATCTCGAGTGCGAGCGCGTCGAGGACGCGGATCGCCTCCTCGCTATCGGGTTCCTGCGCGCAGCGGCCGTTCTCGAGAGCGGGACATGCCGCGCACACGTCGTCTGGACCGATGACCACGGTGCCCGTGGCGCCGTGCGTGAACCGGTCGATCACGTGGAAGAGGTTGTGCGCGAACTTCGGCGAGTAACCCTCGCCGTGGAAGAACTGCAGGCAGATCAGGTGGTGACCCCGGATGCGCGGACCGCGCCCGTTCACGGGAGTCAACTTACCGGGATGACCGGCGGGGGCGCATTGTAGCTCGGGCCCATGACGGATTTGGGCGGCGCCTGGCACGCGGCGAGTGATTGAAAGATCTGCATCGGTCGGGCTCCTTGGCACGAGGTGGTGGTACTCGCGTTTCGCAAACCATGTGCCAGCGTCTCTATGGCTTCAGTATGCATGCCGTCTCCTGAAGCGCAACCTCGATGGTGGCCTGATGGCCGAGCCGGGCGAGCGCGCCCGCAAGCGAGGACGTCACCAGACGTGACGTGTTGTTGGTCGAGGAGAGGTGCAGCCCGACCACGCGGGTGAGCCGGTCCGAGGCGAGCGTGGTGACGAGCTCGGCCGCCGCTTCGTTGGAGAGGTGCCCCTCGGCCGAGCGGATGCGCCGCTTGAGGAACCACGGATAGGGCCCGTGCTCGAGCATCTCCTCGTCGTGGTTGCTCTCGATGGCGAGCACGTCGCACCCGCGCAGGGCCTCGAGCATCTCGCCGTTCACGGTGCCCGAGTCGGTCAGTACGCCGAGAGCGCACCCGCATGCGCCCTCGAAGCGGAACCCGAGCGGCTCGGCCGCATCGTGTGAGGTACGGAAAGCGGTGATGGTGATCGAACCGACCGTGACAGGTTCGCCGGGTGTGATGACGTGCATCTCGGGTACCTGCCCGTTGAGTCCTGATGCGCTGCGCGTGCCGCGCGATGCGTAGACGGGTATCCGGCGGCACGAGGCGAACACACGCACGCCGCGCACATGGTCGGAGTGCTCGTGGCTCACCAGCACGGCTCGTACCGAGGTGGGGTCGATGCCCGCTGCCCTCAACCGGCGGTCGGCCTCCCGGGCCGAGAAGCCGCAGTCCAGGAGTACCGTTCCCTTACCGCAGCACACGGCGAGCGCGTTTCCGGACGAGCCCGAACCGAGGACAACAGCGCGGAGCGTGGACGCCGGTTTCAGGTTGTCGCGGTGTGATGGCATGCGGCAAGTCTACCGCACGTCTGCGACACGGTGCCGATGTGGTTCAGCCCTTCCGCTTACTCCGCGGGCAACACCCTACGGGCGAAGTCGATCGCGGCCCGCGCCTCGGCCTCGGCGGCGTCCATCGCGTCCATGACCTCGTCGAAGTTGTGGAAGCCCATCGAGTTCTCGGAGACGATGAGATTCTCCCAGAGCACGTGCGCCTTGCGGTGCGCTTCGAGCGCCTGTTGACGTCGTGACTCCTTCACAGCAACGCCGGCCTCGGCTGCCTCCCGCACCTGGCCAAGTGCGTTCACTGATGCGGCGAGCAGGCGCTGCACGGCCTTCTGCCGCTCGTATACCATCTCCTGGCCGGCGATGGCCTGGGCTGTCCGGTCGTCATGGCAGTGCGTGCACGGGTTGCTCTGACCGTTCGTGCGCAGCCCTGTCTTGCCTGCGAACGCGCCGAAGGTGTCCCGGTTCCCGTACTTGTAGGGGCTGGTAAACCAGTGGCTGCGCACCCACTGGCCCGTGACGGTCCGCACGCGCGGCATGTGGCAGCTCGCGCACGAGGCCCCGGCGTCATAATGCGGGCTGTTCCAGTAGAGTTCCGTCTCGGGATGCTGGCTCTTGATGAGCGGGTCGCCGATGATCGCGTGCACCCAGTCCTGCCGGTAGCCGAAGATGTCGGTGTACTCTTCATGCAGGTTCGCGGCCTTCGTCCATCCGAAGTGGTCGCGTACCATGCCATCGACCCCGCTGCGCCCGCAGGTGTACTCGACGTGGCACTGGGCGCACAGCAGCGTCTCGCGGTCGCGCGCGCTGGCCGTCTCGAAGCTCGACGCAGTGTTGGCGTCGTACGGGTTCACGCCGCCGTGCTCGATGGCTTCGAGCATCGTTGCCCGTATCAAGCGCTGAGAGCCGCTGTGCGGGTCGTGGCAATGATTGCACCCGGCGCCGTAAGGCATCGTCTCCTTGATGGCCGCGATGGTAGCCGCCCAGAGCATGTTCTGGTGCTCGGTGGCGTTATCGTCCGGGTCGGGCCGGGAGGTGTACGTGCGTCCTCCGGCATACTGGGCCGTCGCGAGGACCTCGTAGTTCCTGAAGTCGGTATCGAACTCCAGCGTCGTTCCGGCCGGCACGACCACCTCGCGGGCGGGGGAGTCATCGGTCGCGGTGTGTGTGAGCGTGATCGTGCGGTCTTCGGGGACGGTGAGGATCGTCCCGGTGTTCCACGCCCATGCGATCTTCGTCGACTTGCACTGCACGCACGTCTCGAACTTGCCGCGCAGCGTATCGTAGTGGTCCTCGAGCATATAGAGGTGCGCGCCCTCCTCGCGGTAGTCGCGAGTGAATCCGTGACCGGCTACGATAGTGTTGTACTGTGGGAACTCATCCGCCTTATGGATGGCCGGCTCGCGCTGCGAACCACCGAACGGCCCGACCTTGGTGTTGTCGTCGTACAGGTAGGTCGCGGTCACCGTCTCGTGACAGCGTGCGCAACTGTCGATTCGCCAGTCGATGACCACGCTGACACCCTCAGGGTCCTTCGCGTGATCGGATGCGCCCTCGTGGCACTCCGAGCAGCTGACCGCCGCGTGGGGGCCCGAGGCGTGGGCATCGACCGCCACGTCGTGGCATTCCGAGCCGGCGCACAGCTCCCGTGCTTCGGTGACGGTCGCCTTCTCGTAGCCGTTGTTGCCGCAGCCCGCGAGGCCGATCAATAGAAGCGCGCACAGCAGAACCAACACACTTTGCGTATGCGGGAGTAGGTCGGAGTGTCGCATGCGGTCCCCCTTCACCTCTGTGCTGCTGTCGGAGGGTCTTACCGTTGCATCGAGAGCATCTCACATGTTCGTTTCCACGCGAGACGCACTCCTCCTACCATGAACCAGTAGAGCACGTAGGTCAGACGCTTCATGATGATGGCCGGAATCCCGCTGATGTTCCACTTGAACATCCATCCAACGCCCCAGCGCGGCCCCACGCTCACGAATTCGCCGTGCATGTGTGGAACGAAGGGAGTGATCTTCTCGCCACGCGCCTCCCGAAGCAGGTTGTCGGCGGTGTGTTCACCCTGTCTGATCGCGAACTGCGCGAGCATCGGGAGGACACGGTTGCCCTTGGGGTCGCGAAACGCGGCCACATCACCGACGACGTAGATGTCCTCGTGACGAGTTGAGCGCAGGTACTCGTCGCAGACGAGCCGCCCGGAAGTATCTGCCTCCAGGCCCCAGTCGATCGCGTCGGGGTCGGCCTTGGCACCGCCGCAGAAGACGAGCACGTTCGCGTCCACGTGTTTCCCGGACTCGAGCACGATTACTCCGGGCTCGACGTGCTCGACCATCTCGCCGAGCACGAGTTCCACACCCATGCGTCCGAGGCGCGCGACCGCCTTTGCGCGCTGCGGCTTCGGCAGGTCGTAGAGGATGTCGGGCCGTCCCTCGACGAGTCGCACCCGCAGGTCTTCAGGGTCCAGGCCTGCCTCGCGCGCACGCCTCGGCAGCATCTGGCCGAGGGTGCCGATGATCTCGATGCCCGTGGCACCCCCTCCGATGACGGTGAAGCTCAGTACGCGGTTGCGCTCCTCTCGGGTGTAGAGCGTCGCTGCGTGCTTGAATGCCGCCTCGATGCGTCGCTGCAGCTCCTGCGCATCCTCCACCGACCACATCGTGACCGCGTTCTCGGCCAGCCCCGGGACCGGTGGCACGAACGCGATGGCCCCTGTGGCGAGCACGAGACGCCAGTAATCGATGCGCTGATGCTCCTCATCGCGCGGGCCGATGATGGCGCTGCGCGACGCGGTGTCAACGTCGTGAAGCCGGTTGTAGCAGACGGTCACGGGTAGGTCGCGGAAGACTGTCGGGTGCCATAGCTCGCAGAACTGCGGGCGAGGAGGCCCGACGGCGACCAGATCGAGCTCGGAGAGTGCTTGCTGGCAGGGGTTCGGCTCGACGAGGACAATCTCGATGTCGTCCCCGGCGGACGCTCTTGCCGAGCCGCACCGCAAGCGTGGTGCCCGCGTATCCCCCGCCCGCGATGACGATTTGCCTCGACGACAGTGGGGTCGAGCACACCGGGCTTGCCTGTGCGGTCATCTGATTGCTCCTCCCGTATGCACACCTAACCTGCTTCTACCCGTTCCGGTGGGGCTCGGATGTGGAACATAGTGCGATAAGGCCCGTCGGCGTCAGAGCCGAGAGCACCTATGGGTAAGGAGGACTGATGCAGGTCAAACTCTACGCACTTACGACGTGCCCGTACTGCCGCATGGTCAAGCGCTTCCTCGACGACGGTTCTATCGAGTATGAGTTGACCGAGGTGGATACGCTTGAGGGTGAGGAAAAGGAAGATGTCATCGCCGAGGTCAGGCGTATCTCAGGAGGAGGAGCGTCGTTCCCGGTGATTGTCGTTGACGATGAGGTGATTGTCGGGTTTAACAAGAAGCGGATCAAGGAGCTGCTGAATCTGTGAGTGACAGGCCGGTGCGCAGACGGTTCGAGCCGGGCACGACGATCGCCGACCTTAAAGAATACATGGAGCCCTTCGTGCTGCGGCTCGGCTACCGGTTCAACGATGACGAGGAGTTCGTTGCCGAAGTCCTCACAAGTGAGATCGAGATCCTCGATCAGACCGGCGACGTCTACTGCCCGTGCCGGGTGCGCACGGGTGACCCGAGGGAGGACGTGAAGATCGTCTGCCCGTGCATCCCCTTCTACGCCGATCAGTTCGCGAAGTTGCAGAAGTGCTGGTGCGGCCTGTTCGTGCGCACCGACGTCGAGGACGGCAGCGAGTTGCACGGTGTCATCGAGGTGCCCGAGGGCCCGGCCGAGGTACCGGTCGCGCTCGCAGCCGAGTTCCCGCCGGGCACACTCAGGACGGTGCGTGTGGGCAAGCGCGAGATCGCGCTCGCGCGTGTGGGCGACGACTTCTTCGCGCTCGGCAATGTGTGCAGGCATGCGTTCGGGCCGATTGGCCAGGGGTTCCTCGACGGGCACATGGCCATCTGTCCCTGGCACGGCTGGCGGTTCGACGTACGCGACGGTACGACCGACCATCCCGGTGCGAATGTGGCGACCTACCCGACGAGCGTGCGCGACGGGTATGTCTTCGTCACGGTGTGACCTACTCGGCCTCCTCCTTCTTGAAGAGTTCCGCGATCCCGCCGAGCGAGCCCATGATTCCGCTGACCTCCATCGGCAGGAAGACCTTATTAGCCGCGCCGTCAGCGATCGCTTTGAGTGCCTCGAGGTAGCGGATGGCGATGAGGTCGTTGGTGGGTTCCCCGCGGTGGATGGCGGAGAAGACGTTGTCGATCGCGATCGCCTCGCCCTCGGCGAGCTGTATCTTCTCGAACTTCTGCGCCTCGGCGACCTCTCGGATCGCTCGCGCCTTGCCCTCCGCCTCGAGGATCGCCGCCTGCTTGAAGCCCTCGGCGCGAGCGATAGCCGCCTGTTTGTCGCCGTCGGCCTCGAGGATGATGGCGCGCCGGTCGCGCTCGGCCTTCATCTGGCGGTGCATCGCCTCGGTGACGTCCATCGGTGGCTCGATGCGCTGGAGCTCCACGCGTACGATACGCACGCCCCACTTGTCGGTCGCGTCGTCGAGGATCTTGCGCAGCGCGGCGTTGATCTTCTCGCGGCTCGTGAGCGACTCGTCGAGCTGCATGTCGCCGATGACGTTACGCAGGTTGGTCTGCGCGAGCTTGGTGGCGGCGAGATAGAAGTTCGCCACGTTGTAGATGAGCTTCACCGGATCGGTGGCCTCGTAGTAGACCACCGCGTCCACGGTCACGAGCACGTTATCGGAGGTGATGACCTCCTGCGGGGGCACGTCCACCACGTTCTCGCGCATGTCGACCTTCGTGATGCGGTCGATGAAGGGGAGGATGAAGTGCAGTCCCGAGTCGTACGTGTGCTGGTACTTGCCGAAGCGCTCGACGATGCCCTTCTCGTACGGGCGCACGATGCGGATGGCCGATATAGCGTATACGAGCAGAACGACAACGACGATTGCACCGAATGCGATGGCTGTGAATCCCTGAGGCATGGCCTTCTCCGATCCTCGTGCGGTGGCCTATCCGGCTGGCATCTGGTCTGCTGGTGGCTCGGGGTGAACGATGAGGTGCGTTCCGTCGACGCGGTCGACGACCACACGGGTGCCGATTGGCAGGTTGTCGTGGCCCGGGGAGTCGGCCCGCCACTCCTCGCGCTCGATGCGCACCATGCCCATGGGACTGTCGTTCACGAGTTCCTCTATGACGGTACCGGTCTTGCCGACGAGCCGGTCGACACCGGTGCGCATGGGCGGCTCGAAGGTGAGCCGGTCCGCGTAGCGCCGGAGCAGGACGAGCATCGCGGCGGACACGAACGCGAAGGCGGCCCACTGCCAGCCCACGCTCACGCCGAGGAACTCGAGTAGTGCGGCGACGGCCGCGCCGATGCCGAAGGGCAGAAGGAAGAAGCCCGCCGTGAAGATCTCCCCGATCATGAGGGTCGCCGCGAGCAGCACCCAGACCCAGAACCAGATTTCGACCCCGTCCATCGATTCCTCCCCGACATGCAGTCGCCGGCCAACTCCTACCAGCACTATATACCGCCAGGGAGCGCGGCGCTGACACAAGGCGACCCGGTCCGCTTGACGTTCAGCAGCGCTCTCAGCATAATGCACTACAAGAATAGCAGTAATGCGGATTGCTCCGCTGTCGTTCCCGGGAGGTGGCGCCACATGAGAGTTTCGCAGCGCCTCGACTACGCCCTGCGTGCGCTGACCGCCATCGCATCGCTCCCCGAGGGGACCACGATGGCCGCTGGTGAGGTTGCCGACCGGCTCGGGCTGCCGCGCCGTTTCGTCGAGCAGCAGATCACCGTGCTCGCGAAGGACGGCCTTGTAGTGAGCCAGCGCGGTGCACGCGGCGGATGCTCGCTCGCCCGTCCTGCCGCCGAGATCACCGTGGCCGAGGTCGTTGAGGCGCTCCAGGGATCAGTACTCGATGTTCCCTCGGTGACGGACTCCGCTGTCTCCGAGATGTGGGCCGATGCTGCGAGGAGCCTCAAGGACGTGCTGGGCGCTACGACTATCGCCGAGCTTGCGGTGCGTCAGCGGGAGATCGACAGCAGCAGGGTCCCCATGTATGACATTTAGGGCGTTGTGCACACGTGTGCTATTCCCCCTGACGGCGGCCCGGTTCGCACGCCGAGCCGAGTCGCTTCGCGTTCGGAGCCGGGGATCCGTCAGGCGAGGGCCGCTCGCGCGGTCTCCCTGGCCCGTTCGATGATTGCATCGAGACCCGCGTCCGAAGGCTCGGCCACGCGGCCGTCGCGTACTCTCCACTCGCCGCCCGACATCACGTTCGTAAGCGAAGGGCGCCCAGCGCATCCGAGGAGCGCCTCGTGGGGGTCTGCGACCTCGGCTGCACACCGGAAGATTGCGAGATCTGCCTGGTGACCGGGTGCGAGCGATCCGAAGGAGTCGCCCATGCCGAGGGCCTCTGCGCCGTCAGTGGTCATCATGCGGATGACGCGTTCGGCTGTCAGGTTCGGGGCGAGCGCACGAACCACCCGGGCCTCGTCGAGAAGGTCGAGATCGAGGTTGCTTGCGAGCGAGTCGGTCCCGAGTGCGAGGCGCGTGCCGGCGGCCTCGAGCGCCGCGACCGGGGCGGGACCCTCTCGCAGATATGCGTTCGAGCGGGGGCAGAGGACGATGCCCGCGGTCTTCGCCGCAAGCACGTCGACGTCATCCGCCTTCAGCTGGACGCAGTGGATCGCGAGCGCTCCGTCGAGGACCCCGAGATCGTCCAGGTAGCGCACGGGGGTGATTCCCGATCCGGGTGCCAGCCCCATGGCGAAGCGGCTGGCGGTTCCCGCCAGCGCACCGCTGCCCTGTTCGAACAGCTCTGCCTCGGCGTGGGACTCGGCGACGTGGATGGCGTAGGGCACACCTTCTGCGCGCGTCCGGGCATGGGCCGCGCGCAGAAGCCCCGGCCCGGACGTATACGGGGAGTGGGGAGAGATGCCTGCGCGTATGCGGGGATCGCCGGGTATGTCCGGTGCACGCGCGGGGTAGCCGTGGGTGGCGAGCGCCCTGCCGAGGCCGCCCGGCTTGACGCCGAGCACCTCCCAGAAGAACACGCCCCCCAGCCCCGCCTCACGGGCGATGCGCTGGGACGCAGCGCTGTAGGCGATCTCCCCGACCACGGTGACGCCAGCCTCCAGGCAGCGCCGCGCACCGAGTGCGACCGAGGCCTCGAGCGCCTCGGGCGTGAGTGTGCGCACCGCGCGCACAAGCAGGGGAAGCCACTCGCCGAACGACACGGAGGGCAGCAGCCCTCCGAGCACCGTGAGCGCCAGGTGGGTGTGGGCGTTGATGAGGCCCGGCAGCAACACGCACCCGTCATGGCGCTCTACTGGATCTCCCGGGTACTCCCGCGCGAGTTCCTCAAGCGGCCCGACGTCCCTGACGCGGGTCTCACGCACGAGCACCGCGCCGTCGCGGACCGGCGCCGAGGCGATTGGAAGCACCCACTCGGCGTGGATGAGCACCTGCTACGCCTCCGGCGGGTCGAGCAGGCTCGGCTTGCGCAGGTCCGCGCAGCCGCACTCCGCGCCGAGGTCCGCCGCGCTCACCGTATCGATGACGCATCGGGCGACGGTCTCGGACTCCTCGAAGAAGATCGCCTTGAGTTCGGAGTGCTCCCACGCGCCGATCACGCCCTCGGCGTAGTTCACCACGATGTAGATGCCGGCATAGCACGCGCCGATGTCGCGTGCGAGGAAGACCTCGGGCGCGAGCGACTGACCGATGACGTCCCCGCCGAGGCGGCGCATGTAGTCGACCTCGGCCACGCTCTCGAAGCGGGGGCCGTCGGTGACGAGGTAGGTACCGCGCCGGAAGACGCGCGAGAACGGTGCGCTCGCAGCCGCGTGGAGGTGGCTCGCCAGGTCGGGGCAGATCGGCTGGCGCATGATGAGCAGGTGGTCACCGAGCACGTAGATGTCCTGTCTGATGGTGAGGTCGATGAAGTCGTTGGGGATGATGACGTCGCGCGGGTCGAGCAGGTGGTTGAGGCTCCCCACGCCGCCGTCTGCCACGACCTTGCGCACTCCGGCCTCGTGGAAGACCCAGAAGACCTGCAGGCTCGCATCGGCGCGCTTCACATCCCGGCGCCAGCCGTGCATTCGGACGCTCAGCGCCTCGCGCGGTCCGTGAGGACCGTCGACGCGGATGTGCGTGAATGCGGGACTGCGTCCAAACGGCGTGTCGAACACGAGGCCATCGTCGAGCACCGTCACCCGCTCGTCGGTAAGCGAGCCCGCGGTGCCGAGAGAAAGCGTTCCTGAGCCGCCGCAGGTACCGAATTCGGCGGAGGGTACGTGCTGGTCGGGCATGGTGGCACCTCCTCGGTACGAGGCTAGCCGATGCGAAGCCGTCGTGCTAGTGTGCAGCCGCGCAACGGCTCGGTGATGTTGGCCTGGCGGACGCGCCCACGGGGCAGAAAACGGGTACGTGCATCAGATAAGAAGTTGTGAAGGAGGCTCCCATGAGGGTCAACGGCATACGTGCGGGATTCATCGCCCGCGTGGCTCTGACCGCGCTGATTCTCGTGCTCGTAGGCGGCATGACGGGTGCCTGCGCCCGCGACACCACGCCGAGCGGGCCCCCCGAGCCGGCGCCCGAGCCCACGGTGAAGCCGAAGCCGGAGGAGTCCGAAGCCACGACGGAGGTCACGGTCTACCTCGTCCGGGGTGAGACGCTCGGTGTGGCCGTTCGCGAAGTGCGCGAGACCGTTGCCATCGCACGCGCGGCGCTCGAGGCGCTCCTCGCCGGCCCCACCGATCTCGACGGCGAGGCCGGACTGGGCACGGTCATTCCCGAGGGCACGCGGCTTAATGACGTCTCTGTCACCGACGGCGTGGCGACGGTCGACCTGTCCCCCGAGTTCGAGTCGGGCGGTGGTTCGCTCTCGATGCAGCTGCGTGTGGCCCAGGTCGTCTTCACGCTCACCCGCTTCCCGACTATCGAGAGTGTGGCGTTCATGATCGACGGTCAGCCGGTCGAGGCGATCGGCGGGGAGGGCATCGTCGTCTCTCCGCCGGTGACCCGCGCGGCGTTTGCCGACAACACCCTGCCGGCGATTCTCGTCGAGACGCCAGCACCGTGGCAGGAGGTCTCAAGCCCTCTGCGGTTGACAGGCATGTCGAACACGTTCGAAGCTACGCTCAATTACGAGGTCGTCGACCCTGCCGGTGTGGTTGTTGCCGAAGGGTTCGGCACTGCGACCGCTGGCACCGGTACGTGGGGCACGTTCGACGTCACCGTTCCCTTCGAGATCGCACGGGAGGGTGTGGGTGCGCTCATCGTCTTCGAGCAGTCCGCTAAGGACGGGTCACGGATCAACCTCGTGGAGATCCCGCTCAACATGACCGAGTAGACGCCGGGTAGCCGGGTCTAGAACCTGCGCACCTCGCGGTAGAGCGTGTCGCGCTGCACCGGCATGTAGCCCGCATCGGCGATGAGCCGCACGAGTTCGTCGCGCGCGAGCATGAAGCGGGTCCCGGCGGCCGCGACGACGTTCTCCTCGATCATCGTCGAGCCCATGTCGTTGGCGCCGAAGGCGAGCGCGATCTGCCCGATCTTCGAGCCCTGCGTGACCCATGACGCCTGGATGTTGCGGACGCTGTCGAGGAAGAGCCGGGCGACTGCGAGTGTGCGCAGGTACTCATAGCCGCTCGCTGCGGTGAGCGGTGTGCCACGCGCAGCCGACTCGTCCTCGGCCAGCGCGGTGTTGCCCGGCTGAAAGCTCCACGGGATGAACGCGCGAAAGCCGACGTGGCCGCCTGCGACCGCCTCGTCTTGCACCTGCCGAACCCGCCTGAGGTGCTCGATGCGCTCCGCAAGCGTCTCCAGTCCGCCGAACATCATCGTCGCGGTCGTCGAGATGTCGAGCGCGTGCGCCTCGCGCATTACGTCGAGCCACTCGTCCGAGGTCGCCTTGCGCGGCGAGACATGGCTGCGCACCCGGTCCACGAGGATCTCGGCGCCCCCGCCGGGAAGCGAGTCGAGCCCTGCGTCGCGCAACCGCTCGAGCACGTCGCGCGTGGAGATGCCCGAGAGCTTCGCGATGTGCACGACCTCGGGCGGGCCGAAGCCGTGGACGTAGATGCCCGGGTTGTCCTGCTTGATGTCGCGTAGCGTCTGCTCGTACCACTCGATGCCGAGGTCGGGGTGCATGCCACCCTGAAGCAGGATCGCCGTCCCCTCGAGATCGATCGTCTCGCGCACCTTATCCGCCAACTCGTCGCGGGTCAGCACGTAGGCGCTGTCGGCATCTTTCGTCGCATAGAAGGCGCAGAACCGGCACTCCGAGACGCAAACGTTGGTGTAGTTGACGTTGCGATCGATGATGAAAGTGACTTTGTCGCCCGGCACGAGGCGCTGGCGCATCACCGAGGCCGCCGCTCCGAGCGCGAGCAGGTCACTGTCTTCGAGCAGCTCCAGCGCATCGTCGGGCGTCAATCGCGTCTCGCCGGCTGCAGCGGCGAACGCGCGCTCGAGCAAGTGGTCGTGGCCGCTCACGCCGCTCATCCGTCCTCCCCGAAGATCGCGACCCCGGGGACGTCATCGAGCTCGCCCACGCCGACCGCCTCGGTCAGGAAGCGTTTGAGCCCCTCGCGGTAGCGCGGTTCGTAACGGAAGTGCAACGCATCGAAGTAGCCGCGGAACCGGTCGGCAGAAAACGACTCCCACCGGGCTGCGTACTCGGAGATGTCGTCGAGGTGTGCTCGGCAGTAGGCGAGCGAGCCGGCAAGCGCGTCGGCGACCGTACGCACGGCGTCGGGCTCCGACTCCGCGAACTCACGGCGCACCGCCCACACGGCGTAGACCATCGGCAGTCCCGTCCACGAGGCCCACTCCGAGCCGAGGTCGTAGGCGAACAGCCCTTCGGGCGGTTCCCAGTACGCTCTCAGCGCCTCGTCGCCGATGAGCAGGGCCGCGTCGGCGTCGCGAAGCATCGCCGGCAGGTCGGGGGGCATCTCGACGTAGTCGGCGGATACGCCCCAGTGTTTCTCGAGGAGCACGCGGGTGAGCACCTGCGAGGTGCGCGAGGTGTCGGTGAGCGCCACCGTGCGGCCGTCGAGATCGGCGGCGGGAACCTTCGAAAGCAGCAGTATCGACTGGACTTCGCCGTCGCTGGAGATTGCGATGTCCGGCAGGAGCACGAGCCCGTCCGCGTGGCGCGCGTACTCGATTGCGGGGATGGGTGCGACGTCGAGTTCGCCGTCGAGCAGCATGCGTGCGAGGTCGCGCGGGGCTGCCTTGACGAGGTCGACATCGAGCAGGACGTCCTGCTTGACCATGCCGTAGTAGAGCGGCAGGCAGTTGATGAACTGGATGTGGCCGAGGCGGGGGCGTGCCACGTTATCCTCCCGTGGCCACGGTGCCGCTGGCCACGCCGGTCTGCGGTGGTGCCCCGATCGGTCCTGCGTTCCACGCAGGCAGTTGGCTTTCGGCGTCGTAGGTGCGCACCACGCGGTAGAGGGTGTCGCGTTCGACGGCCACGTGTCCGGTCTCGGCGATCATGCCCACGAGGTCATCCTTCGAGAGCGCCTCGGGTGTGGTGGCACCGGCCATGTGCGTGATCTTCTCCTCGACCACCGTGCCGTCGATGTCGTCCACGCCGAAGCACGTGGCGAGCTGTGCGACCTTAAGGCCGACCATGATCCAGAACGCCTTGATGTGCGGGATGTTGTCGAGCATGAGACGCGCGATCGCCAGCGTCTTGAGGTCGTCGAAGCCGGTCGTTCCGGGCAGGTCGGCGAGCTCGGTGTTGGCCGGGTGGAACGCCAGCGGGATGAACGCGAGGAAGCCGCCGGTCGCATCCTGCTGCTCGCGCAGGCGGACCAAGTGGTCGACGCGTTCCTCGGTCGTCTCGATGTGTCCGTAAAGCATGGTGCAGTTCGTCGCGATGCCGAGCTCGTGCGCCTCACCGTGGATGCGCAGCCACACGTCGGACTTCGTCTTCTTGTCCCAGGCAGCCATGCGCGTACGGTCGCTGAAGATCTCAGCGCCGCCACCCGGTAGCGCGTCGAGGCCGGCGGCCTTCAAGTCGGCAAGCACCTCGCGGGTGGGCTTCTCGCCGATGATGGCCATGTGCTCGATCTCGACCGCGGTGAACGCCTGGACGATGACGTGATCGGGAACTGCATCGCGCGTGCGCCGCACGATGTCGAGGTAGAAGTCATAGCTCCACTCGGGGTGCAACCCGCTCACGATGTGAATCTCGTACGCGCCGTCCGACGCGCCCTGTGCGGCAGCCTCTGCGACCGTGTCGAGCGTCATCTCGTATGCGCCCTCCTCGCCCTTCGAGCGGGCGAACGCGCAGAACTTGCATCGGTTGCGGCAGATGTTGGTGGGGTTGATATGACGGTTCACCATGAAGTAGACGCGGTCGCCGTTGACACGTCGGCGTGTGAAGTCCGCCATCTGGCCGATGCCGAGCAGATCGCTGCTGGCATAGAGCGCGATTCCGTCAGCGCGGGTGAGCCGTGTCCCGGCGAGCACCTTCGCGGCGATGGGTTCGAGTGAGGGGTCGGAGAGTTGGAACGCGGTCATGGCGGTTCCTTCCGGACGAGGAGAAAGCCGCCGATAATAATACCAGCAGAAGGATACATACCTATAAATGACGGTGGGGTCGCGCCCTGATGGCGCGCGGCCTCTAGGAGGGAGTCCGGTATGCGCAGATACCTTTCGATAATGCTTGTCCTCGTGCTTGTGGCAGTGCTTCTCGTGGGCTGTGGCGGTGACGGCGACGGTGACACCGACAATGGCGCGGTCGAGCCCAAGGGCCCGATCACCATCGGCTCCAAGATCGACGTCGAAGGCCCGGTGCTCGGCTACCTGATGGCCGCAGTGCTCGAGGATGCGGGATTCGATGTTGCAGACCGGATGCGGACCGGCGCTACAGACGTGGTGCGCCGCGCGCTGCTCGCCGGCGAGATCGATGCGTATCCGGAGTACACGGCAAACGCCCTGACGGTGTTCTATGCCGACGAGCAGATCGATCCGGCGGTGCTCCAGGACGCCCGGGCGACCTTCGAGGAGGCGGCACGGCTCGATCTCGAGAACGAGAACATCGTCTGGCTTGCTCCGGCACCCGCGAACAATACGTGGGCCGTCGCGGTACCGCGCGAATTCGCCGAGGGCAACGCGATCTTCACGCTCGAGGACTGGGCGATGTACATCAACGACGGCGGCGAGGTGAAAGTCGCCGGTTCGCAGGAGTTCTTCGACCGCGACGACGCGATGCCCTCGTTCGAGGAGGCCTACGGTTTCAGCCTCTCGGCCGCCCAGAAGGTGGCGCTCGCGACCGGTGACACCGCGGTCACAGCGAAGGCTGCGGCCGAGGGCACCGACGGCGTGAATGCTGCGATGGTGTACGGGACCGACGGCACTATCGCCGCTCTCGATCTCTACGTGCTCGGCGATCCGCTCGGCGTGCAGCCCATCTACCAGCCCTCCCCGATCTTCCGCGGCGAGGTGATCGACGAGTATCCGGAGATCGCTGACCTGCTCGAGCCGGTGTTCGAGCGCCTCGACCTCGAGACGCTCCAGAGCCTGAACGCGCAGGTGGCCCTCGAGGGACAGGACGCTCAAGAAGTGGCCGAGTCGTGGCTTCGCGCCGAAGGGTTCATCGAGTAGGGAGCGACCATCACCGGCACGCGCTCAAGCGCTGGAGGGCGGTCCGCTCGCCGCGTCGACCGCGTCGCCGCGTTCGGGGCCGTGGTCGCGCTGGCGGGCTGTCTGCTGCTGCCGTTCGTCGAGTTCCGGCCGAACCGCATCGTGAGCGGTACCTTCGAGACGGTCTTTGTGGCGGGCGTTGCAAGCTGGGCGCTCGTGGCGCTGATCGCACTCGCGCTCGTGGTGGCGTTGGCGCCAGGGCGTGTGCGCGGATCGCTGTTACTGGTCGCGGGCGCAGGCATGGGGCTCGCACTGCTCTGGGCGCTCGGCGTCGCCGCCGTCCACCTGCAGGAGGGGGCGCCGGCCATCGTGCGGGTCTCGGTCGGTCCCGGCGCGTGGCTCGTCGGCCTCGGAGCGCTCATCGTCTGGTTCGCAGGCACGCGTGCAACCGCGTCAGTACTGGTTCGGCGCATCGCAGGTGTCGCTGTCCTTCTCGGTGTTGCGGCGATCGCGATGTGGGGCGGGCTCGGGGAGCTCTCGCTCGCGCGCGAGTACGCGGTGCAGTCGCGCCGCTTCTGGACACTCGTGCGCCAGCATCTCGTGCTCGCAGGGACAGGCGTCGGGTTCGGCGTGCTCATCGGCATCCCGCTCGGCGTGGCTGCGTCACGCAACCGTGTGGTGCGCGACGCGGGCCTAGGTATCGCGAGCGTTATCCAGACGATCCCGTCGATGGCGATGCTCGGCCTGCTCATAGCGCCGCTGGCTGCGCTCGGCCTGACCGCCATCGGTACCACCCCTGCGGTGATCGCGCTCACGCTCTACGCCCTGCTCCCCATCATGCGCAACACCTTCGTCGGGCTAGCCGGTGTCGACGCGGCCGTCATCGACGCGGGGCGCGGCATGGGAATGGGGCGGCTCCAGCTGCTCCTCCGGGTCGAGGCGCCGCTCGCACTCCCGCTCGTCATCGAAGGGGTGCGGGCGGCCGCCGTGCTCGTCATCGGCATCGCGGCTGTCACCGCGTTCATCGGTGCCGGAGGGCTCGGCATCCTGGTCTTCCAGGGGTGGGGCCAGCAGGCCGACGATCTCACGTTGCTCGGTGCCATCCCCATGGTCGTGCTCGCGGTTCTCGCTGATGTCTCGATGCGCGGCCTGCGCCGCCTGGTCGTGTCGCCCGGTATCGAGGAAGGGACCCTCACGTGATCACGCTGCGTGACGTCACGAAACGCTACGGTGAGGTCACCGCGGTCGACGGCGTGAGCTTCGAGGTGCCCTCGGGCGAGGTGTGCGTGCTCATCGGGCCGAGTGGCTGCGGCAAGACCACCACTCTGCGCATGATCAACCGCCTCATAGAGCCCACCAGCGGCTCCATCGAGATCGACGGACAGGACGTCATGAGCGTGCGTCCCGAGGAGCTGCGCCGTCACATCGGCTACGTTATCCAGTCGGTGGGGCTCTTCCCGCACCTCACGGTGGCCGAGAACGTCGCGACCGTGCCCAAGCTCCTCGGCTGGGAGCGGCGTCGTTACGAGCCGAAGGTACGCGAGCTCCTCGGCATCGTGGGGCTGCCGCCTGCCGAGTACGCTGACAAGTACCCGCGCCAGCTCTCCGGCGGTCAAGCGCAGCGCGTCGGCGTGGCCAGGGCGCTCGTCGCCGACCCGCCGCTACTGCTCATGGACGAGCCATTCGGTGCGGTCGATCCGCTCACCCGGGAGCGGCTCCAGGCCGAGTTCGTGCGCATCCAGCGCGAGCTCAAGAAGACGGTCATCTTTGTCACCCACGACGTTGACGAGGCCATAAAGCTCGCCGACCGCATCGCGCTCATGCGCTCGGGCAACCTCGAGCAGTACGACACGCCGGAGACGCTGCTCGACCATCCCGCGAGCAAGTTCGTGCACGACTTCATGGGAAGCGACCGTGCGCTCAAGCGGCTGGGGCGGGCGCGTGTCGCCAACGTGATGCGCACCGTGGAGTCGACTACCGGCGGCGCCCGCAGCGTGGTGGCTGAGGCGTGTGGCGGCTCGCGATTCGTCTATCTGACCGACGAACGGGGCGTCCTCGAAGGCTGGGTGGACTGCAAGGTGCTCGATGCCGGAACCCCACCGGAGGAGGCGGGCACCACGGTCGACTGGCATGAGGCCGCGGTGCACCCGGAAACCACGCTCAAAGACGCTCTCTCTCGCATGCTCGGGTTCGGATTTCGCAACGTGGCGGTTGTCGACGCCGATGGGCGCCTTGTGGGTGAGGTCTCGCTCGCGGCAATCGAGGGCACCATGGCCGATGCCGACACGCACATCGCCAATCTCGAGGAGGGCGAGGTGCTTGGCGCGATACCCGAGGAGTCCCCGGCCGAAAGGGATGAGCTGACGTGATACTCCCCCCGCGCATGAGGCCGGTTGTTGCCGCGTTCGCCGGAACGATGCTCTTCGCGTGGATTGTCGGTCAGCAGGAGCTCTGGGCGAGCGTGCTGGGCTCGTTGTTCCCGGAGTCGGCCCGGCCGGTCTACCCCGCCGCGACCGTCGCCGAGCTCACGATGCAGCACCTGCGCCTCGTCGGTATCTCGAGCGGGCTCACGCTGCTCGTCGGCATCCCGCTCGGCATGTGGGTGACGCGTCCGTCCGGCGCAGACTTCCGCGAGATTGTTTCGGCGGCCGTCGACTTCGGCCAGACGTTCCCACCGGTCGCGGTGTTGGCGCTCATGATGCCGATTCTCGGTTTTGGCCTGTGGCCGGCGGTCGTGGCGCTCTTCCTCTATGGCATGTTCCCGGTGGTGAGCAACACCGTGGCCGGGCTCGAGGCGGTGCCGCGCACCGTTATCGATGCTGCCCGCGGCATGGGGATGGACCGGGCCCGCATCCTGTTCACCGTCGAGATGCCGCTCGCGGCCCGCATCATCATGGCGGGCGTGCGCACCTCGGTCGTCATCAACATCGGAACAGCCACGGTGGCCGCCGCTGTGGGCGCGGGCGGGCTCGGCGATCCCATTATCGGTGGGATTAGCGTGCAGAACATGGCATACGTGCTGCAGGGGGCGACCGCGGCAGCGCTGCTGGCGGTCGTCGCCGACGGGCTACTTGCCGGTGCCGAGCGGCTGCTGACGCCTCGCGGACTGGAGGCGTAGCGCACGGTCCAAACTCCGCGCGCACCGGCCTCCCGCTGCGCTACCCTAGCGGTATGATTCCTCTTCCCGACATCGCACGCGCCACCGCAGCCGAGCACGACATGCTGCCGCCCGGCTCGCCCGTGGTCGCGATGGTCTCCGGCGGCGCCGACTCGATGGCGCTGCTCCATCTACTGGCCGCTGGCGATCTCGGCGCAGCACTCCACCTCAGCGCTCTGCACGTCAACCACCTTCTGCGTGGAGCGGACTCCGATGCCGACGAGGCGTTCGTCGCTGCTGAGTGCGAGCGGCTAGGCGTACCCTGCCGCACCGTGCGTTTCGATGTCGCCGGATACGCGGCCGCCGAAGGGGGTCTCAACCTCGAGGACGCAGGGCGCCAGGTGCGCTACCGCTTCGCCGCCGAGGAGGCCGACGCCCGCGCACTCGCGCTCGGCCTTGGCCCGGCCGACGCCCGCATCGCCGTCGCCCACACGCTTGACGACCGCATCGAAACCTTTCTCACGCGCCTGCTCTCCGGCGCCGGGGCGGGCGGGCTCGCCTCCATCCGGCACGTTCGCGGCCGGATCGTCCGGCCCCTGCTCGATGCGCCGCGCGCCGAGGTCCGCGCGTGGCTCGAAGCGCAGCAGGGCGTCACGTGGCGCGAGGACGCCACCAACCTCGACACCACGCGGCAGCGTGCGCGCGTCCGCCACGAGGTGCTGCCCGCGCTGTTCGCCGCCGAACCCGCGCTCCACAGCACGCTCCAGCGCACGATGCGCGTGCTCGCCGACGAGGACGACCTCCTCGCAGGCATGGCGGCGGCGTTCGCGCGTGACTTTGCTGCCGGGCAACAGCGCCCGGGCGAGGTGGCGCTCGACCGTTCCATGATGCTCACCCTCTCCCGGGCAATGCAGCGGCGGACCGTGCGTGCCGCGCTCGAAGTGGTCTTCCCGGAGGCGTCTCGCCTCGACTCGGTCCACATCGAGGCGATTGTCGACGGACTGGCCGATGAGGGCTTCGCCCGCGACCTACCCGACGGCCTGCGGGCATTCTCGGAGTACGGTAAAATGATTATTTGGCACCGGGGGAAGCGATTCCCGAGCGTGGCACCTTCTTTGCTCCCAATACCGGGCAGTGTCGACCTCGGTCCCATCGGATCGATCGAGGCCGTACCGGCAGCCTCCGGAGAGGTCGTCGGCGAACGTCGGAGCGTGGTCATCGACGCAGGTGATGCTACGTCGTTCACCATCAGCCCCGCGCGTGAAGGGGAGCGGATGCGACCTCTCGGCATGGACGGCACGAAGAAGCTCTCGGACCTGCTGACCGACGACAAGGTGCCGCATCGCGAACGGCACGGAGTACCGGTCGTGCGCGACGGGGAGCGCGTCGTGTGGCTCGCCGGTGTGAGGATGAGCGACGAATACAAAGTGGGACCGCATACCAGTCGGGCAGTGCGGCTCACATGGCGGACCGGGTAAGCTGCCCGGGTGCACACGCGACTGACAGGAGTGACGGATGCATCCCGACCTCGACCACGTCGTCCTTTCCGAGGACGAGATCCAGCGGCGCGTCGCCGAGCTCGGCGACGAGATCAGCCGCGACTACGGTGAGGAGTCCATCCTGCTCATCGCCGTGTTGCGCGGTGCCTCGCTTTTTGTGGCCGACCTCGCCCGCGCGATCACCTCACCGGTCGAGATCGACTTCATGGCGGTGTCCTCGTACGGCTCTTCGACGCAGTCCTCGGGCGTGGTCCGCATCATCAAGGACCTCGAGGAGCTCATCGAGGGGCGCAACGTGCTCGTGGTGGAGGACATCATCGATACCGGCCTCACGCTCAAGTACCTCCTGAAGAACCTGGCATCACGCAAGCCGAAGACTCTGGAAATCGTGTCGCTGCTGTACAAGAAGGACAAGCAGCGGGTACCTATCTCATGCAGGTACGTGGGGTTCGACATCCCGGACGAGTTCGTGGTGGGCTACGGCCTCGACTACGCCGAGCACTACCGGAACCTGCCATATATCGGCGTCCTGCGACCGGAGGTCTACACAGGGTAGCGCCCGGACTATCCCTCCGAGGAGACTGAGATCTGTTGAACAAGAATCTGAGAACCGTACTGCTCTACCTGGTCCTGCTCGTGGCCGCGGTCTACTTCGTCACGGGCACCTTCGGCGCTGCCGAGGGACCTGCGCCACTCACCACGAGCGAGTTTCTCGGTGCGCTCGATGACGAGCGCGTCAGCGAGGTCACCTTCAAGGCGCGCGACCGTGTGGTAGAAGGGCAGTACTACCCGAGCGAGGCCGCGGTGAAGGAGGGCGAGAAGGCACTGCGCGCCTTCACCTCCACGTGGGCCGGCGAGGACTCGTTCAACGAGCTCATGGCGACCCACCGCGACGTGAAGTTCGCAGTCGACCCGCAGAACACCTCGCTCTGGGTCGGCATGCTCACCTCGCTGCTGCCCATCGGCATCCTCATCCTCGTCATGCTCTACTTCTTCAGCCAGATGCAGGGCGGCAACTCTAAGGTGATGTCGTTCGGCAAGGCCAAGGCCAAGCGTATGACGCGCGACCAGCCGAGGGTTACCTTCAAGGACGTGGCCGGGGTCGACGAGGCCATCGAGGAGCTCGAGGAGATCAAGGAGTTCCTCGCCAACCCGGGCAAGTTCCAGGCGCTCGGCGCCAAGATCCCCAAGGGCGTGCTGCTCGTCGGACCTCCGGGCACCGGCAAAACGCTGCTTGCCCGCGCGGTCGCGGGCGAGGCGGCCGTGCCGTTCTTCTCGATCTCGGGTTCGGACTTCGTCGAGATGTTCGTGGGCGTGGGCGCGAGTCGCGTGCGCGATCTGTTCGAGCAGGCCAAGACGGCCAGCCCCTGCATCATCTTCATGGACGAGATCGACGCGGTCGGCCGCCAGCGTGGCGCCGGCCTTGGCGGCGGACACGACGAGCGCGAGCAGACGCTCAATCAGCTACTCGTCGAGATGGACGGTTTCGACATCAAGGACAACGTCATCCTCATCGCGGCCACGAACCGCCCGGACATCCTCGACCCTGCGCTTCTGCGGCCGGGTCGTTTCGACCGGCAGATCACCGTCGACCGCCCCGACCGCAAGGGCCGCGAGGCCATCCTTGAGATCCATGCCCGTGGCAAGCCGATGGAGGACGACATCGAACTCGAGGTGCTGGCACGGCGCACGCCGGGCTTCACCGGTGCCGACCTCGCGAACCTCGTGAACGAGGCGGCGCTGCTCGCCGCCCGGCACGGCAAGAAGAAGATCGACATGCACGAACTCGACGAGGCTATCGAGCGCGTCATCTCCGGGCCGGAGCGCAAGAGCCGGCTGATTTCCGAGGAAGAGAAGAAGATCATCGCCTACCACGAGTCAGGTCACGCACTCGTGGGTCACGTGCTTCCCACCACTGACCCCATCCACAAGATCTCTATCATCGCGCGTGGCCAGTCACTCGGCTACACGCTTGCGCTGCCCTCCGAGGACCGCTTCCTGACCTCTCGGAGCTACATACTCGACAATATCGCGATGCTGCTCGGCGGGCGCGTGGCCGAGGAGGTCGCCATGGGCGACATCACGACCGGCGCGGCCAACGACATCGAGCGGGCCACCAAGACCGCGAAGCAGATGGTCATGCGTTATGGCATGAGCGACAAGCTCGGCCCGCAGACCTTTGGCGACGCGAACCACGAGGTATTCCTCGGCAGGGACTTCTCCGCCAATGCGGACTACAGCCCCGAGATCGCCTACGAGATCGACAAGGAGGTCAGGCGCCTGATCGACGAGGCGTACGAAACCTCCCGCCGCATCCTTACGGAGCGCCGCGAGCAACTCGATCTCATGGCCGAGGTGCTTATCGAGCGCGAGACGGTCGACAAGAACGAGCTCGAGGCGCTGCTCGAGGACCGCTGGGACGAGTACCTCGTCGAGGAGGCAGCAGCGAAGGGTGCGGAGCCGGCACCCGAGCCCGGGGCTGCCGAGGAGGAGCTTCCCGCTGACGAGCGCGCGGCCGCCGAGAGCGACTCGGACACCCGCAAGGCCGCGCCCGAGGCCCCTCCCGCCGTCACCGGAGCGTAGACGGCCGGGTACCCGGTTTCCCGCATGTCGGTGCGGCAGGGTATACTGCAAGTGTATGGTTGCAGGGGCGGTCTGGGTCCGGTCCGTCAGCACACGAGGGGTGGGTCGTGGCATCTGATTGGCGAGCGGGAGCCAGTTTCGAGGCATGGCAGGCGCGCGTGTCCGCTGACGGTCTCGAGTCACGGCCGTGGTGGCGCCGATTTGGTCGACGCAACGATTTGGCCGGCATGCACGACCAGCTGCTCAAGTCGCTCAACGACGTGGCGGCAGCGGTCTCTTCCACCCTCTCCGTCGACGAGGTGCTCAGGACCATCGTCGAGCGCGCCAAACGGGTCACCAATACCGACAAGGCCGTGCTCCTGCTCACCTCCGAGCACGGGGAGTCTCTGGATTTCGAGACCCTCAACGTGCGCGGCGCCATCGCGGAGCACCCCGAGGACTGGTGGAGTCCGCGGCTCCAGTCCATCGCCTCCGAGGTCCTGCACAATGGGCGGACCTATCTGGATCACGACCAGCGGCAAGGTGCGTGGATGCTCTGCGCCCCCATCAAGATCCATGAGCGGCCCATCGGCCTGCTATGCGCCATCAACGACGAGTCGCGCCCGTTTACCGAGTACGAGACCGAGTACCTGGCGATTCTGAGTTCGTTCGCCGCCTCGGCGGTCATCAACGCGCGGCTTGCCGAGCAGAACCGATATGTCCTCCTCGCCTCGGAGCGCGACCGCATCGCCCGCGAGATGCACGACGGCATCGCGCAGTCGCTCTTCTCGATATCGCTCGGGCTGGAGGTCTGCAAGAAGCAGACACTGCGTGGGGAGCACGGGAACATCGCGGAGCGCCTCGAGGAGCTCCAGGACGAGCTGAACTCAAGCATGATGGAGTTGCGTCGGGTCATCTATGACTTGCGTCCGGCGAAACTCAAGGAGCTGGGGCTGACCGAGGCGGTAGAGCACTGGCTCAAGGAGGCGACCAACGGTCGCGACATCGAGGGCAGGCTCGTGGTCACCGGAGAGCAGCGCCTGCTGAGCGGTGCGTCCGAAGCGTGCCTGTACCGGGTCGCCAAGGAAGCGACCAGCAATATCATCAAGCACGCCAGAGCTCGCTCGTTCGAGGTCGATATCGACTACCGCCCGTTCGCTGTCGTGCTCACGGTTACCGACGACGGTGCCGGGTTCGACGTTGATGAGGCTCGCGACGAGTCGGTGTACATCGGCTCGGTCGGCCTACACAGCATAGCCGAGCGGGTTCGCGCCGAAGGAGGCGAACTTCAGATATCGAGCCAGTCCGGCAGGGGCACCACCGTGAAGGTGGAGCTGCCGCTGTGAGGGGGGACGCGTCTTGATCAGGGTCTTCATCGCAGACGATCACGAACTCGTGCGTTTTGCGCTGCGCTCCCTGCTGGAGGGCGAGCCCGACCTCGAACTCGTCGGTGAAGCCGAGAACGGTGAGCTTGCAATCGAGCGCGTGCTGGAGACGACACCCGACGTCCTGCTGCTTGACATGCGGATGCCCGGGCTCGGCGGCGCTGAGGTGTGCAGCAAGGTGCGGGAGGAGTGCCCGGACACCCGCGTGCTCATCCTCACCAGCTACGACGATGACGAGGAGCTCTTTGGTGTTCTCGCTGCCGGTGCGTCCGGCTACCTCCTGAAGGATGCGCATCCCGATAACGTGGCGCATGCGGTGCGCTCGGTCGCCGAAGGTCAGGCGGTCTTTGACGACGCGATTGCCCAGCGGATCATCGCGGGTAAGAAGGGCGCAGAGGTCGGCGCTGAGGCGGCCGCTTTGCTCAAGACGCTCTCCGAGCGCGAGATGGAGGTCTTGCGACTCATGGCCAGGGGCCTCAGCAACAAGGAGATTGGCCGCGCGCTCTGGATTGGTGAGACCACCGTCAAGACGCACGTGAGCCACATCCTGCGCAAGCTCGAACAGGGCGACCGCACCCAGGCGGTGCTCACCGCGGTGCGTCTCGGCATCGTGTCGATGAGCGGGGAGTAGGCAGGCCGGAACCATATTTCTTGCCACAACCGCCGCAGCCCTTAACTCACCCATTGGTATGAGATCGGACTCATACCTTATCAACCCCGAAACCTACCCGGGCACGATAGCACCGGGCTTCCACTAGGGGCATTCTTCTTACTGAGAGCTTCTAGCCGCCGCGCTCCGGAGTACCTCTCGAGCAGAACGGCGGACTCCGGAGCCATCTGGCTCCAAGGAAGGAGGTGTGTGCAGATGCTTACGAAGCTTCATGTCCGCGCCCAGAACATGATGGTGAGGGATGAGGGCGCGACCGCGGTCGAGTACGGAATCATGGTCGCGGCGATCGCCGCAGTAATCGTGGCGGTTGTGATTCTCCTGGGAGCGCGGATTGATGCTGCGTTCCAGGAGGTGCTGGACGCCATCAACGCGATCCCCTAGCACCGAGGAGTCCTGCACGCGGCCAAGGGACCCTGCTTCAGTCGCGGGGTCCCTTGTCGCGTAGGGACCGGAAGCGGTATGGCTTACGATTGCGGGCTCGCGAGACAGGGGGTGGCCGCAATGCTTAGCGTAGT
>JACUUN010000230.1 GCA_014859265.1 Coriobacteriia bacterium
AACGTTCTTGCGGATAACCTGCGAGCGAAGCGAGACTGGTTGATCCGCGGGTTAGCGCGCCCTGGTCATCATCCGCCGAGATGTGTAGCGGCGCAATGGTCGCTGGAACTCAGCAGGAATCAGGACGCTGTATGATACCGTAATGCCATGCCCTCTCGACCCACTGCGGGAGTACTTAGTGATTGACCAGAATGCAGTAGCCGAAGCATACGAGCAGGACCGATTCTACGCGCTGCAGCTGGAGATCAACGATGCTTGCATGCAGGGTTGCGCATACTGCTACATGAACGCCCTGCCGCATGGGCAGCGAATACTCTCTGACTACGAGGTTCTTGAAATCGTGGAACAAGCAGCCGGCGCAGGCTTCACTGTTATCGAGTGGCTGGGTGGCGAACCCTTGGATCGACCGGGCGCCTTCGCCTTCATGGAGCGCGCACACGAACTAGGGCTACGCAACAACTTGTGGACTGGCGGACTACCACTCGACCGGGGAGGGGTGGCTGAGCGGGTTGTCGAGCTGTCCTCGGGTGGGCTGGTCTCCGTTCACCTTTCGACGCTCGATCCAGCTGTCTACGTCCTACTCCATCCGGAGCGCACCGCACAGGACATGTCGATCGTGCTTTCCGGTGTCGAGCGACTACTCGCCCTCGGCTATCCCGCCGAACGCATGCTCAACTCGGTGACGTTGACCGGCGCACAGGGTGCGGAGGACATGATCGCGACCATCGATGCGTTTGAGGATCGTTACGGAATTCGCACGTCGCTCAACATCTACCACACATACCTGCGCCCCGGACACGACCCGGGCGAACTTGAATGGTTCGTTCCTTCGGCGGGAGATGTCACTCGCGTGCAGAAGCGTCTGCAGCGTCAGTGGGGTGGCCCCATGCCGATGAACTGCGTTGACAAGCGATACTGCTCTACCACGGTGGCCGTTCTCAATGACGGCACCGTCACACCATGTGCGACGATTCGGGATGGTGTGGGCAGCATACGTGAACAAGAGGGCTTCTTAGGCCTGCTGCGCGAACAACGTGACTCGCTCGTGCTGAAGACGCTGAAGGATCCAGCGAATCTTCCTGACGGATGTGTTGATTGCGGCATGTCGAGCGATTGCTGGGGGTGCCGCTCCCGCGCGTACGCGATCGGGGCGGGGGTGCTTGGGAAGGACCCTAGATGCCGCCGCTCGGGCTGCTAGGGCGGCCTTAAGCAGCATCCGTCCACTGCTCCCAGGACCAGTTTCTCCAGAGATGACGCTTCGTCGCGCTAACGATGTAGGAGATGAGCTGCGAGCGAAGCGAGTCAGCTCGATCTCCGGGTTAG
>JACUUN010000073.1 GCA_014859265.1 Coriobacteriia bacterium
AAGGCGAGCCCGCGCAGCATCTGCCGAGAGATGTCGAGGGCGATCTCCGCGTCCCCCGCTTCGTCCTTGGCGAGCTGCATATCCTTTCCGACTCTGCCGATGACACGCGCCGTGCCCGGGGGCGGCGGGGGCTCGACCTGCTCTCGCGCTTGCGGGACGAGGACTCCCGCAGGGTCGAGGTGTTCGAGGCTGACTACCCCGACATTCCGGATGTCGACAACAAGCTGCTGCGCCTCGCTGCCGAGACCGGAGCCACGGTGCTCACCGTGGACCACAACCTCACGAGCGTGGCGCGCGTGCGTGGGGTGGCGGTCCTGAACCTGAATGAGGTCGCCTCCGCGATGCGCCCGAATCACCTGCCCGGAGAGCGCATCCGCCTGCGCATCGCCAAGGAGGGCAAGGAGCAGGCTCAGGGGGTCGGCTACCTCGAGGACGGGACCATGGTCGTGGTGGCGGATGGCCGCGATCACGTCGGCGGTGAGGCCGACGTCGAGGTAACCTCGGTGTTGCAGACCTCGGCAGGACGCATGATCTTCTCGCGCTTCCTCGGGCAGCCCGATGAAAGCGGCGATACGGATGAGTAGTCGCGACACAGCGGTGGTACTCGTCGCCGGGGGAACGGGCGAGCGCTTCGGGCGAAGCAGCGGCAAGCAGCTGGCCGGGCTCGCTGGCAGACCGGTACTGGCGCATTCCTTCGAGGCGTGCGCTGCAGTAGCCAGGGTAGGTCTGGTAGTGGTGGTGTGTCACCCGGAACGCGTGAGCGAGTACGCCGCAGCGGTCGGTACGGACGCACCCGACGTTGAGGTGCGCTTCGCTGCGGGTGGCAGGAGGCGCCAGGACTCCGTCGCCGCAGGCCTGTCGCAGGTGCCCGACACGTTCTCGCGCATCGCGGTCCACGACGGCGCCCGTCCGCTAGCTGGCCCGGACCTGTTCGATGTTGCCCTCCGGACCCTGGACGCAGAGCCTGTGCTGGCCGGCGTGGTGATCGGCCATCCCGCAGTCGACACGCTCAAGATGGTCGAGGACGGGCTCGTGACCGCAACGCCTGACCGCACCCGCTTCTGGGCGGTCCAGACGCCGCAGGTGTTCCACGCCGATGCGTTGCGGGCCGCGTATACCGAGGCCGCACGCACTGGTCGCGAGGGTACCGATGACGCATCACTCGTCGAAGCCGCAGGCGGGGCCGTGAGAGTGCTTGAGGGCCCCCGGGACAATATCAAGGTGACGCTCGCGAAGGACCTCGCCATCGCCGAGGCGCTGCTTGCGGCGCGGAGCGGAAGGGGGACCTGATGCGGATCGGCTCAGGTTACGACGTCCATGCGTTCGTGACCGGGCGCCCGCTCGTTATCGGCGGGGTTCGGATCCCCTTCGACCGGGGCCTTGCGGGTCACTCCGATGCCGACGTGCTCACGCACGCCCTCATGGACGCCCTTCTTTCGGCGATGCGCGCGGGCGACATCGGGACCCTCTTTCCCGATGATGACCCGGTGTACGCTGACGCCGACAGCATCGCCCTGCTCGAGTACGTCGCTACCGTCATGGCCGACGCCGGCTGGCGACTCGTCGATGCTGATACCGTGATCGTCCTCGAGCGTCCGAGGATCGCTCCGTACCGCGAGGAGATGAGGGAGCGGCTCGCCGCGGCGCTCGGCGTGCCGGTCGATTGCGTCGGCGTGAAGGCGACGACTACCGAGGGGCTCGGCTTCGCGGGACGCGAAGAGGGCGTGGCCGCGTACGCGGTCGTCCTGCTCGATCGGGCGGACACGTGAGCGAGCGCATCCGCTTCGCGCCGAGCTCAACACCATCATCGGCCTGCTCGGCATGGATCGCACGACGAAACGTATTGAGCAAGCGGCGCTTTCTCGGCGATGATGGTTTGACACCGCAGTGAGCGTGGGGCGATAGTTGGAATTCATAGCGTTCTGGTAGGAAATGAGCCGAGTATGGCGACGCCCGTCGGAGGACCCATGTTCCAGCGCGTGAAACAGGACATCCAGGCCGTTAAGGAGCGCGATCCCGCGGCGGTCACCACGTGGAGCGTGCTCCTCAACTACCCTGGCCTTCACGCCGTGTGGTGGCACCGCCAGCACAACTGGCTCTGGCGCCACGGGCGCAAAGGAATCGCGCGCTGGCTCTCCCAGGTGGCCCGATTCTTCACCGGCATCGAGATTCATCCGGGCGCTACCATCGGAGAGAGGTTCTTCATCGACCACGGCATGGGCGTGGTCATCGGTGAGACGACCATCATTGGCGATGACGTGACGCTCTACCAGGGCGTCACCCTGGGGGGGACCGGCAAGGAGCGGGGCAAGCGACACCCGACGCTGGAGGATTGGGTCGTCGTGGGCGTGGGCGCTGCGGTTCTCGGTGACATCACCATCGGGCGGGGGAGCCGCGTGGGCGGCGGCGCGGTCGTGGTGAACGACGTCCCCCCGAACTGCACGGTTGTCGGCATACCGGGCCGCGTCGTTGTGCGGGAAGGCCGCAAGATCGACGCGATCGACCTGCACCACGAAGACCTGCCCGACCCGGTGGTCGAGATGTTCCGCTGCATGCAGCGGCGGATCGACCGGCTCGAAGCGCGACTCGCCGGCGATGAAGCGGTGAGCGCCGAGCGCGGAGAACCGCCGTTCCCGGCGAGGCCGGTAGAGCCGACAGACGAGGCCAGCCCCTCGGCCGAAGCGGAGTTGGAGACCGGAGAAGGGGAGACGTGCAGCTACTGACCGGAGCGTCCAGTGAGTGAGGACCAGATGACCATTCGCGTGTACAACACCCTCACGCGCCGCAAGGAGGATTTCATCCCCCGGGTAGAAGGCGCGGTTTCGATCTACGTGTGCGGTCCGACGGTCTACAATCACATCCACATCGGCAACGCCCGAACGTTCCTCTCCTTCGACGCGATCCGCCGCTATCTGGAGTGGCGCGGATTCGACGTTACATTCGTGCAGAATATCACCGACGTGGACGACAAGATCATCGCGCGCGCCGCTGAGGAGGGGGCGACCGCCGAGGAGGTCGCGCACACTTATAGCGAAGCGTTCCTCGACGCGATGCGCAGACTTGGCGTGCGCCGCCCCGACGTTCAACCGCGTGCCACCGAGACCGTCCCCGAGATGATCGAGATGGTGGAGCAGCTGATCGATCGGGGTCACGCCTACGAGGTCGACGGTGACGTCTACTTCTCGGTGCGCTCGTTCCCCGAGTACGGGAAGCTCTCCGGCAGGGACATCGACGACATGCGTTCCGGAGCCCGGGTCGAGGTCGACGAGCGCAAGCACGACCCGCTCGACTTCGCGCTCTGGAAAGCGGCCAAGCCCGACGAGCCGCACTGGCCGAGCCCGTGGGGCGAGGGGCGTCCGGGCTGGCACCTCGAGTGTTCGGTGATGGCGGAGAAGGTGCTCGGTTCTGCCTTCGACATCCACGGCGGTGCCTCCGACCTCATCTTCCCGCATCACGAGAACGAGATCGCGCAGTCCGAGGCGGTGACCGGCCAGCCATTTGCGAAGTACTGGTTGCACGGAGGCCTGCTCCAGGTGAATGCCGAGAAGATGAGCAAATCGCTCGGCAACTTCATGCTCCTGCGTGAGATCCTGGATAACTACGACTCGCCCGTGATCCGGATGCTCATGCTGCAGACGCACTACCGCAGCCCGCTCGACTTCTCGCTCGACCGCCTGGACGAGGCGAAGGCGGCCTACGAGCGTGTCGCGACCCTCGTGCGCAACATCAAATGGGCGCGGGGAACCACGCCGGCGGCCACCGGTGCGATGCCCTCCGAGCGCGACAACCTCGTCGAGATGACGTCGGCCGCACGTACGCGATTCGTCGCTGAGATGGATGACGACTTCAACACCGCCGGAGCGCTCGGAGCTCTGTTCGAAGTCGCTCGCTCGGCGAACAGCTTCATGGCCGCACATCCCTCAGGGCTCTCCTCGGCCGATCTCATCTCGCTCGCGGGCGTCGAAGAGGTGCTGGTCGAGCTGCTCGGCGTGCTCGGCGTGACGCTGGGAGACATCACCACGGGCGGCTACCCGAGTGAGGTCGTCGAACTAGCCGCACATCTCGCTGGATACGCGGGCACCGACCCCGACGCTGCGGTCGAGGCGCTCCTTGCGGCCCGCTCTGTCGCAAGGACCGAGCGCAACTGGCCGGCTGCGGATGCGGTGCGCGACGGCCTTGCGGAGCTCGGCTTCGTCATCGAAGACACGCCCCAGGGAGCCCGCGTCATCTATATGCCGAGAGGCTGAGTGCTATGAGCACGCTCGTGGAGGGGCGCAATGCCGTGCTCGAGGCTCTGCGTGCCGGTGTTCCGGTGGCGGCGGTGCTTCTGGCTTCAGGCTCCGAGGGGGGACCGATCGACGAGATCCGTCGCCTGGCGACGGCGCGCGGGATCGGTGTCCGTACGGTCTCGCGCCGCGTACTCGACGAGCGCAGCGTGCGGGGGGCGCATCAGGGTGCCATGGCAGAGATGGCCCCCTTCTCCTACACGCCTCTCGCAGAGGTTCTCGAGCGCGTCGGTGAGCGCGAAGCGAGCCTCGTCGTCGTGCTCGACCACATCACCGACGAGGGAAACCTCGGGGCGGTGGCCCGTTCCGCCGAGGTCGCCGGTGCCGATGCCCTCGTAATCCCGAAGGCCCGCTCGGCCGGGGTAGGGCCTGCTGCCTACAGGACGTCTGCCGGGGCGCTGGCACACCTGCCGGTGATTCGCGAGCCGAATCTCGTACGTGCACTCGAGCGCCTGAAAAAGGCGGGCTACTGGGTCGCCGGTGCGACGCAGTCAGCGACCACCGTTGCGTGGGACGCGCCGCTCGAGGGCCGACTCGCGCTTGTGATGGGCTCCGAGGGGGAGGGCCTCTCGCGGCTCGTCGAGAAGGCATGCGACTTCACGGTACGGCTGCCGGTGGCCGGCCGGGTAGGGTCCCTCAATGTCGCCCAGGCGGCAACGGTGCTCGCGTTCGAGTGGGTCCGGAGGAGGAACGACATCCGATGAGCGTGCGCCCTGTGCTGATCGTCGACGGGTACAACGTCATGAACGCCGGGGAGCCCTATGCCACGCTCGCCGCCGACGACATCGATGCCGCTCGGGCTCGTCTGGTCTCCGACGTGGCTGCCTATGCGCAGGGCGAGCGGCAGGCTCTCGTCGTCTTCGACGCGGCTGAGAACCCCCTCTCAGACGGCCGGTCCCATGTGGTTGCCGACGTAGAGGTGGTCTTCTCGCCATTCGGCATCGACGCCGACAGTGTCATCGAGCAGACGGCCGCCGCACGGCGCTCGGCGGGACACGAGGTGACCGTCGTGACCTCCGACGCGCAAACGCAGTGGGCGGTCATGGGTGCCGGAGTGAGGCGGATGTCATCGGCCGAGTTCGTGTCCGAGATTGCGGGCGAGCGCGCCGAGCATGCGGAGCGTAACCCGTCCGGTAGCAGGAAGTCGACCATCGCCGAGCGTGTGGATGCAGAGGTCAGCGATGTGCTCGCGCGCTGGGCCCGGGGCGAGCGTTAGTCCTCCGGACCCCTTGCCGACGTAGCACCCGCTCAGGTTTCTTCAGCCTCGTGCGAAACCGTTGACACACCGTCACCGAACTGTGATGTTCGACACGAGCCAAGGCGCTGCTGCCGGCGGCGCCGTCCTTCCCCTCAGGGCTACAACGGGGGTATGCACGGGAGGGATTGTGAGTGGACGCACAAGTGCGGGGCGCGTACACACCTGGTAGTGCACGCGCCGCAGAACTCGAGCTCGTCATAGCCGCCCGGGAGGGCGATCAGAGGGCATCGAGCATGCTCGTCCGGAAGTACCGGAGTCTCGTACGCTGCAAGGCGCGATCCTATTTCCTCGTGGGCGGCGACAGGGATGACGTCATCCAGGAGGGCCTCGTCGGCCTCTTCAAGGCCATCAGGGACTACGATCCGTCGCGCCAGTCGAGCTTCCGCTCGTTTGCGGAACTCTGCGTGACCAGGCAGATGATCACTGCGATCAAGACCGCGACACGCCAGAAGCACACCCCGCTCAACGGCTACATCTCGCTGAGCCGCCCCGCTACCGCCGAGGACGACGGTGAGCGCCTGCTCGAAGACATCTTGGCGGCGAAGGAGGTCTGCGATCCTGCCGAGATAGTCATCTCGGCGTGGGAAGGGGACTTCATCCGCAAGGGCTTCACCGAGTCGCTCTCGCCCTTCGAGTCCCGGGTCCTCTCCATGTACGTGCAGGGCCGCTCGTACCAGGGGATCGCCGACGAGCTGGGGCGCCATACGAAGTCCGTCGACAACGCGCTGCAACGGGTCAAGCGCAAGATGGAGACCCAGATCGACCGCTGCCGCATGTGTTGATGCCGGGTGGCACGCCGAGGACGCCGCGTCTACAATAGTGCGCGCCGCTGGCGTAGCTCAATGGCAGAGCAACTGCCTTGTAAGCAGTAGGTTGTGGGTTCGAATCCCTCCGCCAGCTCCAGCCGCACACCAGGCTCTGGCGATATCACGCTGGAGCCTTTACGTTGAGTGACTCGCGTACGACGCGGATGGCCGTGTCTTCGCCCCCGGGTCCGCCGGTACGAGCATCGGCGTCATCCCTGTGCAACTCGTCGACATCGGCATCTTCCTGTGCGAGTGCCGCCCGCCGGCAGCGCTTCGTACGCGCCGAGCGCGGCGAGGTGTCCGACTGCGGCGACGGTGACACCAGCGCCTGCCGCACCGAGAGCCGAGAGCTTCCGGTACCGGCTGCCCGCAGGACGGAGCAACGCTCCGGCGGCCGCAGCATCGTGCAACCGGGGATGGAATGGGTACGCCCGGGGGCGTTGTCGTCGTTGACACTCGAAGAATCGATGGAGTACTATCCGTATGCCTTTCGGCCGAGCCTGTCTCGGCATGCAACTTGATAAGCTTAGAGAGTGTCTTTTTTTTGTGGGGGTGTGCCCGAGTGGCTAAAGGGGACGGGCTGTAAACCCGTTGGCTATGCCTACCCAGGTTCGAATCCTGGCGCCCCCACCAGCGAAGTACCACGCGGGAGGATCGAGGCCGAACCTCCAGTCGTGTCGTGCCCACATAGCTCAGTCGGCAGAGCACTTCCTTGGTAAGGAAGAGGTCACCGGTTCAAGTCCGGTTGTGGGCTCCATGCAGACGAAACGACCGGCGTCCAGCCGCCCGGTCGGGGACGGCGGTGTAGCTCAGCGGTTAGAGCACACGGTTCATACCCGTGGAGTCACTGGTTCGAATCCAGTCACCGCTACCAGGTCACACACGCAGGGCTCGTGTGGCCCGCGCGTTTCGAGTACGGGCATAACGGATAGTAGGATTGAGAGTATCTTTAGGGCGGATCGCTATCGGCCGGAGTGGCCGGTGCCGTCGGAAAGGTCTCGTAAGGAGGAGACTCATGGCCAAGAAGAAGTTCGAGCGTACCAAGCCGCACGTGAACGTTGGCACCATCGGTCACGTCGACCACGGTAAGACAACGCTCACCGCGGCGATCACGAAGACGCTTGCCGAGAAGGGCTACGCGGACTTCACGCCGTTCGACCAGATCGACAAGGCCCCCGAGGAGCGCGAGCGC
>JACUUN010000231.1 GCA_014859265.1 Coriobacteriia bacterium
CCCGTTGCCTCACGTAAGGATGTCGTCGAACGACACATTCGTTGACTCATCATAGATGTCGTCGAGATCGGGTGCCTGCACCTCCCTTCTCCTGATCGATTCCTTGAGCGAGACGAGCTCGTAGAGCCGCTTTTGCAGGTTGGCGATCTCACGCTTGAGTGCGACGGGGTTGAGGGCATCGTAGCGCTTCGCGAGCCTGCGCTTGACCGCTTCACTGACGTGATCGGAGGCCAGCACGCGGGCGTAGGGCGTCTGGGGCGTGTCGTAGCGCTTGGTGACCTTGGCGCCGTCGCGGGTCTTTGAGAGGAGCTTGGCGCTCGGCATGAAGAAGTCCGTGTGCTCGCGCAGCCTGGCGTAGAGATCGTTTAGGACCTCGAGCTCCTCAGGGGTGTCGAAGCGCGCGTAGCCGACGTTGCGCCGCACCACCGACCAGTTCTTCTGCTCGACGTAGCAGCTGTCGTTCTTGCGGTAGGCGCGCGAGCGGGTGAACGTGATGCGCTTGTCTCGGCAGTAGCGGTACAGTTCGTGGTTGATGAACTCGCTGCCGTTGTCCGAATCGATGCCGAGGAGCGGGAAGGGAAGCGCCGCGCGGATCTCTTTCAAGGCCGCGAAGACGTGGACCTGCGCCTTGTTGCGCACCGCGCGCGTCTCGGTCCAGCCCGTGGCCACATCGGTGACGTCGAGCGTCTGGCAGTACTCCCCGCGCAGCACGCCGCCGTCGTGTCCGACGAGGTCGATCTCGACGAAGCCCGGGCGCGCCTCGTCCCACTCGGAAAACGTCTTGACCGGTATGTGGTGTTTGAGCAGCGTGCCGGGCTTGGTCCCGACGCGCCCTTTCAAGGCGAACCTGGCCCGGTCCGGCGCGAGCATCCGGTCGATCGTGGCCGCCGAGACGGCGAGCAGCTTGGCGCGGACCTCGGAGGAGACCATGAGCTCGCCGTGGCGCTCCATGGCCGCCACGGTCTGCTCCATGACCGCGGCGACGCGCTTGCCGCATGCGCCGTCGAGCGTAGCCCACACCTTTCGCAGCGCGAAGAGCACGTCGGCGTCGTAGGTCCGCCGGCGCACCCTGCGCCTTCGTGTGGGCGCGCGCCTCGGGGGCGGGCCTGCGCGCAGCAGGCGTGCGGCGTGGTCACGGCTGTATCCGGTCACCTCGCAGCACATGTCGATGAGCGCGCTCTTCTCCAGCTTGCGCGCCCGCCGGTACCGCTCGGAAAGCTTCCTCGTCACCGCGTGTCTCTCCGCCATCGTCATAGCCACCCTGGCTGCGCCTCCCCGCCGTCTGGAACGACCGAC
>JACUUN010000074.1 GCA_014859265.1 Coriobacteriia bacterium
TCGATGTCCGGGTCGAACACTATGCCGTCTCCCTGGTACTCGACCGCCAGGCACTCCTGAACCGCCTGCCCGACGGCCTGAGGCGAGTTGTCGATGTTGCCGAGGAAGTCGATGTCGCGGGTGGGTCGGCCGAGCGGCGTACCCCAGGCGCGGAGCATGATTGCGCCTTTCACGATTAGCCGCTCTCCCCACTCGGTCTTGGACAACCGGTACAAGAACCGCTCGATCGCGAAGTACTGGAGCACCTGGTCGTAGGAGTCCCCGCTCGCCTTCGCTTCGCTTAGCAGGCGCGCACGAACAGACGCAGGGATGTTCTTCAATTCGCGCTGACTCATTCCATCGCCTCAAGGTACGGAAGCACGACCTTGGACACGCGATCAATCTCCGCGTACTTCATGATCTCGTCGCGCGTGGCCTTCCGACTACGCACTGCCTCCCGGAGTGCCTCGAGGGCGACATCGAGCCCGATCTTGTTCCTGAACTTGAAGCAGTCGGCGACCGTCTTCGCGGGATTGAACACCTTCACGGTCGTACCGTCTATCGAGTGCTCGTCAACACCTGAAGTGAGTGCCTGACCGGACATCCGATAGACGCGGACGGGCGGGTAGTCGAACTGCGGGTGCCAGTCTTTCTTGCCCACCGCAATGCTTACTGCAGAGGGTATCTGGGTGCCGATCTCATGAAGGTCGAGTGCGCTGACAAGGCAGAGGACCGCATCCGGGACTCGCTCGGCGACTGCCACGACGTCGTACTTGCTGGGCGCCTGAAGCTCCGTGAGACGGTAGACGCCTCTTGAGAGTTGCTCGAGGAGCCCTGCGTCACGCATGCCATAGAGCGTCGAGTAGTGAATTCCGTGCTGCGCGGCCTCGCGCGTGCGAAGCGTGCCCCCTGCGGCCCTGAACTCGGCGATCGCGGCGCGCACAGCATTCTCTGACGGTGTTCGTTTCATGTGCACATTGTGATAGATTCCTCGGACTTTGTGAACATTGTCCGAGGTTTTTATCACAAACCCTGTGCAACATGGCGCTGGGCCATTCGTGTCCTGACGGAAGAGGGTGAGGTGCTGAGGCACCTCACCCTCGATCCGACCAAGAACTATCACAGTCGCAAGGGGGCCGGATTCGAACCCTCGAGACGGGAGTAGCCCTCACGTACCGGCTACAGAACCGACCTCGGCCCTGATGCGCGGCAAGCTGCCCGGGTAGCGCTCCTGGATGTACGCGACCATCCGCTCACGGACGAGACATCGCAGGTCCCACGCACTCCCCGCGTCGGCAGCGCTCATCAGCAGCCGGACCTCGAGCGCATCGGAGGTCGCGCCGACGACCTGCACGCTCGCTGCCCGTCCGTCCCATAGATCGGTCTCCCGTACGATCCGGTCGAACTCGGCGCGCACCGCATCGACCGGCACCGTGTAATCCATGAAGAGCGAGACGGTGCCCAGGATCTCGGCCGAGGTCCGAGTCCAGTTCTCGAAGGGTGTCTCGATGAGGTAGGTGATCGGCAGGACGAGACGGCGCTGGTCCCAGATACGCACGACCACGTAGGTCAGCGTGATCTCCTCAATCGTGCCCCACTCCCCCTCGACGATCACGACGTCTTCGAGGCGGATCGGCTGCGTGATTGCGATCTGGATCCCGGCGAAGAGCGTCCCGATGGTCTTCTGTGCCGCGAAGCCGAGGATGATGCCGAGCACGCCTGCCGAGGCCAGGATGCTCACGCCGACCTGACGGACGCTCTCGAAGGTCATGAGTATTAACGAGGCCGTCGCCACGATGACGACCGAGATGAGCACCTTCTCGAGCACCTGTACCTGCGTGTAGACGCGTCGCGCAGAGAGGTTATCGCTCGCGGCGATGTCGTAGCGGGCAAGCAGCAGATTGCGCAGCACGCGCACGAGGCGCACCAGGAGGTAGGCCAGCGAGCCGATGAAGAGCAAGGTCGTCAGGTGGCCGAGTATGCCGAGCGTGCGCTCGGGCAGGTCGAGCGAGGGCACAGCCGAGCTCAGCAGCAGCAGGGGCACGAGTAGCCGGCCCGGCCCTCGCGAGCGCTCGAGCACCTGTGTGGCCCAGGGGGCCACAGACCTGCGCGCGACGCGACCGAGCAGCGCGTACACGATCGCATGCAGCACCAGGCCGGCGAGGACCACCGCCAACGCGATAGCCGCGGAGACCGCGACCGCTCGTACGGTCGTGGCAGCCGGGAGCGTCTCGGCAAACACGAACGTCACCTCCTGAACAGAACTCTCACGCGTGCAAGACCTGGCTGAGAAACGTCTTCGTGCGCTCCTCGGTCGGGTTCGCGAAGAACCCGGCAGGCTCGCCCTGCTCGATGATCATGCCGTCGTCCATCATGATCACGCGGTCCGCCACCTCGCGCGCGAAGCCCATCTCGTGGGTGACCATCACCATGGTCATGCCGCCGGCCGCGAGGTCCTGGACAACCTGGAGCACTTCGGCCACGAGCTCGGGATCGAGCGCCGAGGTGACCTCGTCGAAAAGCATGATCTCCGGGTCCATCGCGAGTGCCCGGGCGATAGCGACTCGCTGCTTCTGGCCGCCCGAAAGCTGCGAGGGCCACGCCTTCTCTTTGTCGGGCAGGCCGACCTTCGAGAGGAGGTCACGCGCAACCTCCTTTGCCTTGGCGCGCGGCATTCCCTTCACGTTCTCCGGAGCGATGGTGATGTTGTTGAGCACGTTCTTGTGCGGAAAAAGGTAGAAGTGCTGGAACACCATGCCCATGCGCTCCCGCACCTTGTCGAGGTCATCGCGCGCCGGATCGATCACCTCCCCGTCGAGCAAGACCTCTGAGCCCTCGTCGGGCATCTCGAGGAAGTTGAGACAACGCAGCAGTGTCGACTTGCCCGATCCCGACGGGCCGATGATGACCACGACCTCTCTCTCGGCGACCGCAAGATCGACCCCCCTGAGCACGTGCAGCTCGCCGAAGTGCTTGTGCAGGTTCCGTGTCTCTATGACGTTCACGCCGCAGCCCTCCTGTCCGGGGTCAGCTTCGTCTCGAGCCGGTGAACGAGCACCGTGAAGATGAGCACGAGGACGAGGTAGTACAGACCCGCTACGAGATAGGTCTCGAATGGCTTGAAGTTCGCGGCGGCCGCCGTCATCGCCGTGCTGTATATCTCGGACACGCCGAGGAAGGCGACGAGCGAGGAGTCCTTCAGCCCGATGATGAACTGGTTGCCGAGCGGCGGGATGGCACGTCTGAACGCCTGCGGCAGGATGATGAGCCGCATGGACTGGCGCCGAGACATGCCGAGCGAGCGCGCAGCCTCGTGTTGGCCGCTATCGATGCTCTGGATGGCGCCGCGGAAGATCTCGGCGACATACGCACCGGCGTGAATCGCGAGCGCGAACGAACCGGCCCAAAACGACGTGAGCACAACGATCGACGAAATGCCGAAGTAGAGGAACATCAGGAGTACGATGAGCGGCGTACCGCGCACGATGCCGATGTAGGCGTTGGCCAGCAGGTTCGCGACCGGGTTCCTTGACAGCTTAAGGAACGCGAACGCCAGCCCGATGACCACCGCGAGCGCGAGCGAGACCGCGGTGAGCTGGAGCGTTACACCGGTTGCCCGCAAGAACGCGAAGAAGTGCATGTCGATGACAAGCCACAAGGACGAAAGCACGGATGACCTCCTTCAGCGAGGCGGGGCCGACCGACGCATCGGCCGACCCCGTCAGTCCCAGGTATAGGTAGCGACTACTCGCCGAGGATGTTCTCGGGGAACCAGCGTAGGCTGATCTCCTCGTAGGTGCCGTCTGCGATCATCTCCTCGAGCGCGTTGTTGATTGCATCGAGAAGCTCGGTGTCGCCCTTCTGGACGGCGATGCCCATCTCGTCCTCTTCGAGGACGTCTCCGACGGCCATAATGGCAAGCCCGGACTCGTCCATGGCGATGAAGCCAACGAGCTTGTCGGTGATGACGGCATCGAGCCTACCGGTGACGAGATCCTGCAGCGCGACGATGTCACTCTCGTAGGTGACCACGTTCTGCTCGCCCGTAATCTCCTGTGCGAGCGCGAGGTACGTGGATGCCTTCACGACACCGATGGTGGCGCCGTCAAGGTCGTCGGCTGACTGGATCGTTGTGTTGCCCTCGGCGACAAATGTCTGAGCACCGGAGCGGTAGTATGGGCGCGAGAAATCGACCTGCTCCTTGCGCTCCTCGGTTATCCCGTGACTCGCTACGAGTGCGTCGTAGCGACCGTCGCGCAGGCCCTGGATGAGGGTGTCGAACGGGACTGGAGAAACCATCTCCGGCGTACGGTCGATCCGCTGGGCGATCTCGTTGGCGATGTCAACGTCGAAGCCGACAATCTCGCCACTCTCATCGAAACTGAATGGCTTGTAGGCGCCGCTGTTCGCGAAGACGAAGGTCTCCGCATCACCGCTGTCGCCGCCGCAGCCAGCAAAGACGAGTGACGCTGCCGCAAGCGCGGCGATGACTAGCAACTTCCAGGTACGCTTCATGTGTGCGACCTCCCGGTCATGTCCGGTTACTGTCGACCCCACAAGTCGGCGACCGGGACCCACCACACACCTTACAATGCAAGCAATCGTATCCGTGATGCAAAGCAAGCCGCGCCAGTAAGCCTGGCCACATCCAATAGGGGAACACTAACACCCTAACGCAACTCTCTGAGCATCGCAAATCGACTTCACGCCGCCTCCGGGATTTCACGTTTGCTTCCTGCATGTATCCAGGAATATGCATCTCCATTCATTTCGTCTGTGCGGCTGAATCCGATATCGCGTCAAACGGATTGCGCGGGCGCACTCCGAGCGTCCACGACTCGGTGACGGAACAGCAACGGCGACTAGCTTCCACGGACTGCGTCACATACGCTCCGCATGCGTGGCAGGCCTCCCCGTGGGGAATGGGATTCGGAAGGTGCAGCGATGAGCGGATTCATGGACATTCTCCAGATCGGTGGGGGCATCGTGCTGGCCGCGGGCTACATACCCCAGATACGACGCATCCTCGCTACGCGCTCGGCGCACGATCTGAGTCTGACCATGTGGCTGAGCGTGCTCGTAGGACTCTCGCTCATGGAAGTCTACGCCGCCCATCTCTTCGTCAGCGCGGGCACGATCGCCGTGCTCATCACCAACTCCATCAGCATGGCCTTCAGCATCTGCATGGTGGCACTGATACTCACATACGGTCCGCGACCCTCTCTCCGGGTTCTGCGGCCCCTGACTGCGCGCAGGCAGACTAGCCTGCCTGCAGGCGTGGTCGCTGAGGTGCCCGAGGCCGCCTGAGCCGGGCACGACTGCGTCACCCGCCGCAACCCCGGGTCGGGTTGACCCCCCGACATCAACGTGGTCTCAGAGACTAGCCCCCTCGCCGCAATGACATCGCCATGACCGCGGCCCCGCCCGCCTTACTCGGCGAACGGGGCCACTTCGGTGCTATCTGGCGGAGAGGGAGGGATTCGAACCCTCGAGACGGGGGTAACCCGCCTAACGGTCTTCGAGGGAGAGAGGTACCGATCCGCCCGTCGCGAAGAGGGCTCGACGGGAGGGAAGAATCCGCCCCCTGGCGCTCAGGTAGCGGGTCTTACGTTGCCATGCGCGGCACGTCGAGACCTGGGGTGCGCGCGGGCCATGCCACTTGACTGCCGCCGGGCCGAAGTGGGGACACACAAGGGTGCTGGATGCGTGGTGGTGTCACCGAATCGTTTCCAAGGCGTGCCGGGACCACAACCCGCACTCTCTTCGAATAGGCGACGATGAACGGGTGACCCGTTCGTGCGCACGGCGGATGCCGTGAGAGAGGGGGACGCTGTGAGCGTGCAGAGGCTTATCGGCATCTTCGTCGTGTTCGTGGTGGCCACGTTCGGGTGGGTAGTGTTAGGGGGCTCGATCGAGGCGCGGACGCACCAGGCTGATGGAAGCGGATGGGAGAACGTGGGATCGCTGTGGGGCGAGCCCCAGACCCAGTCCGCGCCGGTCTTCTCCGCGGGCGGGAGCCAGATTCCCATCGCGTCGAGTGCGATCACGGCCGACTTCGACCTCGATCAGCGGCGCAAGGGACTGCTGTGGTACTCCACATACGCGGTCGATTTCACCGCTGCGTACGGAGTGCGCAACGCGGCCGCTGAGCCTGCAGAGGTCACGATGAGACTGCCCTTCCCCACCGCCAGCGGCGTCTACGATGGGTTCGCTGTCACGGTGGACGGGGCGTCAATCCCCGTTCGCTACAGCGAAGGAGAAGCCATCGCGACCTTCCCGGTGCCTGCCGGAGCCACCGCACGCGTCGAGACCGGCTACCGCACCCAGGGACTCGACGAGTGGCGCTACGTGGCCACCGATGGGGTCGGGGTCATCGACGACTTCTCACTCGTGATGCGCACCGACTTCGAGGGTTTCGACTTCCCGTCCGACGGTGTCTCCCCGACCTCGAAGCAGGCCACCGATGACGGCTGGGAACTCACGTGGCGCTACGACAGCCTCGTGAGCGGCCGCCCGATCGCCATCGCGATGCCCGCGCCCCTCAATCCCGGGCCGGTCGCATCACGGATCTCGTTCTTCGCGCCGGTCTCACTCATCTTCTACTTCGCCGCGATGGTGCTCGTCACCGCGATACGCCGGGTCAACATCCACCCCATCAACTTCGCGTTCCTCGCAGCCGGGTTCTTCGCGTTCCACTTGCTTTTCGCCTACCTCGTCGACCGCATGGACCTGCTCGTCGCATTCGCAATCTCCTCGGTCGTATCGGTCGTTCTGTGCGTGAGCTACTTGCGCCTCGCCGTCTCCGACCGTCGAACGCTGCTGGAGGCTGCGGTAGGCCAGTTCGTGTTCCTCGTGCTGTTCAGTTTCAGCTTCTTCTTCGAGGGCAACACGGGGCTCGCCATCACGATTGGAGCGATTCTTACACTCGCATACTTCATGTTCCGTACCGCGCACATAGACTGGGCCGAGCTGTTCGAGCGCAGTGCGACGGAGCGCGCGGAGAAACGGGCCGCCGCGGCGTACGCACAGCAGCAGGCGGTGCTCGCGCAGGCGCCGCCCGCGCCTCCCGTGGACACCACCGGTTCCTAGCTCCGGAGTGGCGCTGCCGCGACGGGCCGCTCAATGCGACACGCCCGCCCCCCACGACTGAGGAGCGGGCGTCGCTGCATTCACATGGCGGAGAGGGAGGGATTCGAACCCTCGAGACGGGGGTAACCCGCCTAACGGTTTTCGAGACCGCCGCATTCAACCACTCTGCCACCTCTCCGCGATGGCGCGAGCCGCGCGGGCGGCTCAAAGCGCAACCGCGAGTATACCGAGCGCGGTACGCGCGGGCAACGCAAGGGTAGCGCAAGGGTAGCGCGGTGCGTCCGTCGCCCGCTCCGTCGCTGCGA
>JACUUN010000232.1 GCA_014859265.1 Coriobacteriia bacterium
CCTACTACCTCTCGCAGCGCCACTACGACCCGGCCACGATGCGCTTCCTCACGAAAGACCCCGCGCGCGACGACGGCGAGGAGAGCGCCTACCAGTACTGCGCGGGAGACCCGGTGGGGAAGGTGGACCCGACGGGGTTGCGAACGATAGTGAGGAGTCAACTCTGGAAACTAACCATAAGCAACGTGACCTACAAGACCAGCATCGACTACGTGACCAGTGCCGTCCTATCGGCATTTGGCCTGCGCCTGCCCGGACCCGCTCCAGGTACGATGGGAGTCCCCGGTTGGTGGCTTGTCCGGGTAACGATGTCGTACAAGGTGGACGCTCAGTATCGCCTGATGAAAAAGGGTAGGTGTTGGGGTTGGCGCGGAGTCGTTAAGAACCGGTCGACAAGTTACAGTTCAATCGCGCCCGGATCGCGCAGTGAAGCAATCACACGAGTGAAGAGGCTCACATACAACTACGCACTTACGCAGAGTACGGTGCTCGCACGAACTGTATGGAGCTGGGTCGTCTTCTGAAGTGGTGATCCTAATCGAACGTGTGCCGATTACTGGAGGAATGTGGCGTGGGAAAGGTACCACTACAGTTGGTCTTCTGGCTGATAGTGCAGCAAGCGGCATCATGGATGCTTCCCGTGATGCTGGTAGTGTCTGGCTCATGGCTGGGCGTCGTCGGTTATGGGGCCGTGATCACGATAGCGGCTCTTGCGGCGTTCATCCTGGGTCGCTCTCTCGGGAGGCATGTTCCTTCTTTCCAGGGAGAACTTCTTCCAGGAGTGGTATTCATGGGCATGTGGATGCTCTCATTCCTCGGAGTACTACCATACCGAGCAATGATGACTCCGCTACTCCCCGGAGTAGATCACGTGGGCATGGATGTAGCGTTGGCCGTGGATGCATCCATATGGATCGTGCTTTCACTGGCTGCGACGGCGGGGATTTTCGTCGGGAGCAAGCGTTCTGCGCGGCTGGAGACCGATTCCGGCTAGAAGCATTGCCACCTACACCTACGACGGCATCACGCTGCTCTCGCTTGACGCTACGCGCTCCGATGAGACCACCTACGCGGTCGCCTACCTCTACGACGAGGACGGGCGCCCGTATGCGGGTGTGTACGCGAGCAGCGAGATGACCACGCCGGTTACCTTCCTCATCGCGACGACCGACCGAGGCGACGTCGTAGCGCTCACCAACACCGCAGGTGCTGTCTTCGCCCGCTACACCTACGACCCCTACGGCGCGGTGCTCTCGCAGGACACGAACGCCGTCACCGGCATCA
>JACUUN010000075.1 GCA_014859265.1 Coriobacteriia bacterium
ATTTCGCCGTCGGCGGCTCGCTGCCGCACAGTGCCGAGCGGTTCGTCGAGAAACCGGATGCCGAGCGGGCCGCGGCGTTCCTCGCCGAGGGTGGCTACTCGTGGAACGCGGGCATCTTCGTGCTAGGTGCGGCTCACGTACTCGAAGAGATGGAGAGCCACGACGACACCGCCGAGATCGCGCGCACGGCGCGCTGGCTTGCCGCAGCGCAGGCTGCGGGAGAGGTCGACGCTGACGAGGCCCGAGACAGGTTCGGCGCGCTGCCGTCCATTTCAATCGACTACGCGGTGATGGAACGCTCGGAGCGGGTCGCCGTCATCCCCTCGGCGCTCGATTGGAGCGACGTGGGCTCGCTCGAGGCCCTCGGCGACATCGCCGAGCCCGACGGGGCCGGCAACGTGCGCGTGGGGCGTGGCGTGGACATCGAGAGCCGCGACAACGTGGTCTACAGCACCGACCGGCTCGTAGCGACCCTCGGCGTCGAGGACCTGCTCGTCATCGACACCGCTGACGCCACGCTCGTCGCGCGCCGGGACCGCGCGCAGGACGTCCGCCTCATCGTTGACGCGCTCAAGGCGGCTGGTGCCGAGGAGGTCGTCAAGCCGAAGGTGAGCCTGCGGCCGTGGGGGTCGTGGACGAGCCTGCTCTCGGGCCCGGGCTTCCAGATCAAGCTGCTCGAGATCACGCCGGGCGGCCGGCCGAGCCTGCAGCGCCACCACCACCGCTCGGAGCACTGGATCGTCGTAGCGGGCACCGCGTTGGTGGCCCGTGACGAGGAGCGGGTTGAGGTGCATGTCAACGAGAGCATCTACATCCCCGTGGGTGCGGAGCACCGCATCGAGAACTGCGGCAAGGTGCCGCTCAAGGTGATCGAGGTGCAGGTAGGGGAGTACCTCGGCGAAGACGACATCATCCGCATCGAGGACGACTGGCAGAGAGAGGTCTAGAGCATGGCGAAACGCGCGCTGATCACAGGTGTCACGGGCCAGGATGGCTCCTACCTGGCTGAGCTCCTGCTTGCCGAGGGCTACGAGATCTACGGGATGGTGCGGCGGCTCTCCATGGAGAACTACGATCGCATCGAGCACATCCTGGACCGCATCAAGCTCGTGAACGGTGACCTGCTGGATGAGTACTCGATCATGGACGCCGTCTCCTCGGTCCAGCCCGACGAGGTCTACAACCTCGCCGCGCAGTCGTTCGTGCCGACCTCGTTCGCCCAGCCGATGCTCACCGCGCAGTTCAACGGGCTTGGCGTGTTGCGCTGGCTCGAGGCCATACGGCGCCTGAAACCCGACACCCGCTTCTACCAAGCGTCGACCTCCGAGATGTTTGGCAAGGTGCGCGAGGTGCCGCAGACCGAGTTGACACCGTTCCATCCGCGCTCGCCCTATGGCGTCGCGAAGGTCTACGCGTACTTCATTACGGTCAACTACCGCGAGTCCTACGGGCTGCATGCCAGCAACGGAATCTTGTTCAATCACGAATCGCCGCGCCGTGGCCTCGAGTTCGTAACCCGCAAGATCACCGACGGTGTTGCGCGCATCAAGCTCGGGCTCGCCAGTCAGCTTAGACTCGGCAACCTTGAAGCGAGACGAGATTGGGGATTCGCGGGGGACTTTGTTCGTGCGATGTGGCTGATGATGCAAGAGGAGCAGCCGGACGACTACGTGATTGCAACGGGACTCGAACACTCTGTTCGCGAATTCTGTGAGATTGCCTTCTCTCGGGCGGATCTAGACTATCGCGATCACGTGGTCGAGGACCCGGAGTTCTGGCGCCCCGCTGAGGTCCACCACCTGCTCGGCGATCCGAGCAAGGCGCGCGAGAAACTCGCCTGGGAGCCCGAGGTCACGTTCGAGGAACTCGTCGCGATGATGGTCGACGCGGACCTGGAGCGAGTAGGACGAGAGATGAAGGGTGCCTAGGCCCCGGTACGTGCAAGTGCCCTGAACTGCGGGGATGACGTCTACGGAAATGGGGCTGGATCCAGATTGCGTCTCGTCTACGACTTCCAGGTCTTCTCGATGCAGCGTTTCGGAGGTGTTTCGCGCTACTTCACCGAGCTCATTTCGGGTATCCGCGATTGGCACCCGGATGTTGATGTTGAGCTTGTCGGTCGGTGGGCTGACAATACCTCACTGGGTCGCCTGGGGGTTCCTTACACGCGGCTGTTTCATCTCTATGGCGGGCGAGGTCGCGGCAGACTCATCACGATTGCGGACTACCTGAACTGGAAGATGGTTCGGCGTCGCACCGCTGCAGGAGATATGTGTGTCTACCATCCCACCTACTATCAGATGCACCAGCCGACCGGCGGAGGTGGGTGTCCGGTAGTGCTCACCGTGCATGACATGATTCACGAGCTGTTTGAGCTGCCCGACCGCGAGAAGACCATGGAGTCGAAACGTCGTGCTGTGGAGGCAGCTGATCACATCATCACCGGATCGGAGCACACGAAGAGGGATGTGCAGGAGCTGTTGGGGGTGGACGGCGCGAACATCACGGTGATACCTCACGGGCGCACGTTCCGCGGCGATGAGCCGGGTAACCGTCAGCTAGCACTCCCGGAGAGATTCATTCTGTATGTCGGCGCGCGAGCCGGCTATAAGAACTTCTCCGGTTTCTTCGACGCGATTGCAGAGATCCTAAGAGGCGATCCCTCCTTGCATCTTGTCTGTGCTGGAGGATGCGATTTCACAGCCTCTGAACGGGCTTCCTTCGAAAGGGCGGCCCTGTCCGCGCGGATTCTGCACACTCCCGCAGACGATGCGAGTCTGGCAACGCAGTACAGGCGTGCCCTGCTCCTTGCGTTTCCCTCGAAATACGAGGGATTCGGGCTCCCTGTGCTCGAGGCGATGTCATTTGGCTGTCCTGTGGTTTGCAGCGATGCCAGCTCCGTGCCCGAGGTTGGCGGGGATGCTGTTCGCTACTTTGACCCTGATTCGGTGACCGACATGGTGCAGGGCGTTAACGCAGTCCTCTCGGATGATGTGTACAGGTCGGCATTGCAGACGGCGGGGCGGCAACGAGCGAATCAGTTCTCATGGAGGGCGTCAGTTGAGGCGCACCTTGAGGTGTACCGGTCAGTGTTGTTGTAGGGGCGGTGCTTGGCAGACATGGATTGCGGCCAACAATATAGTGGGCGAAACCAGCAGGCCCCCCAAAGCCGGGGGCCCCTCGTCTCCATTCTCACGCCCTCGTACAACCAGGTGGCGTGGCTCTCCGACAACCTGCGCTCGGTGGCGTGTCAGACCTATCCGCACATCGAGCACGTCGTCATGGACGGCGGTTCGACCGACGGCAGTGTCGAGATCCTTGAAGCGGCGGGCGACTCGGTCATCTGGCGAAGCGAGTCCGATGAGGGCCAGTCTCACGCCATCAACAAGGCGTTCCAGGTCTCCAGCGGAGAGATCATCGGCTGGATCAACTCGGATGACGCCTACTTCGACTGCCGGGTGATCGAGGATGTGGTCGCGTACTTCGAGGCCCACCCGGCTACCGACGTGGTCTACGGGCACTGTGCGCAGACCACGGCTGATGGCATGATGATTCAGATCCTGTGGGCGGCGCCGTTCTCAGGTGAACTGTTGCGTACGGTGGACATCATCAGTCAGCCCGGCGTCTTCATCCGGCGCCGGGTGCTCTCCGACCCGATGCTCGATGAGAGCTTCCACTTCACAATGGACTACGAGCTCTGGCTGCGCCTCGAGGCGGCAGGTGCCCGCTTCGCTCGCATCCCGCGCATCGTTGCAATCGACCGGCACCAGTCCGAGCGCAAGTCCTCGACGATCCTCGATGTCCACGCGGCTGACATGAAACGCCTCGCGGAGCGCTACGACATGCGGTTTGGTCCGGAGTGGGAGCGGGCTCGCACACTGTTCTACCTGCAGCAGCGCATCTCAGGGGCGCTGCTGATACCGAAGGCCCGTCCGCCCCTTGCATTCACTCACCCGCCCGACTTCAAGCGCGGGCTGCTGCGTCGCCAGCTCCTCACCCGCCGGTCACGGTGGGCCGAGGAGTACCGCTAGAGCGGGGGTCTGCATGGCCGCTGCGCGTGACGGCCGACGCACGATTGCGCGCTGTAGAGCCCGTCAGTCGGCGAGCCGGTAGCGAAGCAGCGCCCAGACCGCCTGGACGCCGTCCCACGTGCCGATCTTCTTCCCCTCGGCGTACGCTCTCGGGCTGAACTCGACCGGGACCTCGACGATCCGGATACCTCGTTTGAGGATCTTCGCGGTGAACTCCGGCTCGAAGTCGAACCGGTTCGCACGCAGCGAGATACCGTCGAGAACCTCGCGGCGGAAGACCTTGTAGCACGTTTCCATGTCGGTCAGCGAGTTGCGGAAGAGTGCATTCGTCATGATCGTCAGCAGCTTGTTCGCGAACAAGCTGCTCTTGAGGATGCCCTCCGGGTCGCCCGCGAGGAACCGCGAGCCGTACACGACGTCTGTCTCGCCGGCCTCGATTGGTGCGAGGAGCTTAGAGTACTGGCGCGGGTGGTACTCGAGGTCGGCATCCTGAATGAGCAGTATGTCCCCGGTTGCCGCCTGCATGGCGGTCCGCAGCGCCGCACCCTTACCGGCGTTCTGCTCGTGGAAGAGCACGCGCACGACACTCTTGTCTTCGAGATCTTTGAGGAGTGCCCGCGTTCCATCTGTAGAGCCGTCGTCGACGACGACGATCTCGCTCGCGAGACGGGTCGACCTGACAGCGTCGAGGACGTCAAGGACGGTGTCGCGTTCGTTGTAGACCGGGACAAGGACCGAGAGCTTCATAAGGCGGTCTCCGCGCCGAGCGTGCGGAAGTACTCGATCGTGCGCTGTAATCCCTCTTCGAGAGTCGTGGTTGCTTCCCAGCCGAGCTGAGCGCGCGCGAGTGAGAGCTCCGGCCGACGCCGGCACGGGTCGTCGGTCGGGAGCGGCTCAGAACAGACCCTGGAGCTGCTCCCGGTGAGATCGATCACCTTCTCGGCGAGCTCGCGCACGCTGAACTCGAACTCCGAGCCGATGTTGACGGGTCCGGTGAAGCTGTTGGGAGTCCCCATTGCGAGGACGAGCGCGTCGATGATGTCGTCGACGTACGAGAACGAGCGGGTCTGGTTGCCGTCGCCATTAACTGTTAAGTCGGCACCGGTCAGTGCCTGCGTTATGAAGTTGCTGATGACTCGACCATCGCTCGGGTGCATGCGGGGTCCGTACACGTTGAACAAGCGAACGACCTTGATCTTCAGCCGGTACTGCCGGTAATAGTCGAAGAAGAGCGTCTCGGCGCAGCGCTTTCCTTCGTCGTAGCAGCTTCGTGGACCAATCGGGTTAACGCGGCCCCAGTATGACTCAGGCTGTGGGTGCTCCTCGGGGTCGCCGTAGACCTCGCTCGTCGAGGTCTGGAGGATCTTCGCGCCAACGCGCTTCGCGAGGCCCAGCATGTTGATGGCCCCGTGGACGCTGGTCTTGGTTGTCTGAACAGGGTGACGCTGGTAGTGGATTGGCGAAGCCGGACAGGCGAGGTTGTAGATCTCATCGACCTCGACATACAGAGGGCATGTGATGTCATGCCTGACGACCTCGAACGCGGGGTGGCTTAGCAGGTGTGCGACGTTGTGCCTGCTGCCCGTGTAGAAGTTGTCGACACACAGAACGTCAGACCCGTCAGCCAGGAGGCGCTCGCACAAGTGCGAACCGATGAAACCTGCTCCTCCCGTCACGAGCACGCGTTTGGGACTGTCGAACCTCATCTGCCACCATCCTTGTCCTGGGACAGACTAGCGCTTCGGACACAACCACTCGCTCTTGCCATCATCGGAGGTATCCTCACTCTGAACGAATCTGAGCTGGCTGCTAGGATAGTATCAGGAATCAACCACTCCGTGGTTGTCGGCGTGGGTGACTGGTCGGCGGTAGTTGCGCAGAGGACTCAGGCGTCTGGCGGATGCGAGAAGGGGCACATGTCGATTCTCATTGTGCTGTTCTGGTGCGTGCTCGTCCTCGCACTCCTTGACAGTAAGCTGCTGGTACGTGAGGCGATGCTCGCCTCGGTGACTGCGATCGGAGTCGCACTGCTGGCGATCACCGAGGGACTCTCGGCGTTCGGGGGACTGACATCGATGTGGCTCGTGGTGACGTGGCTCGCGGCAGTCACGGTCGCGGGGGCCCTGTTTAGGGAGCGCGTTCGTGCCGGACTGCAGCGGCTGAGGGTCGAGACGCCGACCTTGGCGCGAGCTGTGCCACCCATGCCCGCCGTGATTGTCACCGCCTTTGCTTCAGGAACCCTCATCGCAGGGCTCATCTACCCGCCCTACAACTGGGACAGCCTGACCTACCACCTTCCCCGGATTCACTTCTGGCTCCAGAATGGCTCGGTCGCGCACTTCCCAACCGCCGAGGCGCGCCAGCTCTTCTCGAGCCCGCTCGCCAACTATGTAGTGCTCCACCTGCAGGCCCTCTCAGGAGGGGGTGATCGCCTGATCAACCTCGGCCAGTGGGTGGCGTATCTCGTCTCGGCGGTGGCCGTCTCGCTCATCGCCCGGCGGCTCGGTGCCGCAGCAAACGGGCAGTGGCTGGCCGCAATCGTGGCAATCAGCGTGCCGATGGCGGCGCTCCAGGCAGCGACCACGCAGAACGACCTGTTCACTGCGGCTTGGTGCCTGATTGCCGTCTACGCGATCGTGGTCATCGACAGGGATCGCGAAGGACATGCATCCGCAGCGCCTCTTGCCTGGTACATTTGGGCTGCGGCTGCCGCTGGTCTCGCCCTCCAGTCGAAGCCGACTGCACTCTTGGCTCTTGCACCGTTCGGCCTGTGGTTCATCGGGACCGTCGTCCTCCGCACGGGTTGGCGGAGGGGGACTTCAGTCCTCGCCCTCATGGTCGTCTGTGTAGTGGCGGTGAACTCCGCATGGTACGTGCGCAACGCCGCGACTCTCGATGGAGACTTCCTCGGTCTGCAGGCCCCGGGCAACGATCACATTCTCACGGCGGCGCGCACGCCCGCAGGACTCGCGGTCAACGGGCTCATGAACGCGAGCATGCTGCTCGGGACGCCCTCGGCCTGGGTCAACGACCGGACGCGCGCGCTCGTCGAGCGGACCGCGGCAGGACTCGGGGTCACCGAGCTCGATTCGGTGATGGGGGAGCCGCTGTACGGGCCGTACCGGGTGAAGCGCGAAATCTGGTCCCACGATGTCGCACCGGCGCTGCTGACGGTCGCACTCTTCGTTCTCAGTGCGGTTGTGCTGCTTGGTAAAGGCTCCCGTCCGAAGGCGCTGTACCTCGCGTATCCCGCAGCTACGATCGCCGGGTTC
>JACUUN010000233.1 GCA_014859265.1 Coriobacteriia bacterium
TCTCTACCGCATCGGCCTGGTGATCCCACAGCTCGAATACTGTCGCGGGTGGCTCAAGTGGCGCTACCTCACGCTTGCGCTTCTTGACGAGCCCCAGTTCGTCGCGATCCTCAGGAGCGACCTCGAGAAGTCGAAGCTTCACTGCGTCTGGCAGGTCAACTGTCCGCATCCGGCTTGATCGGTCTCTCCAGTACCTCAAGAACTTCTCGGTGTCCTGTGCAACACGACAAGGCTCCTCCCAGCCGAAGAACACCTTGAACTCCTCGATGTGCTTCTCCCAGGCCGCACGGCTCTCGTTGATGGAGCCGCTGAAGGAGAGTGCATCCCCCACCTCGTCGATGAGAATGCCCACCTTCATGTGGAACAGCCCTTCGCGCTCGATCTCCTCCGCGGACATGGCTCTGCCGGACTCGTCCTTCGGAATGCAGATCTTGATCTCGAGAAGACCCTCTCGCAGCATCCAGCCCAACGCCTGAACGTGGTCCCTAACCAGCTCTGTTTCGATTTCTGCCGGCTCGAGCGAACGGAGTAGCACATCGCCGAGCAGCTCCTGCATTGCGCTTGGGTCCAGGAGAGCAGCCGTCACTTCCTCCAGCAATGCCTTGTCGCGAGACGGGAGGTAGGGGCTGCAGACGATTCGCATCCTGCCATCGCTGGCCACCATACCAGCGATGCCACGGGCAGCGACGGCCAGAGAGCCGGACGAGAAGAAGCCTGCCAGTCTGTCGTAGCGAACGGCTGTCTCAAGGCAAGGTATGTAGAAGTGATCAACGGGATTCGGGCTGCCGGCATCAGTGTCGTACGCGTCAAGAATGTCCAAGTCACGAAAGCCCATGCGGTCACGTCCTCCCAGAACGCTGGTCCAACCAATGTAGCAGTCGACTACCACGCTGAGAAAAGGGAGCTGAGCCCGGGACCACAGATGTGACCTTCGCAGTGAAATGGTGGGGCTCCTACGACAAGCACGGTGGTTGGGGGTGACGGGAAGGCCACGCCTCTTCCACCCCTTGTCGGGGGCCCTCTCGCTTCTACTGAAAGTATGCAAATCCGGCCAAGAGGAGCAAACACCAGATCCGGCAGAGAAGGCGTGCCGCGTCTTGCGTGATATCGCGGGGGGTTCGAACCCCGAGTCCGGGGATACCGGAACCGGCGTCCTCGAGCTGACTTCATCAGTACGAAGAGCTAGGGCCGGCGGGCTAGAGAGTCTTTGGAACCCCGTGCAAACGAAAAGGCCGGAGCCACTTCTCGGCTCCGACCTGCGATTTCTT
>JACUUN010000234.1 GCA_014859265.1 Coriobacteriia bacterium
GCGGCGGCCGACTCCGGGGTTGGCCGCCACACGGGAGACCTGGCTGCGCTGGCACCAACAGGGGAGGAGCTGTTGACTGCCGCCCGCTGGGCGCGCACGCAGGATACCTCGGAGGAGTTCAGGACCATGCTCGTCGCGTTGCTCCGGCATATGGGTGCTGACGACCAGGCAGAGAGGCTGCTCGATGACTACTAGAGAACTCCATGGAACGCTCGTGGACGTGCTGCTCGAACTCGCGTGGCGCCAGTGGACCGCGCTGGGAGTGGCGGGCACGCGGGGAACGTCGTCTACCGTCATCGACCCAGAGGCCTTGCTCGTGGCGACGATGTCGATCGGCCGGTGGGATGCGCGTCTGTTCGACGAGGTCCTTGACTGGGTCGTGTCGAACAGCTCGATCGTCGACCCGGCACGACTGCGCAGACTCGCAAGGAGCGCCGGATCGGAGCAGCGGCGACTCATGACGGCTGTGGTGCGCATCGCCTCTCAGGGCGCGGGCCGCACCGGCCTGGAGAAGGTCGAGACGGAACTCGTCGCACGCGAAGAGGGTGCCTCCTACGCTCTGCAGCCACTCTTCCGTTCGGCACGTGCGGCAGTGGAGGATTGGGTCGGCCCTGACGAGGTCTTCAGGAGCGTTGGATTCGCGCGCCCCACTCCAGAGCTGAGGGGCATGTCGCGCGCTCCAGACGCGTCGAATCCCGCCTGTCTGCGGTTCAAGGGTAGGTCGCTGGTAGGCGTGGGGGCGCGGGCAGAGGTGCTCGTGTATCTGTGGACCCACGAGTGGGCACACGGTCGTCTGATCGCCGAGCGCGCCGCGTACAACCAGTCCCCGGTCGCCGAGTACCTTGTCACGCTAGCAGACGCGCGTCTTGCCGAGAAGCGCGCCGCCGGTCGGCGCATCGAGTACCGCCTGGAACCGAATCTGCGGGCCGTCGGGGAGCCGACGCCCCGCTATGTCGCGTGGGACAGCGTGTGGCCCGCTCTGACGCGGGTCGTCGAGTCTCTTGATTCCGAAACGCTGTCGGTGGAAGCCCTCTGGTCGAGGCTCGCGACCGCACTCGATACCGAGAGGGCGGGTCTCGGTGCGGAGGGGTTCGACATCCACGTGCCAGACCTGACCGGATGGGCCGCATACGGCCCGACTCGCCTCGAGGTCATCGTGGAGCTCATCATCGACAGGGCTCAGGAAACCGTCCGGTAGCACATACTCCTGGGCAGGGAGTTAGGGTTGGCGACTCCTGCGCTCATTCGGGTGCGCCCCCC
>JACUUN010000076.1 GCA_014859265.1 Coriobacteriia bacterium
TTGAGCGTCATCACCGGCGCGAGCGAGAGGTAGGCGTCGAAGTTAAACGCCGGCAGCTGGCCGCCAAAGCGGATGTAGAAGGCAGCGACGATGCCGAGGTTGATGAGCAGCGCGTCGAGTACGACCGCGAGCGCTATGAATCGCCCACGTCTCACGGCATGCTCACTTCGCCCGCACTCCCGAGCGCCTCGCGGTACACGCAGAGTGTGTCGTCGACCATCCGCTCGATGGTGAAGGCAGCCCGCACGCGTTCGAGCGCCCGCGCGCCGTACTGCTCGCGCAGCGACTCGTCCTCGACGAGCGTGCGCAGCGCCTCGGCGAGTGAGCGCGGGTCATCCGGCGGCACCACCAGCCCGGTCTCCTCGTGCTGGTTCGCGAAGGGCACGCCGGTCGTGAGGCCGGTCGAGACCACGGGGGTGCCCGCGGCATGCGCCTCGAGCTGCACGAGGCCGAACGCCTCGGAGCGCGCGATGCTCGGCAGGCAGAAGACGTCGGCGGCGTGGTACCACGCCACGAGCTCGTCGAGGGGCTGCCCGCCGAGAAAGGTCACGCGGTCGGCGACCTTGAGCTCCGCGGCAAGCCCGCGCAGTTCGGACTCGAGCGGGCCGGTGCCGATCACCACGAGGTCGGCATCGACCTTGGCCATCGCGCGAACGAGCACTTCGGCACCCTTGTAGTAGATGAGCCGCCCGACGAAGAGCACGATCGACCGGTCGTGGTCCTCGCGAAGCTCGGCGGCGCGGCGCTCGATCTCAGGGGTCGCGGCGAACTTCTCGACATCGATGCCGAAGGGCACCACCCGGCACTTGTGCGAGACCTCGGCCAGGAACGGAGAGTGCTCGACCATGTTGGGCGAGGATGCGATGACGAGGTCGACCTTCTGCAGCATGCGGCGCAGGTAAGGCTTGTAGAACTCCAGGGCGACCTTCTGGCGCACGATGTCGGAGTGGTAGGTGACCACGGTGGGCACGCCGGTACGGGCCTGCAGCCACGAGAACTCGCCCCACGGGTAGGGAAAGTGCAGGTGGAAGAGGTCGGGCCGTCCGCCGTCGGGCGCCAGCTCGCCTGCTGCCTCGGCGCGCAACTCGGCAGTCATGCCGCGCACGATGGGTGTCGAGCTGCACTCGCGCCAGCGCGGCAGGCGCACCACCTCGACGCCGCCGACGGTCTCCTCGAGGCGCTCCTCGTCCTCGTTGGCGACGATCGCGCGTACACTCATGTCGTCATGCGCGGCGAGCGCCTCGGAGAGGTCGCGCAGGTGGAACTCGATGCCGCCGAGGTGCGGCGGGTAATACTTGTTGATCATCGTCACCCGCACGAAGACGCTACGCCTCCCCGAGTACGATGGCCTTGCCGGCTGCGAGCAGGTCGTCGACCACGCCTGCCGAGGAGGCCTCGGCGTAGACGCGCACGAGCGGCTCGGTGCCCGACGAGCGCAGCAGCAACCACGCGTCGTCAGGCAGGAGGAACTTCAGGCCGTCGTCGCGCACGATGTCGTGAACGTGCAGGCCTGCCACTTCGACCGGCGCGTATTCGGGCACCCGCGCGAGGAAGAACGCCTTGGTCTCGGCGTCGATGGCCATGTCGTAGCGCAGGTACTCCATCGGCCCAGTGAGCTCGAAGAGGCTCTCGACGAGCTCGGCGAGCGTCTGGCCGCGCTGCGCCATCATCTCGACAAGGAAGAGCGACATGAGCAGGCCGTCGCGCTCGCGCACGTGCGGCGGAAAGCCGATGCCGCCCGATTCCTCCCCGCCCACGAGCACGTCGCCCGCGAGCATCTCCTCGTAGATCCACTTGAAGCCGACCGGTGTAGTGGTGACCGGCAGGCCGAGCGCGGTGCCGAGGCGGTCCACTAGCACCGAGGTCGAAACCGTCTTCACGATGCGGCCGGTCAGGCCCTTGTCCTCGGCGAGGTGGCGCGCCACCAGGCAGATGATGCGGTGCGGGTTCACGAAGTTGCCGTGCTCGTCGATGGCACCGATGCGGTCGGCGTCGCCGTCGGTCACGAACCCCGCGTTGCGTTGCCCCGCCAGGACATTGTCGCGCAACGAATCGGTGTGTGGCGGAATCGGCTCGGGGTGAAGGCCGCCGAAGCACGGGTTACGCTGTTCGTGGATCTCGTGGACGTCCACGCCGAGTTCCCGCATGACGTCGGCCAGGTAGTTCTGGCCCGCGCCGTAGAGCGAGTCGACCACCACACGCAGGTCAGCCGCGCGGATGGCCTCCGCATCGACCATGCCCGTAAGAGTCTCGAAGTAGGGCGTCATGAGGTCGACGACCTTGTAGGACCCGCGACCGGCGGGCGGCTCATCGAGGAGCGCCGCCTCGACCTCGTCGGTGAGCGCAACGGGCGAGGCGCCGCCATCGGCCATGCGGATCTTGAAGCCGAGGTAGCGCGCCGGATTGTGGCTCGCGGTGAGCATCACGCCGCTAACGGCGCGCTCGTCGCGCGCGACCGACCAGCAGAGCGCGGGCGTGGGCATGTAGCTGTCGGAGAGGATGACCTCCAGGCCGTGCGAGGAGAGCACCTCGGCTGCCGCCTCGGCGAATGAGCCCGCCTCGAAGCGGGTGTCGTAGCCCACGAGGATTCGCCCGCCGGGGTGGTCCTTGGCGAAGACGCGGCCAGTGGCATCGGCGACGCGCCGGAGCGACTCGTAGGTGAAGTCATCCCCGATTACCGCCCGCCACCCGTCGGTGCCGAACTTGATCTGCACGGGCGCGCTCATGGCCGATCGCCTCCACGGTTGCTGTGGCTTGCGGTTCCTTATGCGTATTGTGCCCCATCCGGGGAGCAGGGACTACGGCGGGGCGGCCGCCGCACGGATGCGGGGACAACTACTCGCCGAATGCTGCCTCGACAGCGGACAGGGGTAGGAAGAGCAGCTCCTGGCGAGGTCGGGCGGTGGCGCCGCCATGCAATACCCGACATGGCACGAATTCGTACCTGGCGTAGAAGCCCACGGCCCCGGGCTTCGCATCGACAACAACTCCGACGCATCCGACCGACTCTGCCTGCGCGCGCGCTAGCTCGAGCGCATACCGGAGTAGCTCCGAGCCTAGTCCGCTCCCCTGCACGCGCTCGTCAACCGCAAGCCGCGCTATGCGCACCGCGGGAACCTCGGAGTACGCGCTGCTTGACGCCTGCCCCGGCGGCGGCGCCTCGACCGCCAGGGAGGCGGCCGAAAGCGTCACGTAGCCGACAACGATGCGAGTCGGCTCATCGACCGCCACGTACGTCACGCCTAGGTGATGACGGAACTGGTTCTGGGCCGCGTAGCGCCTGAGGAACTCGTCAAGCCACGCATCGCCGCAGCGCAGAGCGGTTCGGTCGTCCCCGCGCTCGAGTCGCCTAATCCTGATGCGCTCGTCCACGACTCATCAGTTCGCGCAGTGCCGGTGTCGGCTCGCCGGGGTTCTCGATCTGGTCGACGATCGTCTCCCAAGTCTCGGACGACACGACGAGGCGCGTGGGCACGATGTACTCGGCGGGTATCTCGTCGAGCGCATCGAGATGCTGGTTGATCGCGTCCTCGACCACGCGGCTCTTCTTCATGCCGGTCTCGCGCGCATACTGGTCCAGGCGCCGCTTGGCTGCTTCGGAGATCTGGGCCGATATCTGGACGTAGTCGGTCATGGTTCATCGCCTCCGTAGAATATTCTACTTTTTTGTACGCCGAGGAGCAACGGGTGCAGACGGTGAGCGCTCGGGCTCTCTACCCTGCCGCGAGCTCCGCGTAGAGGTCGAGGTGGGCGCGCACCATTCGCTCGAGCGTGAAGTGCTCCTCGGCGCGCGCGGCGCCAGCCTCGCCCATCCGCGTCGCAAGCGCAGGATTGCGCAGCAGACGGGCCACGGCGGCAGCAAGTGCCTCGGAATCTGCCGGGGGCACGAGCAGGCCGGTCTCGCCGTCGACGACCACGTCGGCAAGCCCGCCCACGGACGTGCCCACCACGGGACGCGAGAGCGCCATCGCCTCGGCGGCGACAAGCGCGAAGCCCTCGGAGAGCGAGGGGATGACCACGACGTCGCATGCAGCGAGCACCGGTGCCACCGGCGAGACGTGGCCGAGGAAGACGAGCCTGTCGCCGAGATTGTGCGCGTAGGCGATCTCGCGCAGGCGGCTGTCCTCGGGGCCCGAGCCGGCGATCACGAAGCGCGCCCGCGGAACCTGGAAGCCAAGCGAGCCGGCCATGCGGATGAAGTACTCGACACCCTTGACCGGCGCGAGTCGTCCCACGCAGCCGACGAGCGGGCCGGTGACCCTCAGGCCCTCGGGTGCGGGCAGCCCGGCATCGGAGCGCACCGTGGCGATGTCGATGCCGTTGGGGATGGTGATGACGCGCTCGGGTTCCACCCCGCCCGCACAGAGCGCGTTGCGCACCGCCGAGGAGATGGCGACGAACCGGTCGACCCGTCCGCGCGAGGCGGCATCGACGCGACGGCGCATGCCGAGGCCGAGCGGGCCTGCTCCTTCGTGACGCGACGCGTCGGGCTCGGTGTGCACGATGTTGACTACCTTAGTGTCCTCGAGCCCCGCTGCCGCCCTGCGTACGAGCATATTGGTGAGAAAGCCGGTGCCCACGATCACGTCCGCATCGTAGGCTGCAGCGATGTCGCGCAGACGGCCCGGTTTGGAGGGCAAGCGGGTTCGCGAGTACCCGAGCTCGAAGACGTCGGCGCCGACCGCGCGGGCATCACCCGCGAGCGCGCTTCCCTTCGCGGTGGCCACACTAACCTGCCAGTCCTCGGCGATCGCGCCGCGCACGAGATGCATCAAGTGCACCTCGCCCCCACCGAGTGTGGGGCCGGGGAAGTTGTTGACAAACAGGATGGAACGACGCACGGCTGTGGTCATGGGTCACCTCGGCATCCAGTGTACGGCAAGAGAGACCAGCGGCGGCGGGTTGCGCGCGCTTCCTGTATCCTCGCCTGCGAAGGCACTGCTCGATGCGCTACACTCCGCGCACGACATGACAGGTCTGGAGGACGTGATGGACAGGGTGCGAGCCGCGGTCATCGGCACCGGGAACATGGGGCGCCATCACATCCGGATCCTCGGCTCGATGCCCGACGTCTACGCAGTCGAGCGGGCGGCCACCTCGCGGTAGAGCGCGGCGACTTTCTCGACCATCGTGTCGAGGCCGAATTCCGCCTCCACCCGTGCGCGGCCGGCGACTCCGAGCCGCGCCGCCTTCTCCGGCTCGGCGATCGCCCACATGAGGGCCTCGGCAAGCGTGCGCGGGTCGGCTGGCGGGACGAGCAGACCGGTGCGGCGGTCGATCACCGCCTCCGGGATGCCATCGATGGCGGTTGAGATCACCGGCAGCCCGTGCGCCATGGCCTCGAGCACCACGTAGGGCAGCCCCTCCCAGCGTGAGCTCAAGACGAACATGTCGGCATCGGTGTAGGCAGGGCGCAGGTCGGACCGCGGGGCGACGAAGCGCAGTGTACGCGCGACGCTGCGGTCGTTGACAAGGTCGCGCAGCTTGGACTCGAGCGGCCCCGAGCCGATCAGCGCGAGCACCGCCGAGGGGAAACGTGCAGACACGCGCGCCCACGCCTCGATGAGCGTGTGCTGATCCTTCTGCTCGCGAAGCTGTCCGACCGAAAGCACGAGCGGCGCTCGCTCGCCGATGCCTAGCTCACCGCGGAACCTACCGGCCTCGACCGGCTCTGGCATCTCGATGCCGTTGTGGATCGTTGCCGCACGCTCGGAATCGAGCAGCCCGAGTATGCTCCCCTTCTGACAGTCAGCCTCGCACACGCACACGAAACGCGCCGTGCGCGAGCGCAGGATGCGCCCGACGCCCAGACGGCGTGCACGCACGAGCGGCGGATCTTGCAGTCCGGCCTCGATGCCGTGCAGCGTGTAGACGCAGCGCCGACCAGCCGAGGAATCGCCCACCCGGGCGTAGAACGCGGCACGCGACCCGTGAGCGTGGACGACGTGAGGCCGCAGAAGTGCCACGATCGAGCGCACCGCGCGCACGCCTGCAACCGGGAAGCCCTGGTCCACAGGGGCGTTCTCCACGCGGATGCCGAGGGATTCGGCGAGTCTCGTGAGGACGCCGCCCGGCGGACACACCAGCGACACGTCGAATCCGCGAGCAGGCAGGTGTCGCAGCAGGTCGGCGATGTGGTGCTCGCTACCGCCGGTACCGGACGTCGCGGCTGCTATGAGTAGGATGCGTGCTGCGTCAGCGGCCATATGTCACCTCGGTGCCAGTGTACGGCAGATGAAGGCGTGTGCGGTAGAGAGATTCGGGCCGCGTCCGGTCTACCCGCGCCGCGTGCGGTACGGCCCCCGCCCTTCACGCGCAACGTAACCGAGCTCGGGCAGCAGCTCGGGGTGTGCCCAAAGCACCCGCATCAGCCGGTCGGCGGTAGCACCCTGCAGCACCGTGCCCCGCTCCCAGCGACCCACCGTCCCGCTCCCGACGCCCAGTTGCGACTCAAGCTCGGCCTGCGTGAGGCCGAGGTCATGGCGCAGCTGGTGGATCTCGTCGGAGGAAAGCCGGCCGAGGTCGCCACGGGCGGCGTCCGTCACCACGCGCTGCACCGCATCCATCTGCTCGGCATCCACGGTGTCCTCGCCACACGCGTCGCAGTGCTCGTGAACGAAGCCCTCGGCGGCATATGTCCGGCCATGAATCTCGAAGGCGAGCGGATCGTCGCTCCAGCGTGCGGCCTTCTTGCCGCAGAGCAGACACTTCCACGGCTGCTCGGCATACGGCTTGCGAGGGGGTCGCTCAGTGCTGTTCGCCATCCCTGCAGAACGTGAGCACACGGTATCCACCTCCTTCATCTTCGCGCACGAACTTCACGTACCACCGCTCGCCCGCCCACTGCGGACGATAGACGTCGAGCCAGGCGTCAGGGTTGCTGGCGCACTCCTGAGACTTGAGAAACGCGCCTCGTCGCAGCCCCGCAACGCACGACCGGACCGTGCCGCGGTCCCAGCCCTTGGCCCAGAGATGTCGCTGCACGCGCAAGGTCACTCTGAAGTGTCCGCGCTCGAACGCATCGCGCACGTCGCCCAGGTCGTATGTTGGCGTATCCCGCTCTGGTGACCGGTTAGGTCCCATCGACACGTCCCCTCCTGCACTTCCGATGCGAGAGGGGCTCGCTCCCATAATCTAGCACGGTGCTAGATTTCACACAACAAGGACACCCCCAGACGCTTGCTCCCCACC
>JACUUN010000013.1 GCA_014859265.1 Coriobacteriia bacterium
CGGCGGGTACTGTCTGCTTGCCGTGCGCCGTGACGCGATGGCGGCCGCGCGGGAGGCGCTCGCGAGCGGGATCACCTGGGGTGACAGCGACGTCTTCGCGTGCTGTCGTGAGCGCCTCGAGGCACGCGGGATCGCCGTAGCAACGCTCGCGCCACATCCCGACATCGACCTCCCCGAGGACCTGCCGCACTGGCAGGCAGTCCACGCCGCATGGTACGAACCGCCGACCAGCCTCGCAGTGGTGGTCCCGACGCTCAACGAGGCCGACACTCTGTCTCCCCTGCTCTCGCGGCTACAGGCCGAGCCGGTCGAGGTGTTCGTCACCGACGGCGGGAGTGCGGACGGCACGGCAGAGTTGGCGCGCGAGGCCGGTGCCACCGTGGTGGAGGCGGAGCGGGGACGCGCGACCCAGATGAATGCGGGCGCCCGCGTAAGCACGGCCGACGCGCTGCTCTTCCTGCACGCCGATACGCTGCCCGCCCCGGGTTTCGCGCGCGCAGCGCTCGATGCGCTCGCCGACCCCGAGCTCCTGCTCGGCGCCTTCCGATTCTCCTTCGGGGCTGGAGCTTCGGCCACTCTGCGCCTCCTGCAGACCGGCACCCGGGTGCGCGGCTCACTCCTCCGCTTCCCCTACGGAGACCAGGGGTTGTTCTGCCGACGAGTCGCATGGCACGCGCTCGGCGGGTTCCCGCCGTATCCAGTGATGGAGGACTACGAGCTGGTCCGGCGCGCCCGCAGGGCCGGCGAGGTGCGCGTGCTCGCACACGAGGCGGTCACCTCCGGCCGTCGCTGGCGCGAATACGGGCCGTGGCGGTGGACGGCGCTCAACATGCTGACGGCGGCGCGATACGAGTTCGGCACCTCACCCGAAACCCTCGCGCGCTGGCGCGCTGCTCAGAAGCGGTAGACGAATCCCGAGTCGAACGGCGTCTCCCCGAGCGTCCGAAGCGCTCCTCCGACGAGCGCCCCGAACACCTGCTCGCTCGCGGCGATGTTCGCATCGAGCGTCTCGACCGGCGTGGGCTCGTCGCGCACGCCGTTCGCGTAGTCCACGCCGAAACCGACGAGCGCGTACGGAATCTCCAGCTCGCCCGCGAGCACCGCCTCAGGGCCTGCCGTCTGGCTGAGCGCCGTCACTCCGAGGCCACGCAGCCAGCCGACCTCGGCGCGGGAGTTGAAGCGCGGCCCGAGCATGTGGGCGTAGGTGGCCTCCCCCCGTACAGCGATGCCCTCGTTCATGCCAGCCTCGATCAGCGCGGCACGCAGCGAAGGCGAGAACGGTGAGCCGAAGATGTAGTGGCCCCGTCCCGGCTGCCCCTCCTCGGCAAAGAACGTGCACGCAGTACCATCCGGAAGTCGATTGTCCGGGAAGAACAGGTCGTCGAAGACGATTGCGGACGCCAGCGAAACGTCGGGGTCGACGATGCCGCACACCGTGGTCGCGATGATGGCGGCACACCCCAGCTCGGCAAGTGCCGTGATGTTGGCGCGGTGCTCCACCATGGATGAGAGCCGCTCGTGACCGCGTCCGTGCCTGCGGACGAAGGCAGCGCTCACGTTTGCTCCCGAAACCCTTCCCTCGGCGATGTCGACCGCTCCGTACGGGGTCCCGATGCGCTGGTCCCCGTACCACTCAAAGTCGAAGTCCGCGTTCGTCCCGCCGATGATGCCGACTCTGGACATGTCAGACCTCCTCGTCACCGGAAGCGACGATACTCGTAGATTGCGAGCAGCGCGACGAGAGTCGCCGCGAGCGCGATGAGTCCGCGGCTCGCGCCGGGCGCGACTCCCGGACCGCCGAACACGGCTCTGAGAAGCGCGCCCGCCGCAGACGGAGCGAACACGGCTGCGGTCGCAAGAACAGCAAGCGCCACGATCCCTGCGGCCCGCAGCAGACGCCCGGCACTCCGCGAGGCTGCCCCTCGCCACTCGGCGAGTGCGCCGACCGCCAGACCGATCGCGCTGCCGCCCAGCAGCGCGATGGCCGTGTACTCGGCGGGCATAACGATTGCCGCGAGCAGGCCGCTCGACGAGCCCGCCAGCACGTCGAGCGCGCTACGGCGAACGGCGTTCATCGCGTCGCGCACCACCCAAGCACGCGGCGCCGGCCCCGAGCGGGCAACCATGTCGGCCGCCAGAGCCGCCGAGAACTCGGTGATCGAGGCGCAACGGGCCGCCGACTCGGCAGAGCCCTCGGTCATGCCGCACTTGATGCTCCGGCAACATGTCGCCCCCCACTCGTCTTTGAACTTCTCGAGGAATTCGGCGGAGAGCTCCTCGGCGCGCATTCGCTGCGCGACCGGTTCGAGCCCCTGCGAAGCCACGAACGCGGACAGGACCATGACACCGCCCGCGAGCGCGCCGCACACACACCCCGTGTTGCCGATTCCTGATGTGAACCCCGAGCCGGCACCTTCAGCAAGCGGCGGTACTCCGGGGCGCGAGGAAAGACTGGCTAGCACGGCCTCGGCGCAGTTCCGCCCTTCGGTGTAACGCGACCGGGCAACATCACCGGCACACTCTCCCACGGATCGGTGGTCTCCCATGCTCAGCGCCCCCTTCCGAGAGCGAACAGCACGGCACCCGGCAGCGCACTCAGCGCCACGACGAGAAAGAACAGTACCGAGCCAGTGACCGCGATGCTCGCCGGCACACCAGCCAGGCCGAAGAAGTACGCATACCCGGCCTCGCGCACACCGTGTCCCGATATCGAGATCGGGACCATAGTGACCGCCGAGATCACCGAGCTGTACACGATGCACTCACCGAAGCCGACCGGCTCACCGAGCGCCCGGAAGATGCAGTAGTTCACGAGTGCCACGAGCAGCTGGAACGCGATCGACAGCACCAGTACCACAAATACCGCTCCCCTGCATCGCAGCGTCTCGTTCACGCCGCGCACCGCCCGCACCGTCCAGTCGACCACGCCTTCGAACCGTGCACCCATCGCTTTGCGCATCATGATCTCGGAGCGCGACGGCGCAAGGAACAGCCCGATCAGCAAGCCCGATGCACCGATGGCGATGGCGACCGCCACCACCGCCTGCGGCCCGACGTTGGCAAACAGCAACCCGATGGCGGCGGTCAACCCGAGCCCGAGAGAGGCAACCAGCCGCTCGGCGATGACCGACGCCGCCCCCTCCGGGGCGTCATCGAGATCCCGGCCCGTGTCCCACGCCCGCACGACATCTCCTCCGACCGAGGTCGGCAGGAAGTTGTTGAAGAACAGCCCGACGAGGTAGTGCCGCGTGAGGCGTGCGAGGCCCAGAGTGTAGCCCCGGGCGCGCAGCAGCAGCTGCCACTTGAACGCCGAGAGCACGACGGCCGCATAGACGACAGCGAAGGCCGTGGCAGTCCACACCGGATCGAGTGTCCGCGCGGCCGACACCACCTCGACCAGCGACACCCTGCCGAACACCAGGCCCAGCGCGATCGCGCTGACGAAGGCGCGAACGACCGTGCCACGCACGCTGACGGTCGGCGCTGAGCGGTCCACGTCAACCGCTGATGTCTCGACGGCCTCGCTCACGACTCTGACTCACCCGCAAGTTCCGGGTTTGCCGCCTTCGCGGCATCCCTCTGTGCCTGCAGCCGAGCCATGAAGTACGGGCGCACGGTGGTGCCGGCAACGAACACAACCGCGGTGAACAGGAAGACGAGGAACAGCACGCGTACGCTGCCCGTCAGGTTCTGCCCGAGGTAGGAGTAGACGATGGTCGCCGGGAGCTGGCCCAGACCGGTGGCCCAGATGAACCGCCAGAAGCGGATCGGGGTCAGCCCGGCTCCATAGCTGATGATGTCGAAACTCACGAACGGCAGGAGACGCGCGATGAGGACTGCGCGGTCGCCATAACGCTCGAAGAATAGGTCGGACACCTCGAGTCCGGCACTCCCTCCCGCGAGCCGCTCAACCACCGGACGTCCGAACGAGCGGGCGATCCAGAAGCAGAGGGCCGCACCGGCCATCGCACTCAACCACGACAGGAGCGCTCCCCACGCCCACCCGAAGAGCAGTCCGTTGGAGAACGTCACCACGAACGCCGGCAGGGGCGCGACTATCGACTGGAGGATCATCAGCGCCGCGGAGACCACGGGCGCCCAGACTCCGAACCCGAGCAGGAAGTCTCGCACATACTCGATGTCGCCACGCGCGAGCACGTCGATCGCGGTGGCTACCCAGAGCTGGATGCCGGGCACGAGATTGTACGCGAGGAATGCCGTCGCGATCACAACACTCGCAGTGATGATCTGCTTGCGCGAAACCAGGGGCGGCGGGGCGTCCGGCCCAAGCTCGGCCAGGGCCGCCTGCTGTTCCCGCCAACCCTTGACGGCCCACACGGCCCCGACGATGGTTCCTGCCGCGACGATCGCCAGACCCGGAATCACCATGGCCGAGGACGGGATGGTGTCCCGGAGCCCGAGTCCCTCGAGCCAGATGATAGCGACGGTCTCTGCGGCATACGGGCTCGTGAACAGCGTGTGTGCCACCGACACGCCACCTCCGACCGCGATGAAACCGACCGCGATTCGGGCGGCGCGCGCGCCAGCAGCTCCATGCCCGGTGTCCCGGACTGCGAAGTAGGTGGTAACGACCCCGGCGATGATGCCGACCGTGATGAGCAGCGAGGTGCTGAACGCCATCGCAAAGGTGTTCATCTTTCCGAAGAACCATGCAGCCGAGAAGCCGCCGGCCGCAGCCATCAGCATCGTTAGCACACCGGCACGCACCCTGTCGGGCAGAGCAGCCATCATGCCTCCTCTCAAGCGACGGGCCGCACCAGCCGGGACCCGGCTGCTGCGGCCCGTCGCCACCCTATGCGGAATCTCTACTTGAGCGCGAACGTGATCACGACAGAAGTGCCATCCGCAGGCAGCTTGTCGCCGTCGCCCCTGAACTCCACCTTTCCGGAGTCGAAGGACTTCCACCCCACGTTGGCGTTGGAGGTGATGCCGGCCGCACAGGAGTCGAGACAGAAGAGGCAGCCCGTCTTGGCCTCGCTCTGAAACTCGTAGTTGCCACCGAACTTCGGCGCGAGCGACTGGCCGCCGAGCTCGCCCGTGCTGACCACCAGGTCGCCGATCGGATACTCGTTGCCGTCCCAGGCGATCGTGATGTCGAGTTCGTCACCCTCGACGGTCGTCCCGGCTGGCGAGTCCTTCTTGACGTTCTCGCCAGCCTCGGCGCCCAGCGCGAACAGCGCCTCGTTGAACTCGAGCGCGTCGCCACCCGCCCTGAAGATCGCTTTCTCGCCGTTGCTGCCGTTGGCACAGACCACGCCATGACGCGTCGGCTCGGTGACCCACTTGCGGTTGACCTCGGCGTAGACGAGGATCGCGCCGTTCTCCTCGTCGACCACCATCGGGTTGTCCTTCGTCGGCTGGACCACCTGCTCGACAGCGGGCTCGTCCGGCTCATTGGTCTCGGGCTCGGTAACCGGTTCGGCCTGTGTACAGCCGGCGAGCATGAGGCCCGCCACGCCGAGAGCGAGGAGCGTGAGCGTCTTGCGGTACATTCGCGACCCCTTTCTGGCTCGGAACGCACTTGCCTATGCGTTCCACTGATGCGAGAGTTAAGTAAAACGCATCATACAGAGGCGCACGCGAGCGCGCAACGTTGAGGAGGACCCATGGAGGATCGTATGAGCACGTTCAAAGAGGTGATGTCCGAGTTCGATGTGGACCTCTCGGCCGAGAGCGTCGGGGTTCTCCAGGTCAACATCACGCGGCTGTGCAACCAGGCATGTGCCCACTGCCACGTTGACGCCTCCCCCACGCGGCGCGAGATGATGGACCGCCGGATCATCGAATACTGTCTGGAGGTGCTCGAGACGCATCACGAGATCGGCGTGCTCGATATCACCGGTGGCGCTCCGGAGCTGCACCCTTACTTCAAGCACCTGGTGCGGCGCACCCGGTCGCTGGAACGGCACGTCATCGTTCGTCATAACCTTACCGTCACCCTCGATCCGCACCCCGTAACCGGCGAATCGATGAGATGGCTTCCGGCGTTCTTCGCAGAGCAGCGCGTCGAGCTGGTGTCCTCCCTGCCGCACTACCAACCCTATCTCACCGACCGGCAGCGGGGCAGCGGTGCGTTCGAGAAGAGCATTGAGAGCATGCGGCTCCTGAACGCCACAGGATTCGGGCGGACCGGCTCAGGCCTCGTCCTCAGCCTCGTCCACAATCCCGTTGGTCCCTACCTTCCCGCCGACCAATGCTCGCTCGAGCGGGACTACCGGCGGGCGCTCGCCGACCTGCAGGGAGTCACGTTTGACCGCCTCTATGCGGTCACGAACATGCCGATCAACCGGTTCGCCCGCCAACTACGAGATCTGGGAGCGCAGGAGGAGTACCTCGAGCGACTTGGCTCTGCATGCAACCCCGCCGCCGCCCTCAACGTGATGTGCCGCACTATGGTATCGGTCGGCCCCGACGGTACCCTCTACGACTGTGATTTCAATCAGATGCTCGACCTGGCAATCGGGTCCGACCGGCCTGCGACCATCTGCGACTTCGACGCGGAGCGGCTCAAGGGTCGGGAGATCCGCTTCGCTGACCACTGTTTCGGCTGCACCGCCGGGGCCGGAAGCAGCTGCGGAGGCGCAACCACCTGACGCCCGCCGCCCGGACACGCAACGGCCCCGGTGCGCGATGCCACCGGGGCCGTGAGTGATACGTCTGGCGGAGAGCGAGGGATTCGAACCCTCGATACGAGTTCAGCTCGTATACACGATTTCCAGTCGTGCGCCTTCAGCCTCTCGGCCAGCTCTCCGCATGCGCGCGCGGCCGTCGAGCGAGACGGCGGCGCAGAAAGCAGCATCCGCGAGTATACCGAGGATAGAGAGGGGCGGCAACGCGCATATCGCGCCCGCTCAGGGGAATACACCCCCTTATGAGACTCCTACTACGCTGGCTCATCACCGCGATCGCCCTCGTGGCGGCGGTATTCGTCGTTCCCGGCATCACGGTCGAGGGTAACGCATATGTCGCAATCGGCGTGACCGCTCTCGTCCTTGGCCTCGTCAACGCATTCGTGCGACCCGTCCTACAGATTGCAGCTTGCGGACTCATCGTGCTCACACTCGGACTGGTCCTCCCCTTTATCAACGGAGTCACCCTCTGGCTCGCCTCCTACATCGCCCGCGAGTGGTTCAGCGTGGGTTTTGTCGTCGACGGGTTCTGGCCGGCATTTTGGGGCGCCATCATCGTGAGTGTCGTCTCGTTCATCCTTTCGGTGCTTGCACCCGATGAGCAGCCGCCCACCCGCTCGCTGGAGGTCCGGAACATCGACGTGTAGGGAGCTGTCATGCCGCACGCCATCTGGAAGGGCTCCATCTCATTTGGCCTGGTGACCATCCCGGTCACGCTCTACCCTGCCGAGGAGCGCCGCGACCTCACCTTCCGCATGCTCGACGGGCGCGACCTCGCCCCTGTCAAGCAGCGGCGCGTGAACGAGCGCACCGGCGAAGAGGTCCTCTGGGAGGACATCGTGAAGGGATTCGAACTCGAAGAGGGCCGCTTCGTCGTAGTGGCCGAGGAGGACTTCCGCGCCGCCGACGTCGAGGCCACGCAGACCATCGACGTGATCGCAGCGGTCTGTGCCGAGGAGATCGACCCGGCGTACTTCGACAAGCCGTACTACCTGGAGCCGTCCCGCCCGGGACGCAAGGCCTACGCACTCCTACGCGAGACGCTCAAGCGCGCCGGGCGCGTAGCGCTCGCCAAGGTCGTCATCCGGACCCGCCAGCACCTCGCAGCGCTCGTCCCTGACGGCCCCCTGCTCATGCTCGAGATCCTGCGCTACCCGCACGAGCTGCGGGGTATCGATGCGCTCGACCTGCCGGCAGCCGACGTAGCCGAGACCGGGATCACCGACGATGAACTCGCAATCGCCACCCAGCTCGTCGAAATCATCTCGCGCCCCTTCGATCCTGCCGCCGAGGAGTACCGCGACACCTACCGCGACGCCGTGCTCGCTCTCATCAAGCACAAGGCAGAAGGTGACAAGGTCACCGAGGTCGGAGCCGGAGAGGCTGCAGCCGAGGGTGCGGAGGGTGAGGGCGCCGAGGTCGTCGACATCGCCGCGCTCCTGAAGGCGAGCCTCGAGGCGGCACGCGCCCGCGAGGCGTGAGGCCCGTGGCGCCGCTCGACGAATACCACCGCAAGCGCGACTTCGCGACCACGCCCGAGCCGGCGGGCGATGCGGAACCGACGGGGCCTGGCGACACCACCCCACTCTCCTTCGTCATCCACAAGCACGCCGCTCGCAGTCTTCACTACGACGTGCGCCTCGAACTCGACGGCGTCCTGCTCTCCTGGGCCGTCCCCAAGGGCCCGAGTCTCGACACCGCCGACAAGCGGCTCGCCGTTCACGTCGAGGACCATCCGCTCGAGTACGGAACGTTCGAAGGCATGATCCCGCCCGGTGAGTATGGCGCCGGAGCGGTCATCGTGTGGGACCGCGGCTCGTGGCGCCCCCTCGTCGAACCGCACGAGGGTCTGCAGCGGGGCAACCTCAAGTTCCAACTGGCGGGCGAGAAACTGCACGGGAGCTTCGCGCTCGTGCGCATGAAGCCGCGTCCAGGCGAGCGCGGCGAGAACTGGCTGCTCATCAAGGAGCGCGACGGGGACGCGCGGACGCGCGGCGAGTACGACGTGCTCACCCGGGGCGGCGAGGAGTGGAGCGAGCGTATGCCCGCGCTCGCCCGCGCTGCAGCCGCGCTTCCGGTGCGCTCGGCACTGCTCGACGGAGAAGCGGTCGTCTTCGGGCAGGACGGCACACCGGACTTCGGAGCCCTGCAGTCAGCGCTTTCAGAGCAGCGGGACGACCGCATCACGTACCTCGCGTTCGACCTGCTCTACCTCGACGGCCGCGACCTACGCGCAGAGCCGCTCGTCCGTCGCAAGAATCTGCTCGCCGACCTCCTGGAGCGCGCGGGCGGCAGCCGAATCCGTTATGCGGAGCACGTCGCCGGAGACGGGGCTGAGTTCCTCGCCGCCTCGTGTTCGCTCGCGCTCGAGGGGGCGGTCTCGAAGCGCGCGGATGCTCCCTACCGCCCGGGCCGCACTGCCGAGTGGCGCAAGACGAAGTGTCGCGCACGTCAGGAGTTCGTAGTCGGGGGCTTCACCGGGCCGCGAGGCAGCCGCACCGGTTTCGGCTCGCTGCTCCTCGGCTATTACGACACCGCGGGCACGCTGCACTTCGCCGGTCGTGTCGGCTCCGGTCTGTCCGAACGGGACCTCCTGGCGCTCCACACCCGGCTCGCATCCCGCGTCGTGCCGGAGCCACCCTTCGCCGACCCGCCGCGCATCACCAGCCGCACGGTGCAGTGGGTACGCCCCGAACTCGTCGTCGAGATCGAGTTCGCGGAGTGGACTGCACGCGGTGTCCTGCGCCAGCCGGACACCGCGACCGGCCGGCCGCGACCGCGCCTCACGAACCCCGACAAGGCCCTCTTCGAGCCGGGTCCGTCAGGCGCTCCGCCAATCACCAAGGCCGCACTTGCCGCGTACTACGAGTCGGTCGCGCCCGCGATGCTCCCCCATGTGGCCGACCGTCCTTTGAGCATCGTCCGCTGCCCTCACGGCGACGCGGGAGCGTGCTTCTTCCAGAAACATCCAGACGCACGCTCCTTCCCGCTCGAACTCCACGTGATCGAGATCGCCGAGCGCACCGGCCCGGCGAAGTACTTCTCAGTGGGCGACGTCGACGGCCTACTCGCCCTCGTTCAGCTCGGTGTGGTCGAGATCCACGCCTGGAACAGCCACGTTGCCACACCGGTGACCCCGGATCGCATCGTCTTCGACCTGGATCCCGGTCCCGGTGTGAAGTGGCCGGATGTGGTCGCGGCGGCCAGCACAGTTCGTGACGCGCTGGCCGCCCTCAGCCTGACCGCGTTCGTAAAGACCACCGGAGGGCACGGCCTGCACGTTGTTACTCCCATCGTCCCCGACCACGGTTACGACACGGTACGCGGCCTCGCCCGGGGGGTCGTCGACCAGCTCGTCGAGGCCGCCCCCGGCCGATTCACAGCACGGATGGCAAAGACGGCCCGCCCGGGCAAGGTCTTCATCGACTATCTGCGCAACGCCCGCGGAGCGACGGCGATCGCCGCGTACTCGACACGCACGCGGCCGGGTGCACCCGTGGCGGTCCCGGTCACCTGGGAGGAGCTGCACGGCGGTCTCGACCCCGCAGCCTTTGACACCGTGTCGGTGCCGCTGCGCTTGACCGGGACACCCGGGCACGATCCGTGGGAGGGCTACGATGATGCGAGGACAGCACTCGAGCCGGCGATGTTCGAGGTGATTAGCGCACCGTTACAGGAACAACTGGGCGGCAAGGACACGCGCGGCTAGCCGATCTCGCGAACGCGACAGCCGGCAGCCTCGGCCATGGCCGACCCGACGACGAGTCTCAATGCCTCGACGAGGTTGTCCGCTATGACCGGCAGGTCCTCTATCTCGATCGTGTCGGGAGTCTTGCCGATACGCTTCACTTCCACGTCGACAGACACGGTCGCGAGAACGATCCCAATCACCGGTCGCAAGACCTCCTCGATGCGTGTCGCGAGCGACTCAGACACCTGGCTGTTCCTCCGACGCAGACTCATCGATGTGCGCGCGAGCGATTGCGGCATCGGCGTTCAGAACGTCAAGGTAGCGTGCGATCGCACGCCGCACGCGAACGAAGTAGATGCCGAGGAGCACCATCGACACGCCGACGAGCGCATCGGACAGGAAGCGTGCGGCTGCCGGCGTCAGCCCGTACGGGAGCACACCGGCGATCCATCCCACGAGCACCGACGCCGCAAGGCAGATGACGCCGCCGGAGACATACGACATGTGCTCGGCGAACGCCGCACCCGCGGCGATCCGCCGCAGCCTTGCCACCTCGACGAGAAGCCAGACTGCCGCGAACAGGGCGAATGCGCCCATCAGCAGCGCGAGTGGCTGAGATACTTCGAGCTTGTCCATCACCGGTTTCCACCTCCCGTCACCAGGATAAGGGAAAGACGGCCAGCGTGCAGCGTCAGCCCGCGCCGCCACCGCCGCCACCGCCGCCGCCACCGCCGCCTCCGGAGAAGCCTCCCCCACCACCGGATGACGACGAGTTCTGGCTCGAGGCGATCGAGTTTGCCGAGGATATCCCGTCGAATAGGCCGGTGAATCCACTCGGTGAACCGGATGAGTTGTACGCCCATCCATACGCCGCCACGAATGCCGGATCTCTCACGACATCGGGCACGACGACGCTCATCTGCTCGATGACCTGCTTCGCGATGCCAAAGACGGTCGCGTAGACCAGATACTCCTCCCAGAGCTTGACGTGAAGCGGAGGCGCCTCGTGCAGCCGGCTGAAATCACGCAGATAGTTGCGCAGCCCGCGATATTTCGCGTAGAGCTCGTTGGCCTCCGGGCTGCGCCGCGGCATCACGATCGCGAGCACGATGCACACGATCGTCGCAGGAACACCGATTGCGAGTAGCAGCAGCTCCTCGGTCCAAATCACCATACCGGCCGTGAGCGCCGCGATACTTGCGCCCGCCGCGATGAGGCCGCCCATGCCATAGGATCCGGCCTTCTCCAGATAGCCGCGGCGCCTCGACTCCTCGGTCACGACCGTGCGCCACGCCCCCATGCGGGAAGCGAACGTCTGCGAGCTGGCCTTCGCGTAGGTCTTGAGCTCGTCGATGGTCAAGACATCGCGCCCGCCGGCCACTGTCGTGAACCAGAACGACAGCAGGCTCCGATCGAGCGGGTCAAGCCCGTTGTAGCGGGAGCGGTCGAGCGCTATCTCGTAGGTCTGTTCCTCCTTCGAGCCGAGGAGAGCCCGCTTGGTTACGGTCACCGGCCGCACCGCGAGCACGCCCCTGTTGATGAGGGACATCACGGTGGCGGTCACCTCGGCGTCCCCCACCTTCCCCATGCGCCAGATAGAGCCGACAAGCGCGGGCTGCAGCTCGTCTGGGATGTCGCGGTAGTACTTCCCTTTGAAGGCCGCCGGGTGCTCTTTGCCGTGCCGCACGAACAGCCACACCGCGAGTCCGACCGCGACGATAGAGGCGCCGACCACCATTGCCCATGCCGCGGCACTCGCAAAGCGGGCCGTCGCGCGGCGCCGGTTGGCCTCCTCAGCCAGGCGGCCCTCCTCGGCGAGTATCGTCTGGAGCTGCGGGGTTGGTCCGGGATCGACTTCGGAAAGCCACTCGGCCGGGAAGACGACCCGCCCCTCGACGAACGTGTACGCGGGAACGCGCGGCACAGTAAGAACGACGTCACCGCCGATCGGGCCCTTCGACGACGACGGCTCGGGCATGCTGACGAAGCCCTCGAGCGGACCGTGCGCCCACGCCCGCACGTTCTCACCCGCCACAACCTGCTCGCCAGGGTTGGGAAGCCCGATCCCGATGGCGACGTCGGTGACGGGCAACTCCCACTGGTCGCCGATGAACTGCCAGTAGAACTCGGCGGTGTCGGCCCACCGCGTCGCTGCGCCGAGCACCGTGTAGCGCAGGACGAACTCCCGGCTCTCATCTTCGGCGCGGAAGAATGCCCGGACCTCGACTTCGCCGCCCCGGTCAGTGACCAGGTAGGTGCCCGGGGAACGATCGCCGAGAGCTGTTGGCGATTCGGTGCGCTGGTACTCGCCCTCCGGCCCGCTCACTCCGTCGATGCTGATCCCCGAGAAGCCTGCAGCGTCGAGCGTCCAGTAGACGAAGGTGAAGTCGCCGTCGAAGGTGAAGGTACGGCGCTCCTCTATGACCATCGAGCCGTCCGCCCCCACAGTGGCCTGGATGCGCACCGGACCCATGGAGTAGTCCTTGGCGAACGCCGGAGCCGCAACCCCGAGAGCGACGAGGAGCACCGCGACAATCAGGAGGAAACGTGTCGAGGACCTTCGCGTGGTCATTGGCGCTCCCTGAGCCTGCGGAAGAACACTGACAGAACCTCCCCGCACTCCTCGGCAAGCACTCCCCGCGTCACCTCGAAACGATGGTTGAGGCGCTCGTCATTCGAGAGGTCGTAGAGCGTACCGACGGCTCCGGCCTTCGGGTCGGCCGCGCCGTACGCCACCCGGGAGATACGCGCCTGGTGCATGAGGCCCGCACACATCGGGCACGGCTCGAGCGTGACGTAGACGGTGCAGTCGGAGAGCCGCCACCGCCCGAGCTTGCGGGCAGCCTCCCGGATGGCGATGAACTCTGCGTGGGCCGAGGGGTCGGCATCGGTCTCCCGGCGGTTGTGGGCCCTGGCGACGACCGCGCCCTCGCACACCACAACCGCGCCGATCGGTACCTCGCCGATCGTCTCGGCAAGGCGTGCTTCGTCGAGCGCCATCGCCATGTACATCTCATCGGCGTCCATAGCACGCATGCTACACTTTCCTGCGCGCGGAGGGGTGGCAGAGTGGACGATTGCGGCGGTCTTGAAAACCGCTGACCCGCAAGGGTCCGTGGGTTCGAATCCCACCCCCTCCGCCATCTTGCGGCCGGACGGAGGGCACCCGTGCTTGCTGACGTGATTGACTGTCTGGCCTGCCCGCACTGTGGCGAGAACCTTTCAATCTCCGCGTCCACCGTGCGCTGCGCTACCGGCCACTCCTTCGACATCGCCCGCCAGGGCTACGTGAGCCTGCTCCCCGGTGACGCGCACACCGGCACGGCCGACACCACGGCAATGGTCGCTGCCCGCGAGACGTTCCTCGCGGCAGGCCACTACGCTGAGATCTCCCGTGCGGTCGCCGACGCGACGGAGCGCGCGCTCGTTGACGCCGGGCCCGGATGTGTTATCGATGTCGGCTCGGGCACCGGCTACTATCTGGCTGCCGTACTTGAACGGCTGCCGGAACGCGTCGGCATCGCGCTCGACATCTCGAAGTATGCGCTCCGCCGCGCGGCGCGCGCACACCCTCACATAGGGGCAGTCGCGGGAGACGTATGGCGCCGCTTGCCCGTACGCACGGGTTCTGTCGCCGCCGTGCTCGACGTGTTCGCGCCGCGCAACGCCGCCGAGTTCCGGCGGGTGCTAGCCCCGGATGGCGTGCTGATTGTCGTGATCCCTGATCGCAATCACCTCGCAAGACTGGTGGAGACGCTCGACCTGCTCGACGTTGACGTCGGCAAGGAGGCGCGACTCGCGACCCAGCTTGCGCAGGGCTTCGAGCGAGTCGCCGTATATCGCGTGGAAGGACCCCTCGAACTCACCCATGCTGAGGTGGATGCAGCGGTCGCCATGGGCCCGAGCGCCCATCACGTCGACCCTGCGGATATCGATGTCCGAGTCGCGGCGCTCGCCGAACCCGTGCGCACCCGACTGTCGGTAACCGTTGCGGTGTACAAATCGGCGCGCTGAACCGAGTTGGAGGCACGCCACGTCCTCGACCGGAACGCGGCGAGTGTGCGATGCTGTAAAGGTTCTCGATACTATCTCAACCCGAGCGCCCGACAGCGCAAGGAGACGATAATACGCGTGGAGAGCCGGAACGACACCCCCGTCGAGGAGATACTCGTCGCCGAGGATCCCGAGGAGTCGCAGCGGAACCGCTCGCTCTTTGCAGGTGTCGCACTAGCGGTCATCGTGCTGCTCGTCATCTGGTGGATTCTCTCTCAACTTGTAGTCGTGCCCGACGTGGTCGGCATGCAGGAACGCGATGCGCGCGCCACGATCGAGGAGACCGGACTCGAAATCAGCGAGGTATTCCGTCTCCCATCGGCCGCAGACCCCGCTGGCGAGGTCATCGCTCAGTGCCCGGAAGCGGGCATGCGGGTCTTCAAGTGGCGTTTGGTCCGACTGTTCGTGGTGACCGGCGACGGTGTGGACGACGGTGTCGAGGAGCCCGACGGCACGGACGTCGACCTCGCGTGGGGTACCGAGCGCGACACGGAACCGGCAGCGGCCCCGACCAGGCCGGCTGGTCCGCAACGCGTCCCGCAGGTGTTCGACATGTCCGAGTCTGCGGCGATCGCCTTGCTCCGGCGGACCGGCTACCGGGCGGCGGTGGAGTACGGCGATTCCAGCACCAACGTGTCTCGTGGCCTGGTCTTCTACCAGAATCCTCCTCCGGACACGGTGGCACCCCGCGGCACCGTTGTGACGATTCGCGTCTCGACCGGCCCGCCGGTACTGGGCCTGCCCTCCTCGGCGGACGAGTGACGGCAGCGCACGGGCCCGACAGCGTACCGCCGGACTCCCTCCGGATTGGTGATCCTTCCGGCCAGTGCCATCTCGATCGTCTGCAGCCTGCGCATCTCCTTCATCGTCAACGTAATCGTCTCCCTGTCCATGGGGTGACATTCTCACGTGACAGTCGTGGGGTGACATTTCTATTTGCCTACCACACATCCGTTTCGAGCTGTACCGCCTCCTGCGCGCTCCTGCTACAATGATGCGGCGTTTCTCGCCGTCCCCTGACTGACCGGGGCGCATCTCGCGGAGAGTTGGCCGAGTTGGCTGAAGGCGCTCGCCTGCTAAGCGAGTAAGGGGCTGATAGCCCCTTCGAGGGTTCGAATCCCTCACTCTCCGCCATTTGACATCACGCCTGCATCCTGGCAGGATTGCAAAGCCCTTCTGGGCACACGCGCCCTTAGCTCAGCTGGATAGAGCGTCTGACTACGAATCAGAAGGTCGCAGGTTCGAATCCTGCAGGGCGCACCACCGCACCCCCCGAAAGCCCTGCGATGCGGGGCTTTCGTGCTTCTCGATGTGGTGCTGTACTACCATGGTGTCGGGAGTCCAGACATGTCCGGAAGGAAACCTCCGTGCGCACGGTCATCGGAGTCATGGGCGGAGGGGCGGCCGACGCGGCCACCCGCGTGCTCGCCCACACGATCGGCTCGCTGATCGCCGCCGAGGGCTGGGTGCTCCTGAACGGGGGCCGCGACTGCGGCGTCATGGCTGCCTCTGCAGCCGGAGCTGCTGCCATGGGGGGCCTCGTGGTCGGTGTCCTCCCGAACGACGACTTCGACGGTGTTGCCCCGGATGTGGACATCGCGATCCCGACCGGTATGGGCGATGCCCGCAACGTCATCAACATCCTGGCGAGCCACGTGGTGCTCGCTCTTCCCGGCGGAGCCGGCACGCTCTCCGAAGTAGCGCACGCGCTCAAGGCGGGCCGCCCCGTGGTACTGGTCGGCTGGAATCCCGGTGAGGCATTGCGTGCCGTGGGTGGCTCGCGCCTCGTAATCGTCGACTCCGCCGAGGAGGCCATCGTCGCCGCCAAGCGCTTCCTCGGCAAGCCGCGCACTCAGCCAAGGGTGACGCACTAATGGACCGCCGGGACCGGAAGCCCACGTACCTGAGGTCGGCGCCGTCGCGGCGACACGGCTCCCGGCGCGGGTCACATGCTCGACCACCGGCGAGACGAAGCGCATCCCGACGAGGCTACGCTCCCCCGCGACGATACCGGAAATCCGGTCCGAGAGCGCTCGGCCTGCTCCTCATCGTAGCGCTGCTCGCCGCCGCTGCCGCAGGCGCATGGGCGCTCACCCGGCCCCTCACGCTCACTCTCGCAGCCACCCCGGCTGACGCGACCATCCGGTTCGCAGCCGCAGGGCAGGAGACGACTGGGACGCTCACTGCGGAGAACCTCAGGCCCGGCGTCTACACCATCGAGGTGTTCCGCAGCGGTTTCGCCACACAAGCCGTCGAAGTCGAGGTCGAACGCTTCGGCTCCAACCGGTTCGAGGTCGCGCTCGACCCGCTGCCCTGGGACGTAAGCGTTACGACCAAGCCCGAGGGCGCTGCTTGCTCGATCACCCGCGACGGCGCCGAGCTGCTCTCGGGGACCAGCGGGCTCACCGGTCAGGTGACCGCAGGGCCGGCCCTGCTGCGTATAACGCATGACGGTTACAACGTCGTCGAGCACGAGCTCTACATCGAGGGGCCGACGTCACTCGAGATCTGGCTCGATCCCGAGGGTCAGGTGCTGCGCGGCATGCGCACGATCGTCACGCTCGGCGCGCCCAAGGGCGTCTCGGTCACACCGGACGGCTCGGAGGCGTGGACGAGCATCCTGAACGGGCCGCCCTCCATCGAGATCTTCGACCCGCGGACCGGCGCCAAGATCGGTGAGGTGGACATCGGCACGCACGGCGCGGTCGAGGTTATCTTCAACAAGGCGGGCACGCTCGCATACACCTCGCAGATGGAGACGGCGAAGTGCTTCGAGATCGACGTGAAGACCCGGAAGGTCGTGCGCGAGTTCGACACCGAGAGCGCGTGGACGAAGTGGGTGGGGCTCTCCCCTGACGAGAGGACGCTCTACGCATCCAACTGGTCGGGCGACGACGTCTCCATCATCAACCTCACCACCGGCGAGCTCATGCAGCGAGTGCGTGTCTCGAACACGCCGCGCGGGATGTACGCGACCGCCGACGGGGTCTCCCTCTATGTCGCCGGCTTTGACAGCGGCCATCTCGAGCGGATCGACCTGGCAACCGGGGAGGTCACCAAAGTCTACACCGAGGGCGGCGCGCTTCGGCACATCGTCGGCGACGAGACCACCGGGCGCCTTTTCATCTCGGACATGGCACGGAACGTCGTCCTCGTACACGACATGAGGGCCGGGACGACGGCGAAGTTCGTCGACACCGACCAGAAGCCGAACACCATCGATCTTACCCCCGACGGCAAGATGCTCTTCGTGAGCTGCCGCGGCGCGAACAACCCGGTGTCCTACTACATCCCCGGTCCCGAGTGGGGCTCGATCCTCGTCTTCGACACTTCCAACGGTGCCCCGCTCGACGCGGTCGTGGCCGGCAACCAGCCCACCGCACTCGATGTCTCCGACGACGGGAACCTCCTGGTCTTCAGCGACTTCCTCGATAACCGCCTGCGCGTGTACGAGATTCCGCCGTACGAGGAGTTCGTCAGCGGTGGTGGCGGACGGTTCGAGGCGCACTTCGCAGAGGTCAAGAAGTAGGGACAGTGCCGTAGTGCGACCCCTTCCCTACATCGCGTGCCCGCCGAAGCGGTTGCGCAGCGCGGAGAGCACCTGTCCCGCGTAGCTCGGATTGCGCTCGGACTCCTTGCGGAACTCGAGCGCCCCGCGGATGACGCGGGCTTTCAGGCCCATCTCGTCGGCGGTGCGCACGGTCCACTCGCCCTCACCGGTGTGCCCGACCATGCCCGAAACGCCGTCGAGCTCATCGCCGTGTAGCTCGAACGCCTCTGCAAGCCAGCCCATGAGGCGCGACTCAATCACGCTGCCGTGTTGGTAGACGTCGGCGACGGCCGAGAGGTCGAGGTCGAAGTCGCTCGCACGCATGATCTGGAAGCCCTCGGCGATTGCCTGCATCATCCCGTACTCGATGCCGTTGTGGACCATCTTCACGAAGTGCCCGGCCCCGTGCCCCTCGAAGAAACGGTAGGCGTCCGGCAGGGCCACATCGGCGAAGAGCGCCTCGAGCCGCTCGAAGTCCTCGCGGTTACCCCCGATCATCAGGCACGCACCGGTCCGCGCGCCGCTGGGACCCCCGCTCGTCCCGCAATCCATGAAGCGGATGCCCCGCTCGGCAAGGCGTTCGGCACGCTCGGTGGCATCGCGGTAGAAGGAGTTGCCGCCGTCGACCACCACATCACCCGGCGCGAGTAGCTCCGCGAGCCCCCCTTCACCGAAGAGCACCTGGTCGACCGGCTTTCCCGCAGTGAGCATGAGCCATATCGTCCGCGGCGGCACGAGCGCGGTCGCAAGGTCCGCGAGCGTGTATGCGCCCTCGATAGAGTCGTTCTCCCGCTCTACCTCGGCTACCTTCTCCGGCGAGCGATTGTATGCTACGACGCGCCACCCGTGATCAGCGAGGTTGAGCGCGAGGCCTGCGCCCATCTTGCCGAGGCCGACCACGCCCGCACTGCCGCGTTCGGCCGCCTGCGCGACTACCTCGGCCGCACGCTCGACCACCTCGGCGGTGTCGGGTGCGTACGTCTCCAGCGGCACGACGCTCTCGTGCCACGCCCGGAAGACCGGGTCGATGAAGGCCCACATCGCGGCCACCTCGTCGGTGGAGACGAAGAGCGTCTGGTCGCCGTCGACCGCGTCAAGCAGCAGCTTGGCGTACTCTTCGACGTACTGGGCCTTCTCCTCCTTCTCGTAGAGGAAGAAGTCGAAGGTGCGTCTCTCGACCTCGCGGTCGAAACCCGGACGCTTCGCCCAGAACTCGATCTCGATCGACTCGGCCGGCTCGAGCTTGAAGGTGACCCGGTTCCGGTAGTGCTCCCCCCTCTCGCACAGGCACGGGCGCGGGTGCCGGAAGGTGACCACGATCTCCTTGCGCGCCTGGCCGAGGCGCTTGCCGGCCTGGAAGGTCACCGGCACGCCCACCCACCGCCGGCCGGTCATCTCGAAGCGCAGGCGGAAGTAGGTCTCGGTGTCCGAGTCCGCGTCCACGCCCTCGATGTCGCGATACCTCTCGTACTGCGCGCGGAAGCTAGTGTGGGCCACCTCCTCGGCAGTGGGCGGTCTGAGCGAGCTCACGAGCTTCGCCCGGGCCTCGCGGATCGCCGCAGCGCCACGGCTGTAGGGCTGGTCCATCGTGACGAGCGCAAGCATCTGCAGCAGGTGGTTCTGCCCGACATCGCGCAGCGCGCCCACCCCGTCGTAGAACCGCCCGCGCTTCTCGACCCCGATCGACTCGAGCAACGAGATCTCGATGGACTCGATCGCGCTGCGGTCCCATGCAGTCTCGAAGAGATTGTTCGTGAAGCGGAAGTTCAGGATGCCCTGGAGCATCTCTTTGGCGAGGTAGTGATCGATTCTGTAGATCTGCTCCTCCTGGAAAAGACTGCCGAGGAACTCGTCGAGTTCCTGCGAGGTCTGCGCGTCATCGCCGAAGGGCTTCTCGACGAGCACACGGGTCCACCCCTCGAACTCGCTGCACGCGTCGGTCAGTCCGCTCTCTGCCAGGCGCGCAAGTATCGTCCGGTAGTGCTCGGGCGGCACCGCAAGGTAGAAGAGCTTGTTGGCACAGCCACCCCACTGCTCATCGATAGTACTCAGGTGGGCCGCGAGGGCCTCATAAGCTCCGACGTCTTCGAAGGAGCCACGTACGTACGTGAAGCAGCTGACGAACCCCTCGACCTCGTCGGCGGCTGCGTCGGGGAGGCGTTCCACCAGTATCTCGCGGACACGGGCGCGCAGGTCGTCGTCACTCCAGTCGCGCCGCGAGAACCCGACGATAGCGATACGCCCCGGCAGCTCGCCCTTCCCGCCGAGGTAGAAGAGGGCGGGCACGATCTTGCGCGCCATGAGATCGCCGGTCGCTCCGAACACCGTCAGCACGGTGGGCATGCGCTGCTCTGACATCAGTCGACCTCTCGCCGCGGCAAAAGGAGCCCTCGGCGAGAGTATTCCCGAAGGGGACAGGTAGCGCCGCCCACCCGCGGTCGGCCTACCCGGCGGTGATCTCCGTCTGCCCGCCGAGGTAGGGCCGAAGCAACTCGGGCACCTCGATCGATCCGTCAGCGCGCTGGTAGTTCTCGAGCACCGCCACCAGCGTGCGCCCGACGGCCAGCCCGGAGCCGTTGAGCGTGTGAGCAAACCGACTGCCCCTGAACTCGCCGGGGCTGCGGTACTTGATGCCCGCGCGACGGGCCTGGAAGTCGGTGCAATTCGAGCAGCTGGAGATCTCCTTGAAGTCGCCGTAGCTCGGCAGCCAGACCTCGATATCGTAGGTCTTGGCGGCCGCGAATCCCATGTCACCGGTGCAGAGCACGACCGTGCGGTACGCAAGTCCGAGTTGCTCCAAGATGTGCTCGGCGTCGGCGACCATAGCCTCGAGCGCGTCCATCGAGGTCTCGGGAGTGGCGAACTTCACGAGCTCCACCTTGTCAAACTGGTGCACGCGAATCATGCCGCGTGTGTCCCGTCCGGCGCTGCCGGCCTCCTCGCGGAAGCACGGCGTGTAGGCCGTGTAGTCCAGCGGCAGGTCGTCGGCCTCGAGGACCTCGTCGCGGTGCAAGTTCGTGAGCTGGACCTCGGCGGTGGGGATGAGATAGAGACCTTCGCCCGTCTTGAAGAGGTCGTCCTCGAACTTGGGCAGCTGCCCGGTGGCGGTGAGGGTCTCAGTGTTGGCGAGCGCCGGAACCCACCATTCGCGGTAGCCGCGCTCGGCGTGGATGTCGAGCATGAAGCTGATGAGCGCGCGGGTCAGGCGTGCGCCCTCCCGGCCGAGGACCACGAAGCGCGACTTGGCGAGCTTCACGCCGCGCTCGAAGTCGATGATGCCGAGCTCGGGGCCGAGGTCCCAGTGGGGCTTCGGTTCGAAGTCGAAGGCCGGTGGCGTGCCCCACCGCCGCACCTCGACGTTCTCGGTCTCATCGGCACCGCACGGCACGGACGCATCGGGGATGTTGGGGACGGTCAGGAGCATCTCGCGGGTCTGCGCGTCCGCTTCGGCCATGCGGGACTCGAGCGACGCGATCTCCTCGTTTACGCGGCGCACCTCGTCCTTGGCGGCCTCGGCGTGTTCGCGCTGCCCCTCCTTCATGAGCGCGCCGATCACCTTCGATGCCTCGTTGCGTCGCGCCTGCAGCGCTTCGACCGCGCCGATTAGCTCGCGGCGCGTGGCATCTAGCGAGAGGAAGCCGTCAACGTCCCACGTGGCACCGCGGGCAGTCAGCGCCGCACGCACGTCTTCGGCGTTGTCCCGGACAAACTTGGCGTCGAGCATCGGGCCTCCCGGTCTTAAGCTAGGCGAGCGTGTCTCGGGTGCTGCACCGCAGTATAGCCGAGCAGTCCGCGATACAGCACACTGGCGCACCACGGTTCCACCAGGTAGTGCCACAAACTGCAGTGCGCGGCCCTCATGCGACCGACCCGGCATGCCGATGATGCAGGTGTGGAACGGATGGAGGCCACATTGACCGCACGGTACGACATAGAAGGCTTCGCCTTCTCTGCGCTGCTCGAGTCGCTGGTGGAGCTCGTACGCGACCCATGCCTCGTGATAACGCCTGAGGGACGCATCCTTCTCGCCAACGAGGGGGCGTCGCGGCTCTACGGGTACCCGTGCGACCGCCTCACCGGGATGAGCGTGGACGACCTGTGTGCGCCCGATGCCCTGCGCCTCCTGCCCGCTGAGCTGGATTCAGCGGACGAAAGAGGCTTGCTCTTCAACAGCGTACACCTGCACGCGGACGGCACGCGGGTGCCCGTGAGGGTGAGCTGGAAGCGGAGCGAACTCTACGGGCGCGACATCGTGCTCGCCACAGTGCTCGACGACCGCGAGCACGTGGACGTCGATGAGGAGCGCGTCAAGTCGGCGGCATTCGACGCCGCCTTCGACTCGATCATCGTGCATGACTACGACGGCAACCTCTTGCACTTCAACAAGGCCGCTGCGGCAGCTGCCAATATGACCCCCGAGGACTTCGTGCACATCGAGCCATGGGGCTGGGTACCGCCGGCTCAGAGAGACAGCATCCCGATCCAGCTCGAGAGCATCATCGATACCGGATCCAGGATATTCGAGGGTGTCGGGATGCGCGCCGACGGGAGCACCTACGCGAACGAGGTGCGAGCGCGCGCGCTCGAGCTCACTGGCGGCCCAGCGGTCGTGTCGGTGGTACGCGATATCACTGAGCGCAAACGCAGCGAGGCGGCTATCCACGAGCTCGCCTACTACGACGCACTTACGAAGCTACCGAACCGGTCGCTTCTCGACGAGCACGCGGAGCGAGCGATGGCCGACGTTCGCCGGCACGGTGGTCTCCTCGGCCTGGCATTCATCGATATTAACGACTTCAAGCCCATCAATGATGCGATCGGCCACTGGGCCGGAGACGAGGTCCTGATCGTTATCGCCGAGCGTCTCGTGAGTGCGGTACGGAGCGGAGACACCGTAGCGCGCTTCGGGGGCGACGAGTTCGTGGTGATGTTGCCGCGTTTGGCCAGCACGCGTGCGCTCGAGCAGATCGGTTCGAAGCTAGCCGAAGTCGTGCGTGCCCCGCTCAAGATCGGCGGCCGGATGATAGAGGTCACGGCAAGCATCGGGCTGGCGATCTACGATCCGCTCACCGACGGCTTGAGCTCCCTCCTCAGCAAAGCCGACATGGCCATGTACGCGGCGAAACGCGCCGGAAGCCCCTGGCGCATCTTCGACGAGAGCGTCGTGCCGAGGTAGGTCGAGCGGTAGACTGTCCGTATGGACACCCTTGCGATCGCGGAGATAGCGGGACGTGACAGCGTGGCGGCGGCGATAGCGGCCGTGCGCCAGCGCAGATTCACACGGCTGCTTCCGACGATAGCGCTCACCGGCACCGAGACCGGCGACCGGAAGGCTCCGCTGCGAACCGTCGACACACTCGCCCGCCTGCTCGGCGACTCGTGCGAGGTGCTCGAGCCGGTCACATTGACCGACCCGACCCTCTGGGCAGCGATGAACGCCCGGTACGCTGCGGTCATACGCACGCGATTCGGCACCTGGTCCCCGTGTCTGGCATGCCACCTCTACCTGCACCTGCTGAGAGTGCCGGTGTCATGGGATGCCGGGAACGCGCCGGTCATCGCCGGTGAGCGCGACTCTCACGACGGCCGCATCAAGCTCAGCCAGCTTCCCGCCGGCATCGACGCGTCAATCCGAGTGCTCGGGTATTCGGGGGTCGAACTCATCGCGCCAATACGCTACGCGCGCGGTGCCGAGGTCTCCGAACTCGTCGGAAGCGGATGGGCCCAGGGTGGCGGCCAGCTTGACTGCGTGCTCTCGGGCAACTACATCGATTTCGACGGCTCGGCACGCCACGACGAGGAGGCCTACGAGGGCTATCTAGCCGGCTTCTTCGAGCCGATCGGCAGAGCAATCATTGACGCGTGGCGGGCCGAGCGCCTCGGCGGACCTGCCCCCGACTACGCTGCCATCGTGGCAGCGATCCTCGAGAGGTAGGCCCTTAATGGCAGACGCGATTTCCGCAAGCCAACCCCCGCCCCGGATCCTCGTCGTGATGATCGACGGCCTCGGCGATCGCGCCTGGCTCGAGCTCGACGGACGCACGCCGCTTCAAGCCGCACGGACTCCCAATCTCGATGCCCTTGCCCGCGCGAGCGCTACGGGCATCCTTCACTCCCTCGGCCCGGGTAGGGCACCGGGTACCGAACTCGCACACTTCGTGCTCCTCGGTTTTCCGGCCGAGGAGTATCCCGGGCGCGTGGTCTTCGAAGCCGCAGGATGCGGGTTCGAGCTATCACCCGCCGATGTGGCCTTCCGGGCCCTCTTCAGCAAGGTCCGCCGAGTGGGCGATGGCTCGCTGCTGCTCGTGGAGCACTTCGCCGAGGTGGACGACCGGTTCTGCCGGGCAATCGCACAGGAGCTCGGCTCGCTGAAGCACGGGGGCCTCACCGTCTCGTTCGAGTACACCGGAGCGCGCCAGGGCGTGCTTACGGTGGCCGGTGGAGCGAGCGAGGACGTCACCGACTGCGATCCCTTCTTCACAGGCCGATCGCTCGCGGCGGTGCGCCCGCTCGACGATGCGTGCGACCCTGTTGCCGCCCGCATGACCGCCGAGGCGGTGACGGCGTTCCTCGAGAACGCGTACGAGGTGTTCCGGGCGAACGGCCCGTCAACCGGCAACGAGTCGCTTTTCCTCGTCATCAAGTGGGTCGGCCGTAAGCGCGCCTTGCCGACCTTCGCTCAGCGAACGGGGATGGACGGCGTGATCGTCGGGTCGGGCACGCTGCTAACAGGCATCGCCGCCGAGCTCGGCATGGGCTTCCGCGCGGTCCCGATGCTGGCCGACGCTCGCACCGACGTCGAGCAGCGCCTCACGGAGGCGCGCCTGGCCTTTGACGAGGGGGCGGACTTCGTCCTGGCTCACACGAAGGTGGCCGACGAGGCCGGGCACGCAAAGGACCCGTCGCTCAAGCGGGACGTCATCGCGGGAATCGATCGCGGACTGGCTTCACTCGTCGACCACGCCGCGCTTGCGGCCGACACCATCATCTGCGTCACCGCCGACCACGGCACGCCCTCAGGCACGGGGTTGATCCACTCCGGTGACCCCGTTCCGGTCATCTTGAGCGGCCCGGGCATCGGCGCGGACGCCGTCGAGCATTTCGACGAGCGTGCGTGCGCCGGCGGCTCGCTCGGTCACCTGCGTGGCGAGGACTTCATGCCGGTCCTGCTGAACGCCCGCGGCACGACTCGCTACCTCGGCGCCCGCCTGTCGGCGTATGTGGGCCTGCACTGGCCTGAGGAGTACGAGACGTTCCGCGTCCGGTAGGTCCTGCGTCCTGCCTACCGGCCGAAGGCGCAAGCAAGGCCAGCGAAGGAGAGCTCCGCCATCTGCAACGTCGTCGTACGCCGCCGTCCGATCTCGGCCGGGCTGTGGGCGTCGGAGGACGCGATGACGGGGATGCCGGGGGCCCGTCTCTCGACCTCGGTGGCGTTGACCGCGTCGACGAGTTCCACGGCGACGACCGCGATGTCTGCAGCGAGTTCGTCGAAAAGCTCGCTATCGAGCAGGCGGTACTCACCGAAGTAGCGGTCGGCGTGGCCGATGTGGCAAAGCCCACCGAGGGCCGCGACGCGTCGGGCGACATCACACGGATGAGCGTCCACCTTCACGGTGGGCAACTCGCACACGTGCAGCGCCGCCTGGTCGATACGGAAGCCCCGGGAGAGCTCATCGAAGCGCGCGGCGTAAGAGTCCGGCGGCAGCAGCGCGATCAGGTGCGCCTCATCCCCGCCCCACCGCACCTTGATCTCGGCGCCGGCGAGCACCGCGAGTCCCTCGCCCGACTCCTCCGCATGCTGCCTTGCAGCCATCTCGATGTGGTGCACGTAGCGCACCGAGAAGTGGTCGGTCACGGCAAGCAGCCCGAGCCCTGCACGGAGCGCCGCTTCGACGATAGTGCGCGCGGTCGTCTCCACCGGGCCACGGTAGTCGGTGGGCACCAGCGGGCTATGGGTATGCAGATCGAGTTCGAGTGTGGTCATGCGGCATTCTCTCGGGACGCTCGCGTCTGTGGCTCAGACTAGCACCCCGCGTGCCGATTCATCAAGTCTCTCTATGAAAGCTATAAGCACGTTGTCACCGGCCGCCTGGCGCAGCCCGCCGACCGCTAGCGGCGCACCCTCGGATAGCTGCCGAGCACCTTGACCTCACGAAGCTTGAGCCGCAGGCAGTCGAGGGCGAGCGCCACGCGCGGGTCCTCTACGTGTCCTTCGAGATCGACGAAGAACATGTACTCACCGAGCGCCTGTTTGGTGGGACGCGACTGAATCTTCGTGAGGTTGATGTTCCCGTACGCGAACTCCGAGAGGATCATCAACAGCGCGCCGGGACGATCCTCGTACATGAAGAGCGCGAGCGTGGTCTTGTCATCAGAGGTGCGCTTTGCGACGCTGCGGCCTACCACCACAAAGCGGGTCTTGTTATCCGCGTAGTCCCCGATCGCATCGGCGAGGACCCCGCCGTGGTGGATCTCGGCGGCAACGCGCGTGCCCACCGCTGCGACCCCATGCTCGGCGACCGCGCGCTGCACCGCCTCGGCGGTAGAGTTCGCCGCAGCGATGGTGCGACCCGGCAGGTTGTCGGCGAGCCAGCGGCGGCACTGAGCGGTCGCATGCGGATGGCTCGCGACGATTTCGATCTCATCGAGCGTAGCGCCCGGCTCGGCGATGAGCGCATGGTTGATGTCGAGTACGACCTCGCGGTGGATGGTGAGTGTCGAGTCGAACGCGAGCGCATCCAACGTCGCGTTGACGCTGCCTTCGACCGAGTTCTCGATAGGCACGATACCGGCCTCGGCCCGCCCCTCTTCCACCGCGGTGAACACGTCCTCGATGGACGAGCACGCAATCGTCTCGAGGTCGGGTATGCCGAGGCTGAGCAGTGCCTCTTCGGTAAAGGTGCCCGAGGGGCCGAGGAATGCGTAGCGGGTCATCGAAAGCCTCCCCGTTGTCTGGAACGATCGCCGGACCTCGAGTGAGGGTGTGCCCGGCGCGGGTCCGACGCGGTATAGTCGTACCCGCAGAGTACACTGCGCATGACGCATCGTCACGCGCCTCCCAGACCGTACTAGCAGCGAGGACGCCATGGACCCCCAGCATCTCCGTCGCCTGCTCGAAGACGTCGCGGCGGGCTCGAAACCGGTACAGGGCGCGCTCGACGAGCTCAAGTCGCTGCCCTTTGCCGACCACGCCGAGGTCAAGATCGACCATCACCGCGCACTCCGCTGCGGTTTTGCCGAGGTTGTGCTGTGCGAGGGCAAGTCCGCCGGGCAGGTACGCACAGCCGCGCGGGAGCTGCTCGAGCACGGCGATGTGCTCCTCGGCACACGGGCAACGCCCTCCCACTACCAAGCCGTCGCGCAGGTCGCCTCCGACGCCCGCTTCTTCGAGCAGGCGCGTCTCATCGTCGTTGACCGGCGCCCAGAACGCCCACAACTCGGTCACATAGTGGTCGTCACCGGAGGTACCGCCGACATGCCGGTCGCCGAGGAGGCCGCGATCTCGGCCGAGGTCATGGGCAACCGGGTGACCCGCGTCTACGACGTGGGCGTGGCGGGCGTCCACCGTCTCCTCGCCCATCAGGAGGCCCTGCGCGACGCCCGCACGATTATCGCAGTTGCCGGCATGGAGGGTGCTTTGCCGTCACTCGTGACCGGGCTCGTATCCGTCCCCGTCATCGCCGTCCCGACCTCGGTCGGATACGGCGTGAGCCTATCGGGCATCGCCGCACTGCTCGCGATGTTGAACTCGTGTGCATCAGGCATGGCGGTGGTCAACATCGACAACGGCTTCGGCGCCGCGGCGATGGCGAGCCGTATCAACCTCGGCATGGAGAGCGACACGGAGTGATCGCCTACCTCGATTGCACCACAGGTATCTCCGGCGACAAGTTCCTCGCGGCCCTCGTCGACGCGGGCGCCCCGCTGGAGGCGGTGCGCGGCGCGGTCGCGGCGATAGACCCCTCGGCAAGGGTCGGTATCGAGCCGGTCATGCGTGCCGGAGTCAGCGCGCTCTCGGTGATTGTCGAGGCCGCCGAAGAGCCCGGTGCCCGCACCTGGAACGCGATTCGCGCTCTCATAGAAGGTGCCGATCTGGCTGAGCAGGTGCGCCAGACGGCACTTGTTGCGTTCACACTGCTCGCCGAGGCTGAGGCCGCAGTGCACGGGGTCGCTCCCGGTGAGGTCCACTTTCACGAAGTCGGCGCGATCGACTCGATCGCCGACGTGGTGGGGGTCGCCGCCGCGCTGCACGCCCTAAAGATCGACACCCTCGTATCCGGACCGGTCGCCGTGGGCAGCGGCACGATCGAGACCGCACACGGCGTCCTGCCGGTCCCCGCACCTGCGACCGCGCTGCTGCTGCGGGGCGTGCCGGTCGATTCGGGACCGCTGTCCGGCGAGGCGACGACCCCTACGGGCGCTGCGCTCGTCCGCGCGTGCGCCGACTCTTTCGGACCGCTGCCGCCCATGACGCTCAACTCGGTCGGCCACGGAGCCGGCACCCGGGACCCCGTCGGCTTCCCCAACGTCGCGCGCCTGCTCCTCGGCGAACCGGCCGCTACCGCCGCAGGCCTCTCTGTAGAACCCGTCACCGAGCTGGAGACGACCGTTGACCACCTCTCGGCGGAGCACCTCGCGTTCTGCATCGAGGAACTCATGACCGCAGGCGCACTCGACGCCTGGCACACGCCTGCGCTCATGAAGAAAGGTCGCGCCGGCACTGCGGTGTCCGTGCTCTGCGCTCCAGCCGAGGAGGCGCATTTCGCCTCGCTGCTGGCCGAGCTCACCGGAACCCTCGGCGTCCGGGTCCGCCGGATTTCCCGCTACGTGGTCGCACGTGAGGCCCGCACCGTCGAGACCTCGTTCGGCCCCGTACGCGTCAAGATGGCGGGCACCGGCTCATGGCGAAGAATCCGTGCCGAATACGAGGATCTCGCCGCCATCGCCCGGCGCGAGCACACCCCGGTCGACGTGATTGCACGAGAGGTCGAGGCGCAGGCCCGCGAGCGACTCGCCGACGAGGGACGGTAACGAGAAGACCCGCCACCGGGCGGGCCTCCACGCGGTGCTTGCTGCTTGTTTCCAGCGCCCGCAAGACACCGAGATTCGACGCTGGGACCCGTCTGCCGAGGCGTATTCGCGAGGTCCCTACAGGTATCTTCGGCAGGAAAGACCTCGGAGTTGAGGGCAGAGAACCTGCTTGCATCTAGCGCACCCTATACCGCCCGCGTTCCTCGGCGAGGAAGCCCTCCTCCACCAACTCGGCAAGAGCGTCCCCGGCTCGTGCCACGTCCTCATCGAAGCCTGCGGCGAGCTCATCTGCGGTGCTGCCGGGAAGCTCCATGACCGCCCGCAGCAGCCGCGCGCGCAGCTGCCGGTGCGAGCCCTCGAAGGGCGCTTGGCGGGCGTGATGGCGGCTGCGCCGCGAGGGGTTCGGAAGCGTGCGCTTGAGGTGAGCCCCGTAGTCGAGTAGTGCCCAGTACCACGTCCGCGGATCATCGCGGTCGAGTGTCTGCTCGAGCAGGGGCAGCAGGGCCGTGTCGGGCACTCCCTCGGCATCGGCGAAGAACTCGTGCAGGAGGACCGTGCGCACATTCGTCTCGAGATAGAGGTCGGGCTCGCCGAAGGCGAACGCGCGCACGCCTGCCGCGGTAGCAGGCCCGACCCCGGGCAGCGCGAGGAGTGCATCGCGGTCGCGCGGCACGGCGCCCCCGTGCACCGAAACAATATCGTCCGCCGCGCGCACGAGCGCGACCGCACGCCGGTTGTAGCCGAGCCCCTGCCACGTGCGCAGTACCGCCTCGAGCGGAGCGGCTGCAAGCGCATCGGGCGTCGGAAAGCGGTCCATCCACTCCTCGTAGTACGGAACCACGCGGGCGACCTGCGTCTGCTGCAGCATGACCTCGCTCACGAGTATCGCGTACGGGTCGCTCGTCTGCCGCCATCGTAGGTCGTGGCGACCGTGCTCGCGGTAGTGAGCGTAGACCCGCTCCCGGAACGCGGCGATCACATCGGCGCCCTAGAAGCGGCGCGGGCGACCCGAGCGGCCGCCACGTCGGTGCACGCCACCGCTGAACAGCGTTCGCGGTGCAGCGGTGGCGCTGCCACGATCAGCACGTGGGACGACACGGTCCAGGTACTCGAAGCCCTCGACGTCGCGTGTCGGCATCACCTTGCCGACCAACCGCTCGATGTGACGTAGCGGCTCGAGCTCCTCGTGGGAGAGCAGGCTGATGGCTACGCCCTTCTCCCCCGCACGCGCGGTACGGCCGATACGGTGGACGTAGTCCTCGGGCCGGTCGGGCACGTCGTAGTTGATCACGTGGGTCACGCTCTCGACATCTATACCGCGTGCCATGACGTCGGTTGCCACGAGCAGCGCGTGCTTGCCGGATTTGAAGTCGGCGAGCGTGCGCTCCCGCTGGCTCTGCGAGCGGTCGGAGTGCACGGTGTCGGATTGCACGCCGCTCACACGCAAGGCCGCATCGAGCCGGTCGGCGCGCTGCTTCGTCCGAGTGAATACGATCGCCCGGTACTCGTCGATCTCCTTGAGAAGCGCGACAAGCAGCTCGGTCTTCTGGGAGGCGTTGACTGGATAGACGAACTGCTCAACCGCGTCGACAGGTACCGACGCGGGAGAGACGTCGACGCGGACCGGGTCGTCGACCGCCTTGCCGATTACCCTCAACACATCGTCGGAGAGCGTCGCCGAGAAGAGCATGTTCTGCCGCTCGGCCGGCAGAAGGCGCAAAATGCGGCTCACGTCGGGCCAGAAACCCATATCGAGCATGCGGTCCGCCTCGTCTAGCACGAGGATCTCGACCTCGCTGAGATCGATGTCGCCCTTGCCCTGCAGATCCAGCAGGCGGCCGGGCGTCGCGACGAGCAGGTCCACCCCCCGCCGAAGACGCTTGAGCTGCGGCGGGTAGGGCACCCCTCCGTAGACCGCGAGCACCGCGTGTCCGGAGTGCTCGCCGATGACGAGCGCTTCCTCCTCGATCTGGGTGGCCAGTTCCCGCGTCGGCGTCACGACGAGCGCCCGGATTCGGCCCTCGACCGGGATGAGCTGCATCGTGGGCAACAGGAAGGCTGCGGTCTTGCCAGTACCTGTTTGAGCACAGGCAAGGATGTCGTCACCCCTAAGCGCAACAGGAATCGCCTGTTCCTGCACGGGGGTCGGCTTCGTATAGCCAAGCGCCGTCACGCCCGCGCGTATATCCTCGGACAGGCCGAGCACCGTGAACTCCATGGGTCTCCTTGACACGCCCATGGCGCGGTCAGCGTCCGCCACGCCATCCTTCGGGTGAACCTATCTGCGCAAACCACCCCCAAAGATGATACACGTTCAGACAACCGGCCCTAGGGGAGCACGTGCGGGGGCTTAGGAGTGGACGATCACCCCGGCAACCGTGGCCCCGTTCATGCCGATCCATACGAGACTCGTCGCCCATAGGGCGGTCTGCCGGGTGAGGGCACCATACGCAGTCCAGAGCACCGACATGAGGAGCGCTGCGCCCACGGTGAACAGGCTAAGTCCCCCCACTGCGTGCAGCTCCCAGATCTGGTAGAGCTGAGGGATGGCGGTCAGTGGATTGATCATCCCCACACCGAAGACAGCCCGCTCGAGCAGCGGCAATACCTCGGCTTTGCTCCTGGGGCGGAGTATGTGGATGAAGGTCGCGCGCGCGGCATGCATTAGGGTCTGTTGCTCCATCTCGCTCGTTGTGGTGATTCGGGCACGAGCGAGCAGTATCGGACCCTGAGAAGCGGCGCGCAAGGGCTGGTCACCCAGCCGTTACCAAGCAACCTGTCCCTGTCAGAAAACCCCAGTTCAGCCTGTTTTTATGTAGTAGCGGCAATGCCGGGTCTGCGGGCAATCACCGGGCACTTCGGCAAACGGGTGCATCCAGTAGTAGCCCTCGACAAAGCACGTACACCGTACGCGCTTGTCCTCCTGCTTGATCGTGATGTTGTGACGGTCCTCCTCGACGATGACTTCACGCCACCACGTGCACTTGCCCTTGACCGGTGAGAACGGGTCCATGCGCCTTCCCTTAAACGAGCATCCTGCGACTACTCTACACCTTGGCGGGCCGCGCATCTCCCCCCGAGGCCCAAACGGACACCCCTGCGCATGCAAGGAAACGAGCGAGGCCCCGGGGAACCGGGGCCTCGTCTGATCGCTCTGGTGCGGGTGAAAGGAGTTGAACCTTCACGGGGTCGCCCCCACATGGACCTGAACCATGCGCGTCTGCCATTCCGCCACACCCGCGTAGCGCGAGTAGTGATGATAGCACCACTGGCCGCGAACGTGGAAGTGACGGTCGACAAGGTCGACAAGGTGACGGTCGACCGCCACCCCGGGCGCACCATGGTCTCACGCACTTGAACCCGGACTCCCGGATGCTATTCTCTGTTCGCAACGTTTAGATATGCTTGAACGTTGGGAACGATATTGATTGTCCGGCCGCATATCGACCAGGAGGAAGCGCATGAAGCCGGTTCGCGAACGCGAGGAACGCAGAACCGCCATACTCGACAGGCTCGCACAGATGCTGGAGCAGGTCGGGTTCCCCCACAGCATCGCCAAGGTCTACGCCGCCCTCATACTCGCCGACGGGGAGGGGCTCTCGACAAGCGAGCTGATCGAGGAGCTCGGCATCAGCAAGGCCTCGGTGAGCAACGCGATGCAGTTCCTGACGGGCACGAACCTGGCCGAACGGTACCGAGTGAGGGGGTCACGCGAAGCGCACTACCGAATCGTCAAGGGTGTGTGGAGCGACATCATCGCCAAGAAGTTCGCCGCTGTCTCCTACATTCGGAAGGTGACCGAAGAGGCGCTGGGGGTGGTCGACTCCCCCGCCGCCCGCGAACGGTTGGAGGAGATGCACGATGTCTACACCTTCTTCGAGCAGGAGTTCGAAGACGTCATGAAGCGCTGGAATGAGAGGATGGACCGATGACGACACCCGCGATCAAGGTGGAGAAGCTCAGTTTCTCGTATGGCAACATCCAGGCGGTCAAGGATGTCAGTTTCGAGGTGATGCCCGGAGAGATCCTCGGCTTCCTCGGCCCTAACGGAGCCGGCAAGACGACCACCATCAAGGTGCTTACCGGCCAGATGCCGCCCAAGAGCGGCCGCGCGGAGATCCTCGGCATGGAGACCGGTCATGACGACCCCGAGATCCAGGCGCAGATAGGCGTGTGCTTCGAGGAGAAAAACCTCTACCTCAACATGTCAGCGCTGGAGAACCTGGACTTCTTCGCGTCGCTCTTCGGCATCAAGGACGCAAACTCGATGGAGGTGCTGCGCCGGGTCGGGCTCGCCGATCGCGCGAAGGACCGCGTGCACAGCTTCTCGAAAGGCATGCGCCAGCGCATGATGATCTCGCGCGCGTTCATCAATAGCCCTAAGGTGCTCTTCCTCGACGAGCCCACCGACGGTCTGGACCCCGTCACCTCGGCCACCATCCGCACAACCATCAAGGAGGAGGCCGAGCGCGGCGCGGCGGTCCTGCTCACCACGCACGACATGTTCGAAGCCGACCAGCTCTCGGACCGCGTCGCCTTCATCAACGAAGGCGAGATCGTCGCCCTCGACACGGCCGAGAACCTCAAGCTCAAGTACGGAACGCGTTCGGTGAAGGTGCACTTGCGCGATGGCGACCACGTGCGCGAGGAGCGCATCCCGCTCGACGAGCCGGACTCTTCGGTTCGCATCGCCGAGTTCGCCGCCTCTCCCGACCTCATGACCATCCACACCGAGGAGGCCACGCTGGAGCAGATCTTCATCGAGCTGACCGGCAGGGGGCTGGCAGGATGAGCGGCCCCGTCTCCCGCGGCGCGATCCTCGGTGCGCTCCTGAAGAAGGAACTCATCGCGTACTCGCGCGACAAGCTCTACCTGTTCCTGACGCTACTCACCCTCGTCTTCGTCGTGGTCATCTTCTGGGTCGTGCCCGACACCGTCGAGGAGTCGCTCACGCTCGCCGTCAGCCCGCCCGTCCAGACGCTCATCGAAGACGGCGTCGAGACGTTCAGGGCCATGGGTGCGACCGAGGAGCAACTCGCGGAGCTCCGGCAAACCGATCTCGCCGAGGGCGAGGAGGGTCTCGCGCTCGTCGAGTTCGAGAACGAGGCCGACATGACCGCCGTCATCGAGGGGACGCTCGAGGCGTGGCGCACCGGCGAGGGCGAACTCGTGCTGCGCGACAGGGAGGCCGGCGAGGAGAAGCCTACCGACGCCGAGCGTGTCCGGGTCGACATCGGCATCGCCTTCCCCGAGACCTTCATCTCCGACGTCGCCACCGGCAAGGAGGGCGTGGGGGTGACCGTCTACTCTGACGCCGCCGTGCCCGAGGAGATCCAGGGGGCGATGACGAGCTTCGTGCGCGAGGCCGCCTACCAGCTCGCTGGCAAGCAGCTTCCCGTTGAGATGCCCGACGAGGACACCATCGTGCTCGGCACCGACCGGATGGGCGACCAGGTCTCGATGCGCGATAAGCTCATCCCGATGCTAGCCTTCATGATGCTGCTCATCGAGACGTTCTCGATGGCCTCGCTCATCTCGGTCGAGGTGTTGCAGCGCACGGTGACGGCGGTACTCGTCACGCCCGCGCGGGTCGTCGACTTCCTGACCGCGAAGACGATCTTCGGCACAGGGCTCGCCCTTAGCCAGGGGCTCATCGTGCTCGCCCTCGTCGGGGCGTTCACCGCGCAGAACTGGTGGCTGCTGCTGATCACGATGCTCATCGGCGCGATGATGTTCACCGGTGTGGCGATGGTCGTCGGCGCTGCCGGCAAGGACTTCCTGGGGCAGCTCTTCTACGCCATGCTGTTCACGGTCCCGCTCCTCATCCCCGCGTTCTCGGTGCTCTTCCCGGGCTCGGCGGCGACGTGGGTCAGGGTCCTGCCGACCTTCCCCCTCCTCGACGCGCTCGTGAACATCACCATCTACGACGCTGTCTGGGCAGACGTGTGGCGCTCCTTCGCACTCGGCGCTGCCTGGCTGGTCGTGCTCTTCGGCGCCGGCCTGCTCGTCCTCAAGCGGAAGGTGGAATCGCTATGAGCCTCGCACGGATGCTGAAGGTGCTGCGCAAGGACTTCGCGCTGGGGCCGCGCTCGCCTGTCTTCCTCTACATGATCATCCTGCCGTTCGCGCTCACCGCGCTCTTCCAGTTCGCGTTCGGATCGCTCTTCACGCCCCAGCCGAGACTCGGGATCGTGGATGAGGGCACCTCGGCCATCACGGCGGCCATACGCGAGATGGACGGCATCGAGCTCACGGTGCTCGAGGATGCCGAGGAGCTCCGGACGCAGGTCGAGGCGAACGACCTCGATGCCGGCCTCATCCTGTCTGCGGGGTTCGACGAGGCCGTGCGCGACGGAGAGCAGCCCCCGCTGCAGTTCTACATCGGCGGGGAGAGCTACGCGTCCAACCGCATCATCCTCACGGTGACCGCGCTCGACGTGATACGTGATCTCGAGGGCTCCGAGGCCCCGGTCGAGGTCGAGGTCGTGAGCTTCGGGGAGGCCGGGCTACCGATCAACCTGCGCCTCGTGCCCATCATCGTGTTCTACGCGCTTGCGATGGCCGGCATCTTCGTGCCGGGGTCGAGCCTCGTCGAGGAGAAGGAACAGGGCACGCTCATGGCACTGCTCGTCACCCCGGTCAAGGCAAGCGAGGTGCTCGTGAGCAAGTGGGCCTTCGGCGTCGTACTGGCGACCGTCATGAGCGGCGTGACGCTCGCGCTCAACGGCGCGCTCGGCCCCCGGCCGCTCGACGTGCTCGTGGTCCTGGTGGTCGGGGCGGTGCTCGTGGCGACGCTCGGGCTGCTCATCGGTGTTGTCGCGAAGGACTCCACGATGCTGTTCGCGCTCATCAAGGGCACCGGCGTCCTCATGTTCGCTCCCGCGATCTTCTACCTGTTCCCGGATTGGCCCCAATGGATCGCCAAGCTCTTCCCGCTCTACTGGGTGATCGAGCCCATTTGGCGGGTGTCCGTCATGGGCGGCGCCATCTCCGAAGTGTGGTTCGAACTCGGGGTGGCACTCGCCATCAGCGCGGTGATGCTGCCGCTCATCGTATGGCTCGCCCGCAGGATGCAGGCACAGATGGCGGCGCAGTAGCAGCCGGGGCCCGAATCCGAATGGAGGCGCGAACGATGGAGTGGTATTGGTGGGTACTGATCGCGATAGGCGTGGTCGTCATCGGCTACATGAAACTAAAGGTCTGGGGCAAGATCACCGCGGCTCGGGCCGAGCGCGCGAAGGCCGAGGCCGCCAGGC
>JACUUN010000235.1 GCA_014859265.1 Coriobacteriia bacterium
TCGGTCGCCGCACACGGGGGTGAGCGCGGCCCTGTCCTAGACGATGATCCTCATCTGTGTGCCGAGGCGCAGTCTTACCGAACGTCTTTGAGATGAGCTGCGAGCGCAGCGAGTCAGCTCGATCTCATTGTTAGGCTTCAGGGAAGGCGAGTGCTACCCTTCACATTGATGGAAGCGACGCACCGGGGGCCGCAATGACACTGAGGGACAAGAGCCACCCACAGAGAGCGGGCCTTCGACTCGCCGCCGCAGTACTGGCCGGCCAAGTCTTGGCCTACCTGCTAGCGGGACTCACGGGGCTGCTGGCGGCATCTGGCTTCTTCGTTTGCTACCTAATCATCCGGTTCATCATCGCCCGTCGAGCTTGAGATGAAGCGCGGCGTAGGGCTTCCGTCGAGAATGACGAACATGAGCCGCGCACCGGGTGTCCCGGTACGCGGCTCGGTTGACTCTGGGAGTATCGACGACTCTGGGCCTCTTAGCTCATGCGGGAGACGTGGCGCGTGCTAGAACGAGCCCGCCAACCACGAACAGTCTGCTAGTAACTCTTACATACGCTGGATCCGCCGGTCCATCCTTGGACTTCGATGCCGGAGTACATGTCGTAGTTGATGATGCCAGCGGCGTAGTGGAACTTGCCCTTGTACCTACTCGTGATGTAGTTCGTTCCAGTCCCCCACCACCTGTTGTCGACGAGGCCCACGTAGCTCCAACCGGCGGCTACCGCCTCGCCCCACCCAGACCTCGAGACGAGATAGCACCTGTACAAAGAGTCCCATTTCCAGCTGAGCTTGTTGTACATCCTGTAGAGAGTCCCAATCAGGCCGTAGGTCGTGATCTTGTACGTGACTGTCTTCGACCCCGGAACCTCGGCCATAACGCTGACGTCAGGAGCGGCGTTGAACTCGGCGAGGTCGTCCCCCGCGTAGACGAGTGTCTCTGTGCCGTCGGGATGCACCTCTTCAATCGTGTACCAGGTGACGATCGGATCCGAATCGGGAGGCGTCTTCTTGTCGGACTTTGCGATGGCAGGAGACGCGACTCCGAGCAACAGCGCCAAGATGACGCTGGACAGCAGCATTGAACGCATGGCTCTCATGCGATACCCCCTCAAGTATCAGTACGAACAAGCGAACGAATCGACTCCTCCCAGAGCCCACTGCCAGATGATAGCAGTTATCTGAAAGCCTAACGATGTAGCGCATCACCCGCAAACCGCGGCCCGTGCGCTTCCATTCAGCCT